>DATAKN010000320.1:0-42331 GCA_036261595.1 Marmoricola sp.
GACACTCGGGTCATCGACCCGACCCGCCGCTATCAACCCAACAAGCGCGGCCGCGACGGCCATCGACTCCCACCCCGCCGACCGCGCACACTGTCAACGAAGTAACGGCACAAGCTGTCAGCGATGCGCCGACACATGACAAGGGCTATGGCGCACGCTTCGTATGACCTTGTAGAGAACGCACTGATCTGCGGCGAAGAGCGAGGCTCGCAGACCCACACCGCGGCGTTCAGCGTCCAGCGTGTCTGGCGCACAGCCGGTTGGCCGGCTACTCGTTGCATCGCCTGGCGTGGCATCGTCAAGTCCGTGAACGACCGAAAGATCAAGGTGCCGATGTTGGTGACGGCGGCACTGTGCCTGCTCGCCGCCCTCGGCGGCGGGGCATTGATCTTCGCGGACAGCGGTCACGCCCTCGGATTCGCCCTGCTCGGCTTCTTCGGGGCCGGCGCGTTCGTGCTCGGCCGCAAGGCTCTCGGATTCGACTGAGCACACCGGGCCGCTCCGTCCGGAACGGAGGCTCGAGCCAGGCTCGCCGGGATACACCCCCGGCGGCCCCATCGACGGACGCTGATTGTTGTCGTAACCGCGGGGCGCCCGGTCACCTGGCTGCGGGCCCTGCGCGTGTCAGGATCAGTGCGTGCGCGAACCGCCGGGCCCCGATATCGAAGTCACAGGGCTGGGCGCACGGTCGTGGGGCCGTTTGGCCACCGGCCTCATCGCGATCGGCCTCGCCGCGTTCCTCGGGGTCGAGCTTCGAAGCGCGGCCAGCGTCCCCGCCGGGGTGCGCTGGACGTTTCTCGGAGTTGGCGCGCTGTTTGTTGTCCTCGGTGTGCTGCTCCTCGTCGAGGCGGCTCAGGGCAGGCGGCCGCTGGAGTTGCGCGGGAACACCCTGATCATTGCCGGTGACCTGCGCCGCCGACGCATTCCGCTGCAGGAGGTCACCGGCGTGGGACTCTTGTTCCAGTGGGTACTGGTCCGCAACGGCTTGCCGGCCGGCTGGTACCTGACGGTGTGGGACAAGGACGAGAAGCCGCACATGGTAGAGGAGTGTGCCTTGCTCTCGCACTGGACCCAGAAGGACTACATGTCCGGACGTGGACCCTCCGAGAGCACCGAAACGCTCGCCACCAGCGATGCCGGACAGATGGCCAAGCGCATCTACGGCCGGGTCTTCTCGGTGCAGGGTTCCCGCGGCCCGTTGGCCACGCAGAGGGCGCAGATGATGCGCAACACCACCGTGTGGACCAGAGACATCAACACCTATGCGTGCTGGTCCCCCGACGGAGAGCTACGGGTGTTCGCCGAAGAGGCCCCCCAGCGTCCGACGGAGAGCTGAACCCTCAGCCAGACGCAGATCCGGGAACCGTTGTCTCCCAGCCCGCACACCCACCAGGTCAGGCGCGGGCCACCTCGTGCACCTGTCTCTCTGGGTTCGGCTGCGGTTCGAGCGTCGTGCCCTGAGGCGCGGCCACCCGGCGTTGGGACACCGTGACGAGCACGCCGGCCAGGACCACGAGGCCGCCGAGCGCCTCCGCGGCGTTGACGGTCTGGCCCAGCAGGAGCCAGGCGCTGGCCATCGCGACCGGGGGCGCGATCAGCACGAACGGCACCACGGACGACGCCGGGTAGCGGCCCAGCAGCCCGTTGAAGATCGAGTAGCCCACGAGCGAGGCGAGCACGGTCGTGTAGAGCGTCGAGGCGATCGCCGCCGGGCCCAGGCCAGCGAGGGCGTGCCCGACCGTGGCCGACCCGTCGAGCAGCACGCTGAGCAGGAACAGCGGCACCGGTACGACGACCGACGACCACACGACCATGGAGAGTCCGGACGAGGTGGGCGCCGCGACGCGCCGAGCCACCACGTTGCCGATGCCCCAGGACAACGCGCCGCCCAGGCACAGCAGCAGCGCGGAGAGCGGCACGTGCCCGCCCCGCCCCACCCCGACCACGACGAGGCCCCCGGAGGCGACCACGATGCCCCCCGCCTGACGGAGCGAGGGGCGCTCGCGCAGCCACACGGCGGCGATGAGCGCGGTGAACAGCACCTGCGCCTGCAGCACGAGCGCCGCGAGTCCCGGCGGCAGGCCCAGGTGCATCGCGGTGTAGAGCAGACCGAACTGACCCAGCGACATGAACGCCCCCACCGCGGCCACGGCCCGCCACGAGGCGGCCGGTCGCGGCACGAAGAACACCGCGGGGACCACGACGGCTGCGAACCGCAACGAGGCGAACAGCAGGGGCGGAACGCCCTCCATGCCCCACTGGATCACGACGAAGTTGAAGCCCCAGATCACCGCGACGAGGGTGGCCAGGAGAGCGTGGCGAAGATCCAGGGAGCCGGTCATGCCGAGAAGTCTGGAGTCGTCGACCCGGAAGCACCAGCGATGACATCTGCATTGAACCATGCAATTTGACTGCATGATCGAGTGGACGGCGTTGCGCTCGCTGGAGGCGGTCCACGAGCACGGGTCCGTGGTCGCGGCCGCCCAGGCTCTCGGCTTCACGCCCTCGGCGGTGTCCCAGCAGATCAAGCGCCTCGAGCGGCAGTCCGGCGTGGCGCTGCTGGAGCGGGTCGGCCGTGGCGTCATCCTCACCGGTCCCGGCCGGCATCTGGTCGAGCAGGGCAGCCGCATCGCCGCCGACCTCGAGCAGCTCGAGACGGACCTGCACGCCCACGCCGGCGAGGTCACCGGCGACCTCGAGGTCGTGGGCTTCTCGACCGCGATGCGCGGCCTCATCGGCCCGGCGGTCGCCGAGCTGACCGCAGCGCACCCCCGCCTCCGGGTCCGGCTGCGCGAGCTCGAGCCCTGGGACGCGGTCGACGACGTGGCCAGTGGCCGCGCCGACGTCGCGCTCGTGCACCGCTGGGGCGACGTGGTCCTGGAGATCCCGGAGCACCTGGACCGGCGTACGGTCCACCACGACGAGGCCGAAGTGATCCTCCGCGCCGACCACCCCCTCGCCGGTCGCGCCCGCGTCACCCCTGCCGACCTGGCCGACGAGGGCTGGGTGGCCACGCCCGAGAACACGATCTGCCGCCAATGGCTGTCGCGGATGTACGCCGGCACGGGCCGACTGCCTCGCATCGACCACGTCGCGATGGAGTTCGCCTCCCACCTCGCGCTGGTCTCCGCCGGCCTGGGCATCGCGCTCGTGCCGCGCCTCGGTCGCGCACCGCTGCCGGACGGCACGGTCGCGGTGCGGGTCCACGACCCGGTGCCCGCTCGGGAGTCCATCGTCCTCTGGCGCCGCAGCCAGTCCCGCTCCCCCGCGGTGCGGGCTGCGATCGAGGCCCTCGCCCGAGCAGGTGACCGGCTCGGCGGCTAGACCCGGCCAGCGTCGCGGCCCGGCCCGGAGCCGGTTCAGGTGCGTCGCGCCTGCCAGGTGACGCAGAGCCACCACAGATCCACGGCCTGGAAGGGGTCGCGGGGGTCGAGGCCGGTCGCGGTGGTGAGGGCGGCGACGCGGTTGCGCACCGTGTTGGCGTGGACGTACTCGCGCTCGGCGGCACGGTCGGCGTCGCAGCGGCACTCGAGCCAGGCGCGGGTCGTGGCCACGACGTGGTCGGCGACCCGGCCGAGGCCGTCGATCGCCGGCGCGTGGCGCTCGACGAGCCGGGCCGCGAGATCGCCGCGGTCCTGCTGGGCGACCAGGGTGGGGACCTCGGCCACGTCGACGCAGCCGGTGCGCCCGTGCATCTGCGCGGCCCGGGCGGTCGCGGCGGCCAGGCGCCGCAGGGTCACGACGTCCTCCGGCGCGCCCGGGCCGGCAACGCCGACCGGGCCGGCGGCGTTGGCGAGCGCACCCGGCACGCGAGGGACGACGGCGACGCTCTCGGCGCCGGTGTCGGCGACGACCCCGGCGCGGGTGCGGCGTCCGGCGCGCGTGAGGCCGGCCCGATCGGGGTGCGGCGAGACCAGCACCTGCAGGCCGGTCGTGGGCAGGCCCGCCGCGGCGGCCGCGAGCGAGGCGGCCGACCCGCCCTGGAGCAGGCGGCGTACGGCGTCCGCGTCGGCGTCCGCCACCCGCCCGGTCCGCTCCGCGGAGCCATGGGCCTGGAGCAACCGGGCGCGCACCTGCTGCGCCCAGTCGTCGTAGAGCTCGCGCGCGTCGAGGACCAGAGCCGGGTTGACTCCCGTCTCGGCCGCCACGATCTTCGCGCGGGCCCAGATCCGGCGCTCGGCGACGTGAATCGCCGAGAGCACGGCGTGGATCGGAACCCCCTGGCGGGCCCGGGTCACGGCGAGGTCCTCCACGAAGGAGAGCTCGGCCTCCGTCGGCCCGCGCCGGGAGGCGATCGAGCGGGTGGACGCCGCCAGCAGGGCGCGGGTGTGCCGGGCGACGTCGGAGGCCTCGAGGCCGGAGACCTCCCGGATCGACGCCCGCACCTCCTCGACCACGTCGTCGAGCAGTTCGGGAGCGGCGACGACCCGCTCGATGAGGTTGGCGATCTGATCCCACTCCGACACGGGCCCAGTGTGGATTGTGACGCGCCACAACGGAAGAGCGGTTTCTGGACCGAAGCACAGGACGGGGACCGGTAGTGGCTCCTAGTTTGTGGGCACAGTCACAACAGGAGGATCCATGGCCAAGGGCCTGACGGGTGGACAGCTGATCGCGAAGATGCTCGCGGCCGAGGGTGTCGACCAGATGTTCGGCATCATCGACGGCACCTACTTCGGCCTCTACCGGGCGCTGGCCGACGAGGGCATCACGTTGCACTCGCCACGGCACGAGGCGGCCGCCGCGCACATGGCCGGCGCCTACGCGCGGGTCAGCGGGCGGCTCGGCGTGTGCATGGCCTCCAACGGGCCGGGCGTCGCGAACGTGCTGCCCGGGGTCGCGGTCGAGCAGGGCGAGGGCAACCGGATCCTGCTGATCACCAGCGGCCGACGCGTCGGGATCACCCACCCCGACCGCGGTGGCACGTACCAGAATTTCGACCAGACCGCGGTCACGGCGCCGATGACGAAGTGGTCGTGCCACGTGCCGAGCGCCGACCGCATCCCCGAGATCCTGCGACGAGCGCTGCGGGTGAGCTTCAGCGGCCGGCCGGGCGTGGTGCACGTCGACGTACCCGAGAACATCATCAACCAGTCGACCGGCATCGAGGCCGACGCCGTGCGCGCGCCGGAGTCCTACCGGCGTACGACGCCCCTGCAGCCCGACCCGGTGCTCGTCGAGCGAGCCGCGCAGCTGCTCGTGGACGCCGCGTGCCCGATGATCCACGTCGGCTCCGGGGTGTACCACGCCGGCGCCGAGGAGGAGCTCGCCCGGCTGGCCGGCCTGCTCGCTGCTCCCGTGACGACGAGCTGGGCGGCCCGCGGCGCGCTGGCCGAGACCCGGCCGGAGGCGATCCCGATGACCGCCCTGGGCGTCAACGACGAGGTGCGCAACGCCGCCGACGTCGCGCTCGTCGTCGGGAGCCGGCTGGGCGAGACCGACTGGTGGGGCAAGGCGCCGAACTGGGCGCCGCCGGCGACGCAGCAGACGATCCAGATCGACCTCGACGACGAGCGGCTCGGCGTCAACAAGCCGGTCAGCGTGGCGATCCTGGCCGATGCACGGGAGGGCCTCCGGGCACTCGGCGACGCCGTCGCGCGGCTGCAGGTCCCCGGGATCGCCGACCGCCGCGCGCGGCTCAAGGCGTGGCGGGACACCGTCGCCCAGGAGCGGGCGAAGCTCACCAAGGCGCTCGAGGACGGCTCGCCGGTGCACCCCGGGCACGTGCCGACCGTCGCGCAGGAGGTCATGCCCGACGACACGGTCTGGGTCTTCGACGGCGGCAACACGGTCGTGTGGTCGAACTTCTACCACTCCGCGAACGTGCCGCGGACGGTGCTGTCGACGTACAAGTTCGGCATGCTCGGGGCCGGCATGGGCCAGGCCCTCGGCGCGGCGGTGGCGGCGCCCGACCAGCGGGTCTGCGTGCTGATCGGCGACGGCGCCTTCGGCATGCACCCGACCGAGGTGGAGAGCGCGGTCCGGCTCGGGCTGCCGATCGTGTTCGTGGTGCTGGTCGACGGGGCCTGGGGGATGGTGAAGATGTCCCAGCAGATCCAGGCGCATCCGATCGCCACGGTCGTGCGCAAGATGGTGACGAACTCCAGCCTGCCGCCCGAGCAGATCGTGTACGCCGACTTCGAACCCTGCCGCTACGACCTCATGGGACAGGCGATGGGGGCCCATGCCGAGCTGGTCACCGACTCCGGGCAGCTGCGCGGCGCACTGGAGCGGGCGCGCGACTGCGGCCGCGCGGCCGTGGTGCAGGTGCACGTCGACCAGGTCGAGCACCTGTGGGCGCCCGGCCTGCAGGCGTTCAAGAAGATGCACCAGGAGCCGAAGGGCTGAGCCGATGACCGTCCTCGTCACCGGTGGCACCGGCTACCTCGGCTCCCTCGTCGTGCGGCGGCTGGTCGAGCGCGGGATCACGACCGTGTCGGTCGACGTGCGGGCACCGCGCGAGCCGGTCCCGGGGGTCGCCTACGTGACCGGCGACCTGCGCCACCTCGACCTGGCCGCGCTGATGCGCGAGCACGAGGCCGAGGCGGTGGTGCACCTGGCGGCGATCGTCGAGCCGCCGAAGGGGATGAGCGAGGCCGAGCTCGAGGACATCGAGGTCGGTGGCACCCAGCGCGTGGTCGACGCCTGCGTCTCCGCGGGGGTGGGTCACCTGACCGTGACCAGCTCCGGGGCGGCGTACGGCTACTTCCCACGCAACGACGGCCGAATGCTCACCGAGGACCAGCCGGTCGCCGGCAGCGACGCGTTCGCCTACTCGCGGCACAAGGCTGCGGTCGAGGCGCTGCTCGCCCGGGCCCGGCGGCTGCACCCGGAGCTGGGGCAGCTCGTGCTGCGGCCCGGCACGATCCTGGGCGCGGACACCGACAACCAGATCACCGCGCTCTTCACCGGCCGGGTGGTGATGACGCTGGCCGGCACCGACGGGCCGTTCACGTTCATCTGGGACCAGGATGTCGCCGAGATCATCGTCACCGGCGTGCTGGCGCGGCGTACCGGCATCTACAACCTCGCCGGCGACGGGGTGCTGACCCTGCGCGACATCGCGGCGGTGGAGGGCTCGCGGCTGGTGGTGGTGCCGGCGGGCGTGGTGCGGACCGCGCTGACGGTGATGAAGCGGATCGGGGTCGGGCGGTACGGTCCGGAGCAGGTCGAGTTCCTCCTGCACCGGCCGGTGCTCGACAACACCCGGCTGCGGCGCGACTTCCCCGGGCTGCCGACCCGGACGACCCGGGAGACCTACGAGATCTTCCGGCAGGGTCGGCTCAGCAGGGGGCGGTCGTGACGACCGGATCGCGCGGGGTGGCGGTGGTCACCGGAGCGAGCGGTCAGATCGGCCGCCACGTCGTCGAGCTGCTGATCGAGGGCGGGTACGACGTGCAGGGACTCGACCTGGTCGCCGGACCGCACACACTGGTCTGCGACCTCGCCGACGAGCCGGCCGTCCGGGCGACCCTCGCCGACCTGCCGCGGCTGGACCTGCTGGTGCTCTGCGCCGGGTTGTCGGCGATCGGCACGATCGACGACCACGACGCGGCCACGCACCGGCGGGTCATGGACGGCACCCACTTCTCCGCGCTGGTGCCCTTGCTGGCGACGCTGCCGGCGCTGCGGCGTGCACGGGGCCGGGTGGTGCTGGTCGGATCGGTGGCCGGCTTCGCCCCGGTGCTCGGCCGGCCGGCGTACGTCGCGGCGAAGCATGCGGTCACCGGGCTGTTCACCGCCCTGCGGCCCGAGCTCGCCGCCCAGGGCGTGCGGGTCACGATCGTCCACCCGACCTTCGTCACCGGTGGGATGGGGGTGGCCGACCCGGCAGGACGCGCGGGCCGCACGACCACGGGCGAGGAGATCACGCCCGAGCAGGCGGCGCAGGCGATCGTCGCGGCGGCCGAGGGGCGACGGGACGTCGTCCTGGTGGGGCGGACCGCACGACTGGCCTGGACGGTGAGCCGTCACGCACCGAAGATCTACTCCAGCCTGATGACCCGTCGGCTGCGATCCCGGACAGGAGAGAGCCGATGAGTGCCCTGCTGACCCCGCTGGTGGCGGCGACCGGCAACGTCGACGACATCAAGATCGCCTTCGACGAGAGCTCCCGGATGCTGCTGCGGGTGATCATCGCCGGCATCCTCTTCGGGATCGCGCTCGACACCACCCTCGACGACTTCCGGCGAGCCGCTCGGCGGCCGAAGGCGATCGCCGTCGGCGTGGCGGCGCAGTTCCTGATCCTGCCCGGCATCACGTTCCTGCTCACGTTGCTGCTCGGCGTACGCGGGTCCGTCGCGCTCGGCATGATCCTGGTGGCGTGCTGCCCGCCCGGCAACGTCTCCAACATCGTCACCCACCAGGCGCGGGGCGACGTGGCCCTGTCGGTCTCGATGACGTCGGTGAGCAACCTGCTCGCGATCGTGCTGATGCCGCTGAATTTCGCGTTCTGGGGCAACCTGCACCCCACCGGCGGGCCGATGATGCGTTCGATCCATCTCGACGTGGTCGACATGCTGGTCGAGGTGCTGGTCGTCATCGGACTCCCGTTCGTGCTCGGCATCGCGGCCGCGCACTTCTGGCCCCGGGTCGCGTCCCGCTCGGGCAAGGTCGTCGGCCCGCTGGCCTTCGCTGCCCTGGGTGTGCTGATCCTGCTGGCGCTGGTGAAGAACCTCGACCTGTTCATCTCCTGGATCGGCGTGGTCGCGATCGCGGTGTTCCTCCACGACGCACTGGCCCTCGGCCTCGGCTACGTCATCGCCCGTGCGTTCCAGCTGCCGACCGACTCCACCAAGGCGATGACCTTCGAGGTCGGAGTGCGCAACGCGGGCCTGGGCCTGCTGCTGGTGTTCAGCTTCTTCGACGGCCTCGGCGGGATGGCGCTGGTCGCGGCCTGGTGGGGGATCTGGGACATCATCGCCGCCCTGGCCGTCGCCCGGGTCTGGCGGGCACGCACCCGTACGCCGGTCGCCGCCTGAGCTGTGCGGCAACCCCCTGTCGTCCGGTGCTAGGCGTCGCGGCGCCGTACGAGCAGGAACGTCGCGATCAGGACGAGGATCGCCAAGGCGGTGAGCCAGCCGAACTCGATCCACTGGAACGCCCAGTAGCGGCTGGCGGGTTGGTAGCTGGTCCATTGGGTGTAGCCGTGGTGCAGCAAGTACGTGACCGGGTCGGTGCCGTCACCTGGGGTGACTGGCGTGGTCTTGCCTCCGCCACCGACGTCGACCTGCTGCATCCCGGCAGATCGCAGGGCGGCGTTCAGGTCGGTGTCGCTGACCACGCTGCCGGCCTTCTCCCACCACTGCTGGATGGTCTGGGAGCCGGTGACGAACTCGAGGCTGCTGGTCCGCAGCGGCGAGAGGTAGTGCAGGCGAACCCTGGACGCGGTGAGAGCGAGACCGAACCCGACCCCGATGGCGGTGGCGAGTGCGGGCAGCACGCGCCGCCACAGAGCGCCGGCGAGGACGCCGACCGCGTACGCCGCGAGAGCCCAGCCCACGATCGCGACCCCGGTCGTGGGGAACTCGTTCGCAGACAGCCGGGCCGTGACGTCGGTGTTCCACAGCGGGCGGTCGTGCCAGGCGATGAGGGCCCCCAGTGCGCCGGTGATCGCGCCGACCATGACAGTGCCCGAGATGATCAGTGCGATCGCCCACCGCAGCCGACCGACGCCCTGGGTCCAGGCGTAACGGAAGGTCCCGGTCTCCAGCTCTCGGCCGATCAGCGGGGCGCCGGCGAAAGCGCCGATGAGCAGCGGCGCGAAGATGAAGAGCGCGCTGATGATCCCGGGGTTGGAGTAGCTGTTCTTGAAGTCGTTCCACTCGAAGTTGCACCTTCTCGACTGCTGCGGGGTGCAGGCCTGGAAGGCGCGCCAGGCGGAGTGCATCTGCAGCCCGGTCACCAGGAGATAGATCGCGAGCACGCCGAGGATCGCGAGGATGGCCAGGACCGTGGTGCGCTGTCGACGCCAGGCGACCCAGGCGAGCCGTTGCCAGGCAACGGGTCGGACCTGCTGCGGCGAGACGACAGCCACGGTGGGTGTGCTCATCGGATCGCCTCCAGGGGTGTCGGTCGCGAGACCGTCGCGTCCTGGCGCAGGTAGGCCATGGCCAGCTCTTCGAGGCTGACCGGCCGAGCCTCCCAGCCGGTCGGCGCAGCTTCGCCGAGCACCACCTCGACGAGCAGGTGGCTCTGGGCGCCGGCGCTCGTCTCCCGGATGATGCGCCAGCGCGGGTCGACTGGCTGCTCGGTCGGGCCGGTGAGCAGACGATGCCTGCCGAGCAGGTCCTCGACGGCCCCGTCCAGGCGGACCCGGCCCTGAGAGATGAGGATGAGGTGGTCGGCGACCCGCTCGAGCTCCACGAGCATGTGGGAGGACAGCAGCACCGACACCCCGTCCTCGGCCATGGCCGACATGACGGTGGCCATGAAGTCGTGGCGCGCGAGCGGGTCGAGGGCCGCCGTCGGCTCGTCGAGCACCAGCAACCGGGGATGCCGGGCAAGTGCGAGGGTCAGGGCGAGCTGCGCACGCTGTCCGCCGGAGAGCTTGCCTGACCTGTGTCGCGCAGGAATGTCGAGGTCCTCGAGTCGGCGACGTGCATAGGCGTCGTCGAAGTGCCGGTTGAGGTTGCGGGTCAGATGGATCATGTCGACGGCCGACAGCTGCCGGTACAGCGGCATGTCCTGGGCGACGAAGGCGATGCCGTCGAGCGCGGCCGGCGAGCCCGCGGGGACACCGTCGAGGACCGAGACCGCGCCGCCCGTGGGTGCCGTGAGACCGACGACGAGATTGAGCAGGGTGCTCTTGCCCGCCCCGTTGGGTCCGACCAGTGCGACGAGGTGGCCCTCCGGGATGTCGAGGGTGCAGTCCTCCAGGGCAGGGACGCGGCCGTACCGCTTGCTCAGCCCACGGGTCTCGATGATGCTCACGCCGCACCGCCTCCCGCGCGCTCGGTCGCGCCCGGTGCGCCGCGTGGCGTGCGCGGCCCATGGCGTTCAGCGAAATCCCGCAGCGTGCTCGAGAACAACGCGACGATGCCGTCCTGGTCGAGGCCCGATCCGTCGGCCTCGTCCAGCCAGGCCAGCAGCGACGTCCGCAGGCCGGTCACACCGGCGAGGTCGATCTGGTCGAGACTGCCCGCGATGAAGGTCCCCTGACCGGGGCGGCCCACGGTCAGGCCCTTTCCCTCCAGGTCGCGATATGCCTTCAGCACCGTGTTCGGGTTGATCGCCAGATCCGCGACGACCTCACGGACCCGCGGAAGCTGGTCGCCCACCGCGAGGTAGCCGAGCCGCAGGGCGTGCTCCACCTGGTGCACCAGCTGCAGGTACGTCGGGACGCCCGATGCCGGGTCCAGGGTGAACACGATCGGAGACGCGGTGGAGTCTCCGGCGCCAAGCCCCTTATCTATCATCATAGTGAAAGGGTAGAACGCCCTCGATCGCTGGCACAAGCCCTCCGCCGGGTCCGGGGCAACGGCGGTGCCTCGTGGGCGCGGGTCCCGCGGAGCGGGCCGCGATGCGCGAGCGCGCCGCTTCCGCGGTTCCGGATCAGCCTGGTGCTGCTGGTCCTCGTCGGACCACCGGGCCCGGTCGGGCCGGCGGCTAGTGCCCGACGACGCGGGTGAGCAGCTCGCGCAGCTGTCTGGCCTCTGTGGCAGACAGGCCGGCCAGCAGCTGGCGCTCGGCCATGTCGCTGGCCGCCTTGGCCTGCTTCAGGGCCTTCCGGCCGGCGTCGGTGAGGACGACGACGTTGCGACGCCGGTCCGAGGCGTCGGGCTGGCGTGCCACCAGGCCCTTGCTCTCCAGCCCGTCGAGGAGGCCGACCATCGTGGTCCGGTCCACGCCGAGACGCCCGGCCGCCTGCTGCTGCGACCCCGGCTCCCGGCCGTCGAGCAGCATCAGGACGCCCAGCTCCCGGACGTTCACCGGACCATCCGCCAGCTGGACGGCATGCAGCTCCTCCAGCTGGAAGAACGCGTGCTTGAGCAAGTACCCCAGCCGGGCTCGCAGCTGCGGTCCGGGTCCCTTGTCGTCGTCCACCCGGCGAGTGTAACCTTCCGCTGATCGTCAGTCTGACTGATCATCAGTGAAAGGGAACATCATGGCTACTGTTCTTCTCACCGGAGCCACCGGCCTCGTCGGCTCACGGCTGCTTCCCCGGCTGATCGCCGACGGCCACGAGTGCCGCGGCCTGCTCCGCAGCGAGCAGACCCTGCCCACCGGCGCGACACCTGTGCAGGGCGACCTCGGCGATCCAGCCACTCTCGCTGCCGCCGTCCAGGGCGTGGACGTGGTCGTCCACCTCGCCGCGCTCTTCCGCACCGACGACGAGGACGCCATCTGGAAGGCGAACCTCGACGGCACGCGCAACCTCCTCGACGTCGTCGCGGCACACGCCCCGGATGCCCGCGTCGTGATGGCCAGCACCGGCAACGTCTACGACCAGGACCAGACCCGTCCCGGCCAGGAGACCGACACCTGCACCCCGACGGCCGCCTACCCGGCCAGCAAGGTGGCCGCCGAGGCACTGCTCCGCGACAGTGGCCTCACCTGGTCCGTGCTGCGGCTGCCGTTCGTCTACGGCGACGGGGACGGGCACCTTGCGTCGATGCCCACCCTGGCGGCCCGGTTCGGGCTCCATCCCGCACACACCTACTCCGTCGCCCACCACCGCGACGTGGCCGCGGCGGTGCGCCTGGCGCTCGGCGGGGCGCTCGACGGTCGGATCGCCAACGTGACCGACGACGCTCCCGTCACCGTCCTCGAGATGGCCCGACTCGCCGGCACCGAGATCGCCGGCTCGGCCGAACCCCTGGCCAACCCGTGGGCAGGTCGCATGGACTCCTCGTTCCTGCGCAGCCTGGGTTTCCGGCCGTCGGTCCCCACCATCTGGGAGGCAGCTGCCCAGGGGATCCTCTGACAGCCCTCGTGGATGAGCCGACGGAGCGCCCGGAACCACCGCTGTGCCACGATCCTGCGCGTGATCTCCCGGATCGTGGGCCAGCGCACCGAGCGTGGCCGCGACCGCGGCTCGATCGGCACCGTCGGCGAGTCGCAGCCGGTAGGACTCGGGGCGGGCGGCAGGATCGGCGGCCGCGACGTCGGCGTACGGGAACATCAGCATCTCGCCGGCCTCCTCGGTCTCGGAGTACCAGCCGACGATGCGCAGGCTCAGCGGGTGGTCGGCGACGGTGATCGTGAACCGGTCGCCGACGTCCAGGCCGAACCGGCGCAGGAACCCGTAGCCGGTCAGAGCCTCGCCGCGCCCCTGGAGCATCCGGCCCTCACGCACGACGAACCCGGCGTGGGCGACGTCGCCGCCGACTGCGTTGGCGAGCACCTGCTCGCGGCCGAGCACGGCGTTGAACCGGGTCTCGGTGAACCACGAGGCCACCCCAGGGGTCGCGGACAGCGCCTGCGTCACCGCGTCCGGCGGTGTGGTGTCACCGGGGAGGACGTTGACCTCCTCGGGTTGGCCGGCCATCGCGGGGGCCGCAAACACGCTGTCGATCGTGCGGGTGAAGCCGGAGGTCACGACGATCGCGACCACGGCCACCGCCAGGGCGAGCGCCGTCAGCAGGGCACGCGCCGGTCGGGCGAAGGAGTCCCGGAGACCGGCGGTGGCGACCGGTCCCAGTCCGAGCCGCTCGCCGAGCGACGCGAGCCGGGAGCGGTGTCCCCGCGTGGGCGGCACCGGCGCAAGCGCGACCGTGGTCGGCACGCGACCGGCCCGCCAGGCCGGCAGCACCGTGGCGACCACGACCAGCACTTCGACGACGGCCAGGGTGATCAGCAGGGCGGGAGCGTCGAAGACCGGTCCGGAGCCGCCCAACACGTCCGCCACGCGCAGCTGGAGCGAGCCGGAGAGCAGCCCGCCGGCCACCCAGCCGAGGAGTACGCCGACCGCAGCAACCATCGCGTGCGCCAGCACGATCGCGCCGGTCACCTGACCCGGGGTCACCCCGACCGCCTTGAGCAGGCCGATGTCGCGGCGCCGGGCCAGCACCCTCGTCGCGACCGAACCGGCCACGACGATCGCGGCGGCGACCATGACGAAGACGCCGAGAACCTGCAGGAACGTGCCGAAGATGCTGTTCGCCCGCAGCACGTCGGTGCGGGTGTCGATCCAGTCGTTGGTGCCGACCTGGCTCGAGACGTCGGTGACGAACTGCTCGACGGCGTCCGGGTCGCGCAGGCGCAAGAACACCGACTGCACGGCGGGGCTGGGGCTCAACGTGCGGAACCCGGCCGGGTCCAGCCAGACGGTGGCGTCGCCGTCGGGGTAGAACGTGTCGCGCAGGTTGAGGGCTTGGCCGACCACGGTCACGGTGACCGACCGGCCCGAGGAGCGCAGGGTGAGACGGTCGCCGACGGCCAGCCCCTCCTCCAGGGCAAAGGCGCGGTCGACGACCGCCTCGTCGGAGGCGCCCGGGCGCACCCACCGGCCGCCGCGCAGCGCCGGCTCGCCGATGTGCGGCCGGGCGGCGGCGGCCATCGACAGCAGGGACACCTCACCGATCACATGGCTGTTGCGGCTGGCGTCGACGGCCCAGGACGCGTCGTACGGCGCGCTGGCCTCGGCCACGCGAGGGTCGCGCCTGACCCGGTCGAGCGCCGCCGGGTCGTCGGAGCTGATCGTGACGTGCGCGCCGTGGGTCTGGGCGAACACCGCGTCCCAGCGGCTGCCGGCCTGCTGCTGCGTGGACAGCCCGGCCACGATCGCCGTGGCCGCGAGCGTGACGACGAGCAGCAGGAGCAGCATGGCGCGAAGCCGCCGGCCGCGGAGCTCCGGCCCGACGAGTGGTCCGAGCGGGAGCCGTGCCATCACGGCCCCTGATGAGCGGGCTCGGCCAACAGCGAGCCGACGGGCGGCCCGACATGGTCGGGCAGGGTGAAGCGGCCGTCCTCCATGACCAGCAGACGACCGGCGGCAGCGCCGACGCGCGGGTCGTGGGTGACCATCACGATGGTCTGCCCGGCGGCGTGCTCTGCGGCGAGCAGGCCGAGCACCTGGCGAGCGGCCTCGGTGTCGAGGTTGCCGGTCGGCTCGTCGGCGAGCAGGACCCGCGGACGGTTCGCCAGCGCCCGGGCGAGCGCCACCCGCTGCTGCTCGCCGCCGGAGAGCTGGGACGGCATCGCCGCGGAGATGTCGGCGAGGCCGACGTCGGCGAGCAGGTCACGGCACCGTCGCCGGGCCGCGTCACGGCGTACGCCGACCAGCAGCATCGGCAGCTCGACGTTCTCGGCCACGGTCATGTCCTGGACCAGGTTGAAGAACTGGAAGACGTAGCCGACCTGCCCCCGGCGCAGCACGGCCCGCTTCGCCTCCGACATCGCCGCGAGGTCGGCACCGCCGATCTCGACGCTGCCGCTGTCGGCGGTGTCGAGGCCGCCGAGCAGGTGCAGCAGGGTCGACTTCCCGCAGCCGCTGGCGCCCATCACCGCCAGCCACTCGCCCTCGGTCACGTCGAGGTCGAGGCCGCGCAGCGCGCGCGTCTCGCGTACGCCGCTGCGGTAGGTCTTCGTGAGTCCGCGGCACCGGATCACCGCTGGTCGATCGTCGTCGTGAGTCTGCAAGAGGCTCATCGCACACCCGCCCGTCACCGTCGTGAGGGGCCCGAGAGCTCCTTCATCCACTCTCCGTCGGCCCGGGCAGACCGGTCAGGGCCAGAGGTCCCGAGAGTGCACCGGGCGGGGCAGTGACTCGCAGCCGCCCTAGGCTGACGCCGCTGGTCGCGTCGGTGAGGGGAGGGCCCGGTGGGTGATCGATCGGTGCTCCTGGTCGGTCTCGGCACGATCGCGCGCACGCACGTCGACGTGCTCTCTGCACTCGATGGGTTCGCGCTGGTCGGGGGCGTGGACCCCCGTCCCGCGCTGGCCGACGTGGCGCCGGTCTTCGGAGATCTCGACGCGGCGTTCGACGCGGGCCTGCGACCGGACCTGGTCGTCGTGGCGACGCCTACGCCGACCCACGTGGCGATCGTGGCGGATCTGCTCGAGCGCTGCGACGCGACGGTCCTCAGCGAGAAGCCGTTGAGCACGACCCGCAGCGAGGTCGCCGAGCTCGAGCGCCTCGCGGGTCGAGACCGGGTGGCCACCGGCGTACGGGTCGCCCACCACTTCGCGTTCTCCCCCGAGGTGGAGTGGGCGCGCGGGACGGTCGAGCGCAACCCCGGCTGGGGAAGGCCCTCCTCGATCCTGTCGGTCTTCAACGACCGGTACGCCGGACTGCCGCCCACCCAGCGGGCCAGCTACGTCAGCTCCTGGGTGGATTCCGGCCCCAACCAGCTGAGCATCGTCGCGGCCTTCGCGAGGGAGTGGACGGTCGTCTCGCACGACGACCGCGGCGATCGCGCGGTCACCACACTCGACCACGAGGGCGGCCGCACCCTCTTGTCGTCGAACTGGCTCGCCGCCGACACGAGCAAGCAGACCACGATCCGGTTCGACGACGTCGGCGTGGAGATCCGGATGGATCACACGTCGATGACCGGACTCCTCCTCGTCGACGGCGAGATCGTCGAGCACGCTGGCTACACGGAGTCCGCCGGTCGCAAGGAGGCCCACTACCTGGGGCTCTACCGGGCGCTGCGCGACGACCCGGATGACGTCCGACTCAGCGTCGAGCTGGCCAGGACGATCGCGGCCACGCTGGAGTCCGGTGCGGGCGTGGCACCGTCCGCCCTGCAGTGGTCGAGCGTCACCGACGATCCCTGACCCGGCCGCGCGTCACTCGACCTCGCAACGGCCCGCCGCGCAAGCACGGAGCAGCCCACCGCGAGGGCGAGCAGCTCCGCCGTGAGCGCGGGGAACGAGAGCGGTTCGAGCCAGTTCCCGACGTCGCCGGAGAGGCCCGCGAGCGCAACCGTCCGGGTCACGACGTACGCCGAGACCGCCAGCGCGTCGAGCAGCACCACGCCCGCCCAGACCACGACCGTGTCGCGCACGGTCAACGCGATCGCCAGGGTGACGCACGCAGTCGCGAGCAAGACGAACGCGACGCCGAGCGGGCGGGCCTCGCGCAGGTGCTCGGGGACCAGCGGCAGGTGGGTACCGGCCGTGACCAGCAGGCACACGACGGCCAGCCAGCGGTCGTCGGAGCGGAGCGCTCCGGTCGGTGCAGCCATGGCTGCCTCCTCGAGGTCGGACCGGGGGCGGAGGCGGGTCGCCGCGGACCCGCCTCCGGCCGGCTCACTTGACGGCGAAGTAGAGGAAGAGGTTGGACCGCAGGACCGGGGTGGTCTTGCCGGCCCTGACCTGGTGCAGCAGGTAGGAGGTCGACCGGTGGCGCAGGATCCGCTGGTACTCGGCCTTGTCGGTCACGCCGACCACGCGGACGTCCCACCACTCGGGGCGGCCCTGGTTGGTCGTGGTGATGAAGTGGTTGTGACCCGGAGTCTGGAAGTTCTTCAGTGCGTCGGTGAGCTGGGCGTCGGTGAGGCTCGGGTACAGCGGCTTGAGCGCGGGCTCGAGTCGCGTCATGTCCAGCGTGCCGGGGTGGTCAACGCACACGAGTGCGGCCGGGCACTCCATCCGCATTTGCTTGACCTTGAAGCCGAGCGGCACCACGACGTACAGCGGGTCGAAGTCCTTGGCCGGCGCGTTGGTGAACTTCGCGCCCACCTCGCAGCCGCTGGAGGACTGCGCCGAGACCGACGTGTCGCAGAAGAAGCCCTTGGTGTAGCGGAAGTTCACCGTGTGACCCTTGAAGTTCGCGTGGGTGAGGCCGAACTCCGGGACGCCGCGGCCCATGCTCATCGCGTTGCTGGACGGGTCGGACGCCGCCATCGCGACGCCGAAGCTGCCGGCGACCAGCAAGGCGGCCACGCCGGCGACGAACCGGGCGCGAGTACTGCGGAACAGTTTCATCCTGCACTCCTGGGGGAGGGCGGCCCCGATGGCCACCACCTCGGGGGATTCGGCGCCGAGGCGCCGACGGATGGCTGGTTTCTCCTACTCGCAGCCGACGCCGTCGCCGTCGCGGTCCAGCCGGCGGCTGTAGCCGGGGTCGCCGACGTGGATCGGCGCCTTGCCGGCAGCGCGGACCGCGTCGCAGTTGGCGTAGTAGACCGAGCCGCCGGTCAGGGGTCGCGGGCTCGCCGTCGCCGGGTCGCTGATCTGCTGGTCGACCCGGGTGGGTGCGTGGGTACGGTCGGGCGGCAGGGCCTGGCCCGGACAGGCAGCGAGCACCCGGGTCATCGCGGCGCGCTCGGGCGCGGTGACCCACAGGCCGTACTTGGCCTTCACGGCGATCTGCCGGGCGACGTAGGCGCACCGGAACGGCTTGTACGGCGGCAGCCAGGTGGCCGCGTCGCCGTCGCCCTTGGAGCGGTTGGAGCTCGCATCGACGGCGAGCAGGTTGAGCGGGTCGTTGGCCAGTGCCGCCCGGGTGCGGATGTCGAACCGGAAGGCGCCGGTGACCCAGGCGTTGCCGAGCGCGACCACGTGGTCGATGTCGACCTGGTCGCCGGGTCCGCGGTGGAACGCCACCTCGCGGCCGAGGTAGGGGTCGGGCAGGATGCCGGTCAGCACCACGCAGCCGTGCGTGCGCGGGTCGAGGACCGCGCCGGACACGTCGCGGCGGAGCACGTCGTTGCGGGTGTCGCAGCCGTTGCGGTCGGCGTCGAGCCAGGCCTGCCCGAACTCCTCACGGGTGTAGCCGATCATCGGTGCGCGGCCCTTCACCGGCAGGGCGGCGAGCGCCTGCAGGGCCGAGCCGGGGCTCGGGGCGGGCTTCGGAGTCGTAGAAGCGCGGGCGGGCGTACGCGTGCGGGTCGGTGCCGGGGTCGCGGTCGGCGTACCGGACGGGGAGGCGGCGGTTCGGGAAGAGTGCGACGCGGGCTGGTCCGACGAGTGCCCGGCCTGGGAGATCATCCAGAGCACCGCGAGGGCACCGAGGAACCCGGCGATCCTGCGCTGTCCCGACACTCCCGCAGGGGATCACGCGCGACGCCGCCATGTCTGGAGAACCGCGCGGTCGGGGCCGAAGAGCTACAGGAAGAGGTCGATCTGGCGGCGGTCGCGCTGGGGCGGGATCGTGCGGACGGGGACGTCCTGCACCTGCGGCTCCGGCTGCCGCTGCGGCCGTGGCTGCGGGCGTCGCTGCGGGGACAGCGGGATCCGGCGGTCGAGGGCCTTGGCGAACACGATCACCGACGCCCGCTCCTCGCCGGCCTTGGCGTTGCGCAGCACCCAGCCGCGCCGCACGCTGCCGTCCTCGAAGCGCAGCATCACGTCGTCGCCGGGAGCCAGCACCCGGACCGGCTCACCGCGCCCGCGCTGCTGGGCAGCCAGGTCGTCCCACGGCACCCAGACCGCACCGGTACGCCGCTGCAGCGGCGTGGGCGTCACGTCGATGAGCTCCACGGCGGGCCTCCCGGGGTCAGGTGGGTCGGACACGGGGATCAACGAGCGGTACCCCACGGGGATACGGGCAAAACGGACGGTGGTCGGTGGTCGTTGCGAAGGTCACCCACCCGAGACGACGACTTGGCTGACCTGCTGGCGCGCGATCTGTGCCTGCGTCCAGGGGAACGACACCCATTGCTGGTGGCCGAACATCACGGTCTGGTCGGAGGACCAGGGCGAGGTGGGGTCGTCGGACTGGCCGTAGGTGAGGATCGTGTGCGCGTCGAGGCCGCCGTCGGGCAGGAACGACACCGCCTGGATGTGCGAAGACCCGTAGGTGACCGGCTTGAGGAAGCCGAGGTTGTCCTGGGCGTTGCGGGAGTCGAGTGCGTTCGCGTTCCCGGCCTGGTCGCCGAGGCCGCCGCCGAGGGGCACCGGAGGTGCGCCGCGGTCGCCGGCGACCTGCAGCGACCCCCAGGTCGCGTCCATCGGAATGCCCTTGGCCCGCAGCGAGGCGATCGCGTCCTTCATCGCCTGGATCACCGCACTGTTGGTGGTGTCGAGGTCGCGCGGTGTGTTCACCGGGTCAGCGGGGTCGAACGGCACCTTCCAGATGCTCGGGCTCGGCAGCAGACCGCCCGAGGGCAGCCGCTTCACGAACGCCTCGAAGATGTGGTTGCCGCGGCTGTCCACGTTCGAGGTGTGGTCCCAGGCCGCGAGCACCGGGCAGGCGTCGCCGCCGTCGGCCTCCTCGCAGACCTTGACCAGGGCACCGTTCTGGCTCATCAGCTCGGCGCCGAAGACGCGGTTCTCGTGCTCGGTGCCGCGCAGCGACTCCGGCGTCACCTTCTGGCCCGTGGCGAGCCGGTCGAGGACGTAGTGGTAGATCATCCGGCTCCGCAGGGTGCGCTGGCAGCGCTCGCAGCCGATGATCCGGGCGTAGCCCTCGAGCCGATCGGCGGGGTTCGGCAGCCAGTAGGAGTCGTTGGCGTTCATCACCCAGTCGGTGCGGAACGTCGCGGGCAGGTTCTTCGGCCCGAAGATCCCGGGCCGGGCCGCGTCGGCATCGGTGCCCCATGCGCAGGCCGAACCGGCGAAGGTGCCGTCCAGGGCGGGCAGCCCGGCGACCTGGTAGAGGACCCGGCCGATCGGCGTCATGCACTTCTGGGCGAGCGCGTCGGAGACGTTGGGCACGACCGAGTGGTCGGCGTACAGGACCTCACCGTTGCGGTCGGCCGCCGTGGTGTTCACCCACGGCATCCCGCCCTCGCGGTCCTGGCGGGCCAGCAGGTCGTGGACGTCGGTGGCCTTGCCCATCTCGAAGAACGTGTCGATCGTGCGCAGCTGCTCCGCGTTGGCGTCGCGGATCGCGAAGAAGCTCGCCGGCGTCCAGCCCATCAGGACCGAGGGGTCGTCGATGACGTAGCCCTCCGGGGTGCGGTACATGTCCTCGGTGACCGTGCCCAGGCTGCCGTCAGGCCGCTTGACGGTCACGTTGACGACGCGCTTCTCGAGCTGGCGGACCACGCCGTCGGCGCTGAGGTAGGTCGTCGGGGAGAGCACGGTGCGGTACTCGTACGGCGCGAACCGGTACGCCGTGGAGACGGTGTGGCTCCACGCGACGTTGTTGTTCCAGCCGATGTTCAACACCGGCGAGCCGATCAGGCTGGCGCCGGCGACGTCGTACTGGCCGGGAATGGTGAGGTGCTGCTGGGTGAACCGGTAGCGCCCGTTCCACGGGAAGTGCGGGTTGCCGAGCACCATGCCCTCGCCGGTCGAGCTGGCGTCGCGCCCGATCGCGGTGGCGTTGGAACCGAACGGTGACGCCGGGTCCTTGCCGAGACCCTTCAGCAGCTGCTCGGAGCTCGGCAGCTGTGCCGGCACGGGCGCGAACTGCCCGACGTTCGGGAGGCCGAGGTCGGAGACGGTCGGAGGCGTGGCGCCGACGATCTCCTTCAGGAAGTGGCCGGTGGAGGCCAGGATGTTGGCGAGGTACACGCCGTACCAGATGTCCAGGCCGGTCACGTCCGGCTTGATGTACGCCGCCCCGCGGCACGCCGGGTCCGAGATGTTCGCCGCCCCGCCGATCGAGGTCAGGTAGCGGTTGATCCCCGCGGCGTAGCCGTCGACCATCTGCCGGGTCTCCGCCTCCGGGCCGGCGGTCGGGCTGGCCAGCAGGTTCTCGACCACCTTGCGGTTGTGCAGGTCGGTGACGAGTGCGTCGGACTGCAGGTTGGTGCCGTTCATCGACACCTGGTCGTCGTAGGTGGCATCCGGGCCGAGGTAGCGCGACCGCTCACCGCGGGCGGTGATCAGCACGTCGGCGAGGGTGCAGATCGTGGTCTGCGCGGCGGCGTACCCGGCGCCGAAGCCGAGCGAGCCGTAGTCACGCGCGACGATGTGCGGGATGCCGTGCTGGGTGCGCGTGATCGTGGCCTGGTACGTCGGCCCGAGCAGCGCGGCCGGCGCGGCGGACGCGTGCGGGGCCGTGGTCACGGCGGCGGAGACGAGCGAAGCGACGAGCGTGCCCGTGGCGGTGGTCGCGACGAGCCGGAGGCGGGGGGAGGCCATGCCCTCCCAACTCCGAGAACGAATTCTGGTTACGGATCGTTCACCCGCTCGCCCAGCCTGCCTTCCTCAGCGCGCCTTCCACACGGGATCGCGCTTCTCCGCGAACGCCATCGGTCCCTCGATCGCGTCCTCGGTGCCCATCAGCGCGATCATCTCCCGGTTGTTGGCCTCGAAGGCGTCCGCCTCGGCCGGTACGACGCCGTCGCGGATGCCCTGCGCCACCCGCTTGCTCGCCTGCACCGCCAGCGGCGCGTTCGCGGCGATCTGGTGGGCCAGGCCCAGCGCGGTCTCCAGCAGCCGGTCGGCGGGGACGACGTCGTTGACCAGGCCCCAGCGCAGCGCAGTCGCGGCGTCGATCGGCGCGCCGGTGAGGATCATCTTCATCGCGACCTTGCGCGGCAGCTGCTCAGGCAGCCGGACCAGGCCTCCGGCCGCGGCGATCAGGCCCCGGCGTACCTCGGGCAGGCCGAAGGTGGCGGTCTCGGCGGCGACCGCGAGGTCGCAGGCCAGGACCAGCTCGGTGCCGCCACCGAACGCCGTGCCGTTGACCGCGGCGATCACCGGCTTGCTGATCGGGTGGTTGACCACGCCGGCGAAGCCCCACGCCTCGGTGCCAGGCGGGTTGAGGGTCTCGCCGCGGGAGATCGCCTTGAGGTCGGCCCCGGCGCAGAACGAGGCGTCGCCTGCGCCGGTCAGCACGACGGCCCGGACCTCCGGGTCCTGGTCGGCCTCCTCGAGCGCGGTGCCCAGCGCCAGCGTCAGCGGACCGTTGACCGCGTTGCGGGCCTCCGGCCGGTTCAGGCTGACCAGCAGCACATGGTCGTCACGGACGACGAGGACGGGCTCGGCGGGCGGCTCCGGGTTCTGGGTCATGGGTGGCATCATGCCGTGCGGCCGCCGCGGGCCGCCGGTGGTTGAGGTGCGGTTGCGCAGCAACCGCCTCGAGACCTGGCGAGGTTCGCCGTCACCGGCCGGGGTTTCGAGGCTCGCTGGCGCTCGCACCTCAAGCACCGGTCTCCGCTCACACCTCGGCGGTCTCCAGCCAGCGGGCGAAGGTCGGGCCGGCGAGGATGGCGCCGGGGCCGGGGAGGAGGACCGTGGGGTCGAGGCCGGCGTACGGGTCGTGCTCGGGCGGCGCGGCCTCCACCTTGAGCGGGCGGCCGCGCTTGGCCGCGACCAGCGTGGCAGCGTCGATGAACTTCTCCGGCCGCGGTCCGGCGATCTCCAGCGCCGGGCCGTCCTGGCCGCTCCACACGGGCGCGGTCACCAGATTCGCCATCGCCTCGGCGACACTGCGGGCGGCGACCAGCTGGGTGAGCATCGCCGGCGCGTAGCCGACGTCGCCCTGCGTCGACCAGTCGAGGATCTGCCCGACGAACTCGTGGAACTGCGTGGCGCGCAGGATCCGCGTGGGGATCGGACCGGCGAGCGCGGCCTGCTCGTGGGCGAGCTTGGCCTTGCCGTAGCCCTCGGCCCACGTGTCCAGCCCGACGATCGACACCACCAGCATCCGCTGCACACCAGCCGCCTGCCCGGCCTCGTGCAGGTTGCGACTCGCGCTGGTGAAGAAGCTGGTCGCCTCCGCCTCGTCGGGTGTCGGTGAGGTGGCCGCGTCGACGATGGCGTCGACCCCGGCGAGCGCCTGCTCGAGCCCGACGGCGGTGACCAGGTCCAGGCCGTGGCTGCGCGAGATCGGTACGACGCCGTGGCCCCGCTCCTCCAGCACCTCGACGAGGTGGCGGCCGAGCCGGCCGGTGGCGCCTGCGACAGCAATCAACATGGTTCCTCCTGCGTTACGACGAATAGGGTCTGTGCGTCGTAGAGGTGACGGAACGCGATCGCGAAAGGTAACCGGCCCGTGGAGGCAACCGCCCAGGACGCCCTGGCGAGTGAGTTCGAGGGACACCGGTCACGGCTGCGCGCGGTCGCCTACCGGATGCTCGGCTCGGTCAGCGAGACCGACGACGTCGTGCAGGAGGCATGGCTGCGGCTGAGCCGGTCCGACACGTCCGCCATCGCGAACCTCGGCGCCTGGCTGACCACCGTGGTCTCCCGCCTCTGCCTGGACCACCTGCGCGCGCGGCGCGCCCAGCCGGAGGACTCGCTGGAGAGCCGCTTCCCCGACCCGGTCCTCACCGACGCGGCACCCGATCCGGAGGAGCAGGCCTTCCTGGCCGAGTCGGTCGGCCTTGCGATGCTCGTGGTGCTCGACCAGCTCGGGCCGGCGGAGCGGCTGGCGTTCGTGCTGCACGACCTGTTCGGCCTGCCGTTCGCCGAGATCGCCGCGATCGTCGAGCGCACCCCCGACGCGACCAAGATGCTCGCGAGCCGCGCGCGGCGGCGGGTGCAGGGGGCGCGCGTCGTACCGGACCCGGACCTGGCCAAGCAGCGGATCGCGGTCGACGCCTTCCAGGCCGCCGCACGCGAGGGCGACTTCGAGGCGCTGCTTCGCGTGCTCGACCCCGACGTCGTGCTCCGCAACGCCTCGGCGGAGGGCCTTCGCGTCGTCAGCGGCGCGGCCGCGGTCGCATCGGGCGCGGTCACCTTCCAGCAGATGGCGCTGGCCGCGCGACCGGTCGTGGTCAACGGCACGGCCGCGGTCGCCGCGGTGCGCGACGGCGTGACCTACTCCATTGCGGCGTTCACCGTCGTCGACGGACGGATCGTCGCGATCGACATCCTCACCGACCCGGAGCGGCTGCGGAGACTGTTCCCCGAAGGCTGAGTGCCGGCCGTTCAGGTGCCGGAGGTTTCGAGGCTCGCTGGCGCTCGCACCTCAACCACCGGTGCCGTCCCGAACCGCAACGTGCGGCTCAGGTCGCGGCGCAGAGTGAGCGCGGAGTCGAGCAGGTAGTTCTGCCGCACCCGCCACGGACCGCGGTGGCCCTGCCGCGGGAACTGGTCGATCGACCGCTGCACGTAGCCCGACGCGAGGTCGATCATCGGCCGCGGCTCGAGCGCCTGGTCCGGCTCGGGCACGACCGAGACCGCCCGGCGTCGCCGCATCTCGTTGAGCACCTTGCACACCAGCCGGGAGGTCAGGTCGGCACGCAAGGTCCAGGAGGCGTTGGTGTAGCCGATGCAGACCGCGAAGTTCGGCAGCCCGGTGACCATCGCACCCTGCCAGACGAACTGCTCCCGCAGGTCGACCGGTACGCCGTCCACGCTGGGCTCGATGCCGCCGAAGGCCAGCAGCTTCAGCCCCGTGGCGGTGACGACGATGTCGGCCTCCAGCACGCGGCCGCTGCGCAGCCGGATGCCCTCGGGCACGAACGTGTCGATCTGGTCGGTGACCACGTCGACGCTGCCCTTGCGGATCGCGCGGAACAGGTCGCCGTCGGGCACGATGCAGAACCGCTGGTCCCACGGGTCGTACGTCGGCGTGAAGTGCGGGTCGACCAGGCCCGGGTCGCCGAGCGACTTGGCGACGGCTGCGCTGAGCACCCGGCGGGCGAGCCGCGGCTGGGTGCGGCAGAACTGGTAGAACACCTGCTGGGTCACGATGTTCTTGCCGCGGATCACCCGGTGCGCCAGGCCGGCCGGCCGGGCGGCACGGATCTTGTCCGCGACCGGGTCGCGCGCCGGCAACGAGGTGATCCAGGTGGGGCTGCGCTGCAGCATGGTCACGTGGGCGGCGTCGTCGGCCATCGAGGGCACCAGCGTCACCGCGGTCGCCCCGCTGCCGATGATCACGACCCGCTGGTCGCGGTGGTCGAGGTCCTCGGGCCAGAACTGCGGGCGGACCACCTCACCGGTGAAGTCCTCGAGGCCCGGGAACACGGGCTCGTGGCCCTGGTCGTAGTCGTAGTAGCCGGCGCAGGAGTAGAGGAAGCGACACGTGGTCGTGGTCTGCGTGGTGGTGCCGCCGGCTGCGGTCTTCGCGAGCGTCAGCGTCCACAGGCTGTCCTCGGTGGACCAGTCGGCGGCGAGCACCTTGGTCCGGAAGCGGATGTGGCGCTCCACGTCGTACTCGGCCGCGGTCTCCTCGACGTAGCGCAGGATCGCCGGTCCGTCCGCGATCGCCTTCGGGTCGCGCCACGGGCGGAACGGGTAGCTGAGCGTGAACATGTCGGAGTCCGAGCGGATCCCGGGGTAGCGGAAGAGGTCCCAGGTGCCGCCGATCGCGTCTCGGGCCTCGAGGATCGCGTAGCTGCGGTCGGGGCACTCCTGCTGCAGCCGGCAGGCGGCTCCGATGCCGGAGAGTCCGGCGCCCACGATGACGACGTCGACCTCGGGAACGACCTCTGTAGTGCTCACGCGGTCTCCGCGATGTCGACCAGCCAGCCGATCCCGAAGCGGTCGGTCAGCTGCCCGAACACGTCGCCCCACATCTGCTTCTCCAGCGGTACGTCGACCGACCCGCCCTCGGCGAGCTTCTCGAACCGCTCCCGCAGCAGGGCCTCGTCGTCGCCGCTGAGGCTGATCGTGATGTTGTTGCCGACCGTGCGCGACATGCCCGGCGGACTGTCGGAGGCCATCAGCACGAGCCCGTCCTCGGTCTGCAGCATCGCGTGCATCACCAGGTCGGCGTACGGCTCGTTCGCGGCGCCGTACTCGCCGAACGTGTGCATCTCCAGGGACCCGCCGAGTGCCCGCTGGTAGAAGGTCATCGCCTCGCGCGCGCTGTCGCCGAAGCTGATGTAGGGGTTCAGTCGCGTGACCATGCGCTCTCCCTCGCTCGCCGGGCAGGCCCGCTCGGGCCCACCGAGCCGAGGGTAGCCCCGACCGTCGCCGGCGGGCAGGCCGCGAACGTTGGCGGCGATATCGATGTGTGTCAATATTGAGGCATGAAGTCCTTGCTCACGCTCAGCCCGGTCGACACCGTGGCGTGCTGCTCCCCGTGGCTCGCCGAGCCGCTCACCACCGAGCAGGCCGAGCGCGTGGCCCCGCTGCTCAAGGCGCTCGCCGACCCGGTCCGGCTGCGCCTGCTCTCGCTGGTCGCCTCGCACGCGGACGGCGAGGCGTGCGTGTGCGACCTCAACGACGCCTTCGAGCTGTCCCAGCCCACGATCAGCCACCACCTCAAGGTGCTGCACGAGGTCGGGCTGCTCGACCGCTCCAAGCGCGGCACCTGGGTCTACTACCGGATCAAGGCCGAGGTGCTCGCCGACGTGGGGAGCCTGCTCGGCGGAGTCGGCGAGACGGCGGGGCGCTGACATGAGCCAGGTCGCCCACGAGCGCGGAGCCCGTCAGGACGCCGACGTCCTGCAGCGGCTCTCGACCCTCGACCGGTTCCTGCCCCTCTGGATCGGCGCCGCCATGGCACTGGGGCTGGTGCTCGGCCGCGTGGTCACGGGGCTCGACGACGCGCTGGCCAGCGTCGAGGTCGGCTCGGTCTCGCTGCCGATCGCGGTGGGGCTGCTGGTGATGATGTACCCCGTGCTGGCCAAGGTCCGGTACGACGAGCTGGGCCACGTCACGGCCGACCGGACCCTGCTGGTCTCCTCGATCTTCCTGAACTGGGTGCTCGGCCCGGCGGTGATGTTCACCCTCGCCTGGCTGCTCCTGCCCGACCTGCCGGAGTACCGCACCGGCCTGATCATCGTCGGCCTCGCGCGCTGCATCGCGATGGTCCTGATCTGGAACGACCTGGCCTGCGGCGACCGCGAGGCAGCGGCGATCCTGGTCGCGCTCAATGCGATGTTCCAGATCGTGGCCTTCGCCGTGCTGGGCTGGTTCTACCTCGAGGTCCTTCCCGGCTGGCTCGGCCTGGACACCTCGTCTCTCGACGTCTCGATGTGGGCGATCGCCCGCAGCGTGCTGATCTTCCTCGGCATCCCGCTCGCCGCGGGCTACCTGACCCGCACGTTCGGCGAGCGCGCCCGCGGACGCGAGTGGTACGAGACGACCCTGCTGCCGCGCATCGGTCCGGTCGCGCTCTACGGCCTGCTGTTCACGATCGTGGTCCTGTTCGCGCTGCAGGGCGACACGATCACGAACCAGCCGCTGGACGTCGCCCGGATCGCCCTGCCGCTGCTGGCCTACTTCGCCCTGATGTGGGCCGGCTCCTTCGCCCTGGGCCACCGGCTGCGGATGGGCTACGAGCGTTCCACCACGCTGGCGTTCACCGCCGCGGGCAACAACTTCGAGCTCGCGATCGCCGTTGCCATCGGCGTCTTCGGGGTCACCTCGGGCCAGGCGCTGGCCGGCGTGGTCGGTCCGCTGATCGAGGTGCCGGTCCTCGTCGGCCTCGTGTACGTCGCCCTCTGGGCCCGCCGCCGGTGGTTCCCCGAACCCTCCGCCGAGGCGTCCCACGACTGAGCGCGACCCCGTGGGAGCGAAGATCGCGGCGCGCCTCCCGAGGGTTATCGGGTCGCGCGGCGTGTCCGCCTCGATACGCTGACCACCATGAGCGAAGACGGACCGGTCCGGGTGTACCTCCTCGACGACCACGAGGTGGTGCGCCAGGGGCTGAAGGCACTGCTGGAGGGTGCCGGCGGGATCGAGGTCGTCGGTGAGTCCGGCTCAGCCGTCGAGGCCACCAGCCGCATCCCCGCGTGCAAGCCGCACGTCGCGGTGCTCGACGCCCGCCTGCCCGACGGGTCCGGCATCGAGGTCTGCCGCAGCGTGCGCAGCGTCGACGACTCGATCCAGGCGCTCATCCTCACCTCGTACGACGACGACGAGGCGCTCTTCGCCGCGATCATGGCCGGTGCTGCGGGCTACGTGCTCAAGGAGATCCGGGGCAGCGACCTGGTCGACGGCATCCGTCGGGTCGCCGCCGGGCAGTCGCTGATCGACCCGGCCCTCACCGCGAAGGTCCTCGAGCGGGTCCGCAAGGGCCCGAGCGTCGCGCCCGAGCTGGCCGAGCTCACCGAGCAGGAGCGCAAGCTGCTCGGGCTGATCGCCGAGGGCCTCACCAACCGGCAGATCGGCGAGCAGATGTTCCTCGCCGAGAAGACGGTCAAGAACTACGTCTCCAGCATCCTGGCCAAGCTCGGCCTGGAGCGGCGTACGCAGGCCGCGGTGCTGGCCTCGAAGCTGCTCGACCGGCCACCGGGCCAGGGCTGACGGGTCACGACTCCGGCCGACTCGAGGGGTGTACGCCCTAGCGGATCGGCACGCGCCAGCGGAACACCGTGCCGCCGGGGTTGCCTTGGTGGAGCTCGAGGATGCCGCCGTGCGCGGCGGCCCGGCGACGCGCGTTGCGCAACCCGCTCTCGGCACGCTCCTCCGGGAGGCCGGCACCGTTGTCGGTCACGCAGAGCACCAGCTCGTCGGCCGAGGCGGTGATCTCCACCTCGGCGGCGCTCGCATTCGCGTGCCGGGCGATGTTCGACAGCGCCTCGCGCAGCACCGCGAGGAGCTGCTCGGACAGCGTCGAGGACACCGCCGTGTCCACCGGTCCGACGATCCGGACGGTCGGCGTGAACCCGAGGACCGGCAGGTACTCCTTGACCAGCGCGCGCACCAGCGACCGCGGTGACCCGCCCTGGCGGTGCTGCAGCTCGAAGATCGTGGTCCGGATGTCGCGGATGGTCTGGTCGAGGTCGTCGACCGCCTTCTCCAGTCGCTCCCCGACCTCGGGGTTGACCACCATCGCGCGCATGCCCTGCAGCTGCAGCCCGGTGGCGAACAGGCGCTGGATGACCAGGTCGTGCAGGTCGCGCGCGATCCGGTCGCGGTCGGAGACGACGGCGAGCTCCTCGCGGTCGGCCACCGCCTGCGCCCGGTCGAGCGCGAGCGCGGCCTGGTCGGCGAACGAGCCGAGCAGCTCGCGCTCCTCGACGTCGTTGATCCGGTACCCCTCCTCGAACAGCGCCACCAGCGCGCTCGCCTGGGAGAAGTGCGCCCGCAGCGGGACCACGACGACTTCCATGCCCTCGACCCTCAGCGACTCGACCCGTTCGGATCGCTCGGTCCGGCTGGGGTGGTCCATCAGCGCCGTGATCGTCGGGAGCAGTTCGGGCAGCCGGGCCACGGCCGGCCCGTCGCTGGTCGCCAGCACCGTCCCGGACTCGGGGAACTGGACGACCGCGGTGGCGATCGCACCGGACAGCGAACGCGCGGCGCGGGTGAACTTCTCCAGCGCCAGCTCGGTCGAGATCGGTGGCTGCAGCGCGTCGGTCAGCTCGGCCGATGCCTCGAGCCACTGCCGGCGGCTCTCGCTGAGGAGGTAGGCGCGGGCGTTGTCGATGACGAATCCCGCCGCGCTGGCGAGCGCGAGCACGAGCGTCTCGTCCTGGGACGTGAACTGGCCCCCACCCTCCTTCTCGGTCAGGTAGAGGTTGCCGAACACCGTGCCGCGGATGCGCACCGGGACGCCCAGGAACGTGCTCATCGGCGGGTGGTGCGCTGGGAACCCGTACGAGCGCGGGTGCCGCCGCAGGTCCTCCAGGCGCAGCGGCTCCGGCTCGTCGATCAGGAGCCGCAGGATGCCTCGGCCGCGCGGCAGGTCGCCGATCTGGCGGTGCAGCTCGGCGTCGATGCCGTGGGTGACGAAGTCGTCGAGGTTGCCGTCCGCGCCGATCACGCCGAGCGCGCCGTACCGGGCACCCGTGAGCTGGCACGCGGAGACGACGATGCGGAGCAGCACGTTGTGCAGGTCGAGGTCCGACGAGATCGCCACGACCGCGTCGAGCAGGGCGCGAGCCGGCCCGGAGAGGTCCTCAGCCTCAGCGCCCGGGTCGACGTAGGTCTCGCTCACGAGGCCAGTCTGCCCCACGGGGCGCCCCGGCGGACCCCCTGGACCCGACGTCCGTGCGACCCGTCGGGATCAGGCGCCGTCCTCCGGCGCCACCCGCAGTCGGGGACCGCCGCCGTGCGGATCGGGCACCGGGATGTGGTCGGCCGTCAGCGGGCCGAGGTCCTCGAGCAGCTCGGTGATCGACTCGCGTCCGAGGGTGCGGCCGCTGAGCTCCTTCCAGGTCAACCGGAAGTACAGGTTGCGGGAGCCGTCGGCCCAGGGCAGCGGCGCACACACCTTGCGGATCCGGTTCAGCTCGTCCGGGTCGTTGACCACGTCGGCGCGCCCGCGAGCCACGACACTCCAGCCGAGGCGGTGCTCGTCTCGGAAGTGGTCGACCTCGAAGGCCAGCTTCGCGTTGCGTCCGTACGTCGCGAGCACGCTGAACGGCGTCGTCCGGAAGACGATGCTCTCGTCGACCACCGAGTAGTTCAGCGGAATGATGTGCGGCCCGTCGGGAGTGGCGACCGCGACCCGCCCGGCGCGCTGGCGGACCAGCAGAGCGCGACACTCCGCGTAGCTCAGCTCCCGAAGCTCAGCCATCGTGTCCTCCCCACCTGGATCCTGGGCCATCCGGCCTTGCCGCCCGTTGCATCAAGGATGCGTGGCGCTCGTGGAGGTCAGCAGGGTCGATGGTCCCGACCTCGCGGCCCTGCGGACCCTGATCTCCAGGACCTGGAGGAGGGAGGCTCGAAGCAGGACGGGACGGCCCGTCCGAGGAGGTGGACGAGATGACCGAGCGCGACAACCGGGCGATCGTGGTGGGCGTCGACGGCAGTCACGGCTCGAAGGCAGCACTTGCCTTCGCGCTGGCCGAGGGCCTGGCCCGCGGCGCGACGGTCGAGGTCGTGACCACCTGGCTGCTCGGGCCTGCGATCAGCGACATCGCGACGGCGACGACGTTCGAGGAGGAGCAGGGCAAGGCCCAACGGACCCAGGACGCGGCGCTGGCCGAGGTGCTCGCCGGGTTCAGCGAGAAGCCCGCGATCTCCCGCGTGGTCCTGCAGAGCTACGGCGGCCATGCCCTGGTCGACGCCGCCCACGACGCGGCCATGCTCGTGGTCGGCAGCGGGCGCAAGAGCATGCTGGCGCGAGCCCTGCTCGGCTCGGTGAGCGAGTACTGCGTCCGGCACGCACGGGTGCCGGTGGTCGTCGTACCGGATCCGGGACGGCTGGAAGCGGAGAAGGGCAGCGAGGAGATCGTCGAGGTCACCGCCGCTCCGGAGTAGCCGCGCCGCCGCGGCAGCGCTACGGCCCGCTCGGTGGGCTGCTGGTCCACAGCGGGAGCTGGACGCAGACCCGGCTGCCGGACGTGGTGTCCGGGTCGATCCAGATCCGGCCGCCGTGGCGCTCAGCCACCCGGCGGCAGATCGCCAGGCCGATGCCCGTCCCGGGTGCCTGGGTGCTGCCGCGACCGCGATGGAACATGTCGAAGACCCGGTCCCGTTCGTCGGCGTCGAAGCCGTCGCCGTTGTCGCTCACGCACAGCACGCAGTGCTTGGCGCCGGCGGGGATGAGCGCGTCGACCACGACCACCGGGGCGCGGTCGGCGGGGACGTACTTGATCGCGTTCCCCACCAGGTTGCCCACCAGCTGGCGCAGCAGCGCCGCGTCGCCGGCGACCACCGGCAGCCGGTCGACCGTGCACGTCACCTCCCGCTGGGCGGCACCGATCTCGTTCTCGACGACCTCACGGACGAGCGGGTCGAGGTCCACCGGTCCGACGGAGTGCTGCCCGCGGCCGATGCTCACGTAGGCGAGGAGGTCGTCGATCAGGGTGGTGCCGCGCTCGGCGGTCCGGCCGATCCGCTCGATCCACTCCCGCGTCTCGTCCAGTCCCCGGCCCTCCTCGAGCTCGGTCAGCACGAGGTCGACCTGCATCTGGATCGTGGTCAGCGGCGACCGCAGGTCGTGTGCGGCGACCGCGGCGAACTCGGCCAGGTCGGCGTTGAGCCGGCGCAGGTTCAGCTCGGCGTTCTTGCGCTCGGTGATGTCCCGGACGAACGCATGGAAACCCACGTCGGGCTGGCGCCCCTCCGACCAGACGGTCAGCTCGACCGGGATCCGGGAGCCCGACCGGGTCATCGCCTCCAGCTCGAGGCGCCGGCCGAGGATGGGAGCCTCGCCCGTCTCCGCGAAGTGCGCCATGCCGGCCCGGTGCGCCGCCGACAGGTCCGGCGGGATGAGCAGCTCGTCCAGGGCCACGCCGATCGCCTCGGCCCGTGACCACCCGAACACCGCAATGGCCGCGTCGTTCCAGTCCGTGATGCACCCCTGGGCGTCGATCGCGATGTAGGCGTCGGCCGCGGTGGCGAGGATGCGCTGGGTGCGACGTACGTTCGCGGCCAGCTCTCCCTCGACGCGGTCGCGCTCGGCCAGCGCCTCCTGGGCGATCCGCAGGGCGTCCTCGGCGCCTCCCCTGCGCAGGTCGACATCACGCAGTCGATCGCCCTGGAACCACACCATCGCCGCGCCCGCGCTGGCGCCGACGATCACGAAGAGCGCGATCGCCGTCGGAGCGTCGTACCGGTCAGCGCGGAAGCCGGCCAGGATCACCACGCCGATCAGGAAGGGCGCCACCAGGGCCCAGGGCAGCACCCGACGCAGGATCACGCCGCCGGCGGTGTTGCCCACGCAGACCGCGACGTAGCCCTCGGACGGGCGGAGGAAGACCACCCCGAGGGCCGCGAGCCCGACCATCAACGCCGTGTGCAGCGCCATGATGTTGAACGGACCGGCGCCGTACAGTCCCTGGACGCCGTAGGCGTAGCCGACCACCGAGATCATCGCGATCGCGAGGGCGACCAGGGCGATGCCCTGGGCGGTGCGTGCTCGTCGACGCACGCTGAGCACCAGGGCGGACGACAGGACCGCGAACGACACGGCGGTCATCTGCGCCATCCGGCCCGGCACCGGCGTGCCCGCGTCGCCCGGGTCGAGCCCGAACGGATTGTCGACCGCCAGCTTCAGGCCGAAGAGCTCCTCGACCAGGACCAGGAGCGCGATCGCGAAGACCGGTACGACGAGGGCGACCGCCACGTGCACCAGCCCCGGCCGGTCGCGGACCTGAGCCACGGCGGCCGTGGCGATCGCGGCGCCCAGGGCGACCAGGCAGACGGCGGTCGTGAACTTCATCGTGACCACACCGGGTCCGACGTGGGTCAGCCCGGGCAGGTCGAAGAGCCAGGCGACGACCACGATCACGCCGATCACGGCCACGACCAGACCGGCGAGGCCGGCGGCCCGGGTCAGCAGCCTGATCCTGCGCTCGCTGGGGCTGCTGGCCTGGCCGCGCGCGGCGACGGCGCGCTCGAGCACGCGGTCGACGCCCGTCTCGCCCATGTCGCCTCCGTCCATCTCCCCCGGGCACGAGGAGGTGCACCGGATGCTTCCGACGACGTGTCTCCGAGACGGACTGATCGGCGGGAGGGAGCTCCCCCTGTGCAGAATTGTCGCTCGTTCCACCCAGGAATGGAGGGTTAACCGCCGGTTCCGGACATCTGCGACCCGTCGGGCCAGGCGCTGACCAGCCACTCCAGCGCCGTGCCGGCCCCCTCGAGCACCGAGACGTGACCCTCGCTCGGCCGGATCCACAGCTCCGCGGTGGGGCAGCGCCGAGCCAGCCAGCGGCTGTGCGTGCTCGGTACGACGGGGTCGTCGGCACCGTGCAGCAGCAGGACCGGAGCCGCGATCCCTGCCGGATCGAAGCCCCACGCGGTCACGAACGCGACCTCGTCGTCGACCAGCCCGTCCAGACCAGCCCCGGCGTCCGGGCCGGTGACCGACCGCAACCAGCCCCAGGGACCGGCCAGGGCCCGTTCGTCCGCGGGAAGCGGCGGGTCGTCGGCCGTCCCTGTCATGTCCTCGTGGGCCAGTCGTGCCTGCCGTCCGGCTTCGGCGGCTCGGAGCGAGGCGACGTCGGCGCTGCCCATCCCGGCGTACCAGTCCAGGCCGGCGGCGTCGCGCGGGGCCAGTCCGGCGATGCACACCACCGCACTCACTCGATCCCGCAGCAATGCGGCACAGGCCAGTGCGTGCGGACCACCCCCGGAGTGGCCTACCACGGCGAAGTGGTCGAACCCGAGCGCATCGGCCACCGCCGCGGCGTCGGCGGCCACGGATCCGACCGATCGACCGGGCTGCGGTGTCGAGCCGCCGTACCCGGGGCGGTCGTGGCCGACCCAGTGCAAGCCCAGTCGCTCGGAGAGCTCGAAGAGGGGCGCGGGCGGCGGGCCCACGTTCGGTGTCCCGTGGTGCCAGAACACCGGGAGCCGGCCGCCGGTGGCGGTGTCGTGGACGCGCAGGGTCCGCCCGTCGTCCAGGTCCAGGTCGCGCTCCGGCACGACCCCATCCTCACCCGGCGGTGAGCCAGGTGACCACGTCTGCGCCCGTCCAGCCTTCGGGGTGCGCCCGCGCCAGATCGCTCACTCCGGACAGGTCGGAGCCAAGGGTCAGCAGCGCCGGCTCCGTGTAGCCGTCGCGCCGGGTCTGGGCGAGCCCCACGTCGGCAGTGAGGGCGTTGCAGAGGCACGCGCGGCCCACGGTGTCGGCCACGTCGCCGCCCTTGCGGGCGTACATGTGGACCGGTTCCCCGGGGCAGCGGTAGCCGATCGCGCCCTCCTCGGTCCGGTACGGCGTGCGCAGGTAGCTGAGGTCGCACAGCCGCTGTCGCGCGTCGTACACGTCGGCCTCGGCGAGCGTCCCGGGCAGGCCGGCCACCTTGAACGGGAACCCGGTCGGCGAGGCCATCAGGTCGGTCCGCACGGTGACGGTGCCGGACACCGCACGGGCGCGCAGGTCGTCACGCAGCTGCGGGGTCCACCCGGAGTCCTCCGCGAGCGCGAACGCGGTGCCGACCTGGACTCCGGCCGCACCCCTGGCTCGGGCCTCGGCGAACCGCGCCGGCGTGCCGTGGCTGCCGGCCAGCCAGAACGGCAGGCCGAGCTCGGCGAGCTTGTCCAGGTCCACCTCGTCGCGCGGGCCGTAGACCGGTTCGTCGTGCTCGTCGAGCCGGATCTGTCCGCGGGGCGGCGCGTTGTGGCCGCCGGCGCGTGGGCCCTCGACGACGAAGCCGTCGGGTCGGGTGAGCTCGTCGCGCGCCAGGTAGGCGGCCAGGACGGTGGCGGAGACGATCGCCAGGAACAGCGGGCGGCGCAGCGACGGCAGCGCGTCACCGAGGAGCCCGCGCGGGTCGACCTCGACGCGGTGCGGGTGCTCGGCGCCGTGGACGTCCACGCCGACGCCCGCCGGTCGTCCGGCGGCCAGGTCGGTCAGCAGCCGCGGGATCTCCCGAGGGACCCCGGCGCCCATGAGGACGACGTCGACGCCGGCCAGGACGGCGCCGAACGCAGCGGCCGGCGTCGCCATCTGCACCTTCTCCAGGTAGTTCACCCCGACCTTGCCGTCGTGTCCCTCCCGCGCCAGCCACACCTCGGCGAAGTTCGCGACCACGGCGAGCTCCTGCTGCTCGCGGGTCTGGCGCAGGGTGAGCTTCGGCACCGGCCGGTACGGCCGCGGCTGCCCGCCGCCGGCGACGGCGCGCCCCTCCGGCTGGAAGTAGTGCTCCAGCACCCGGTCGGCCATCGCCTGGTCGGGGAATGCGGCGAGCGCCCGTCGTACGTGGCCTCCGGCGTCGCCGTCCTGGAGCCGACGTGCGAGCACCAGGTCCAGCGCAGTGCCGGAGACCACGCCGAGGCCGCCCGCTCGGGAGACCGAGCGGGCCAGCTGCCACCCGGACACCCCCACGCCCATGCCGCCCTGGATGACCGCCGGCAACCTGCCCGCGTCCCCGCTCAACTCCACCACGATGTCCCGCCCCTCCGCCGAAGTCCGTTACCTACGGTTGCGTAGGTTCGCACGGAGGGGCGGGACCGCGTCAGGGACCTAAGACCTCTCTTCGCCGTTCCGCCGGACTCAGGCGGAGCGGACGAAGGCGAGGCGCCAGGCCTCGGGTCCGCGCTCGAGGTAGTCCACCTCGAAGGCACCCGGGTCGCGCTGCTCGATCTGCGCCAGCAGTGGCAGCGGGTCGTGCGGGGCCACCAGGACCAGGCCGCCACCGGGTCGCACGGCGTCGAGCGCACCGAAGATCGTGGCGTGCCGGATCGCGTGCGGTACGGCGCGGGCGTCGAGCTCGGGGAAGCCCTCGGGGTCGACCTCCCCGCAGCTGCAGCTGTGACCGCCGTGCCCGGTCTCCGCCGCATCCTGGGCCGCATCCTCGGCGTCCCCGAGCTGCTCGTGTCCGCCGAGCAGCTCGTGCATGCCGCCGAGGATGTCGGCCAGCGAGACACCCGGGGCGCCGAGCAGGAGCGGGATCACCAGCTCGTTCTCCTTGGCCAGGTGGCTGTCGAACATGGTCTGCAGCGCGCGGGCGGCGGCCGCGGCCCGGACCGGGTCGGTCGTGCGGTCGAGCTCCTCGACCAGCCCGGTGATCACGACGTGCTCACCGAGCATCCCCTCGACGAGCAGCCGACCCTCGGGCCGGGCCTGGGCCAGGGGGTACATCGCCTTCTCCTCGGCCAGCGCATGTGGCACCAACTCGGCCTGGCACCAGGTGACCAGCTCGCTGCGGGCCCGCTCGGCGGTGCCGTCGTTGCGGCTCGCGGTCGCGGCGATCACGCCCTCGACACGGAGGGCCAGCGATCCGGCCAGCTGGGCGTGGTGCTGCTCGACCGCCGTGGCGGCCGCGGCGTCTGCCGCCGAGCTGGCGATGACGACGTCGTCCATGGGGGAGTCCTTCTTCCTGACTGTTCACGGGTCCGTGCCGCCCGACTGGCGGTCACGTTCCGTAGTTTAGTACACTTTTTTCCGTGAAAACTCCTGAGGCTCCGTCCGACGGCTGGCGACCGGACTTCGACCGCCCGGGCTACGGTCCCGTCCCCGCGGAGGCGACCGCTGCGACGGCTCCGCTGTCCCGTGCCCAGAGCCGGGTGCTCACCGCGCTGGAGGGAGAGCGGCGACCGGTCACGTTGAGCGACCTGTCGCAGGTCACCGGGCTGCACGCGAACACGCTGCGCGACCACCTGGACGCGCTCGAGTCGGCGGGCCGTGTGCTGCGCCGATCGGCCGCACCCACCGGCCCCGGGCGCCCCCGCACGCTGTACCAACCGGCTCCGCCCGCGCAGGCCGGCCAATCCGAGTACGCCGGCCTGGCCGCAGCCCTGGCCTCGACGATCCACCGCACCAGCCGCGACCCCCGCGCCGACGCCGCCGAGGCCGGCGAGCAGTGGGGCCGCGAGCTGGCCGGCGACCGCCCCCGGCCGACCGCCCCGGGCGACGCCGCCGCCCGCCACGAGGTCGTGGCGCTCCTGGACGAGATCGGCTTCGCGCCCGAGCCGGACGCCGAGGACACCACGGCACGGCTGACCCGGTGTCCGCTGCTCGACACCGCGCGGCGCTACCCCGACGTCGTCTGCGCCGTCCACCTCGGCATCGTCCGCGGCGCCCTGGCCGAGTACGGCGCCGACCCCTCGGAGGCGGCACTCCACCCGTTCGCCGAGCCGGGCGCGTGCCGGCTCCACCTCGCCCACGGGACGCGGGGCGGTCACCGATGAGCGCGGCGACGACCGAGGACACCCCACACGCCGCTCCCACCGACCCTCCGGACGCACCCCTCGCCCGGGTCCCGGGCAGGACACCACGGCGAGCCGGGATCGGCCGACTGGCCCTGCTGCTGCCGGCCGGCCTCTCGCTCCTGGCCGGGCTCGACGCCGCGCTGATGCTGCTCGGCGTACCGGCCCCCGTGAGCGCGGCCCGCCTTCCCGACGTGCACGGCATGCTCCTGGTCTTCGGCTTCGTCGGCACGCTGGTCAGCCTCGAGCGCGCCGTCGCGTTGCGCCGCCGCCCGGGGTTCCTGGCGCCCGCGCTCCTCGGCGTCGGCGGGCTGCTCCTGGTCTCGCCGGCACCCCTGGCCGTCGGGCAGTGGGCGATGCTCGGCGGGGCCGTCGCGCTGGTCGGCGTCTACGTGCCGTTGTGGTCGCGCCAGGAGGACGACTCCGTGCTGGTGCAGGCGATCGGCGCCGTGCTCGGCGTCGGCGCGCTGACCCTGTGGCTGGGCGGGGTTCCGGTCTCGCACCTCCTGCCGTGGCTGGCCGGCTTCGTCGTGCTCACGATCGCCGGGGAGCGGCTCGAGCTCGCCCGCGTCGCGATGGGTCCCGGCGCCGGCACCCGCCTGCTGCTGCTGTCCGCCGCGGTCGTCTCCGGCATCGTGGCCTCGCTGCTGTGGCCGGAGGTCGGACACCCGCTCCTGGGCCTCTCGCTGCTTGCGCTGGTCGGCTGGCTCGGCACCCACGACGTGGCGCGCAGGACGGTCCGCGCGACCGGCCTGACCCGGTTCATGGCGGCCAGCATGCTCGCGGGCTACGTCTGGCTCGCGGTCGCAGGGGCGACCTGGGCGCTCGGCGGCCCGGCGTACGACGGCCCGAGGTACGACGTGGTCATCCACGCGGTCTTCCTGGGCTACACGATCTCGATGATCATGGCGCACGCGCCGGTGATCCTGCCCGCGGTGCTCCGCCGGCCCCTGCCCTACCACCCGGCGCTGCTGGCTCCGGCGGCGCTGCTGCAGGTCTCGCTGGCGCTGCGGCTGTGGTGCGGCGACGGCTACGGCCTCGATCTGGCGCGCCGCACCGGTGGTGTGCTCAACGTGGTTGCGCTGCTCGGCTTCGTCGCCGTCGCCGCCTGGTCCGCGACCCGGGCGCCGCGAACGTCTGCGCGAACGGCGGCCCGCCGATGAGCGCCGGACCCGCGCCGGAGCGCCCGGCACGCGCGTTCTGGCCGCTGCGCGACGTACCGGCGGTGCTGTGGCTGGCCGCCGCCGTGGTCGTCGCCCTGGCGCATCCGCTGGTGCCCGCGCCGCGCTGGCTGATGATCCACCTGCTCCTGCTCGGTGCGGTCTCGCACTCGATCCTGGTGTGGAGCCGGCACTTCGCCGACGCACTGCTGCGCACGCCGCCCCGCCCCGGCGACCGGCGCCTGCAGTCGGTGCGCCTGCTGCTGCTCAACGTCGGCGTCCTCGGGGTGCTCACCGGCGTGGTCGGCGAGGTCTGGCCGGTCGTGGTCGCCGGCGCCTCCGCCGTGGCGGTCGCGGTCATCTGGCACGGCGCCGCCTTCCTCGGACAGCTCCGCCGCGCGCTCCCGGCCCGCTTCGGCGTCACCGTGCACTACTACGTCGCGGCAGCGGCGCTGCTGCCGATCGGCCTGCTGCTCGGCACCCTGCTCGCCCGCGACCCGGGCGATCCGTGGCACGCGCGGCTCATGGTCGCCCACGTCGCGGTGAACGTGTTCGGCTGGATGGGGCTCACCGTGGTGGGCACCCTGCTGACGCTCTGGCCGACGATGCTGCGCACCCGGATGTCGGCCGGCGCCGAGCATGCCGTACGCCGCGCGCTGCCGCTGCTGGTCGGGGCGGTGCTGGTGACCGCGGGCGCGGCGCTGGCCGGCTGGCTGCCGCTGGTCGCCGTCGGCGTGCTCGGGTACGCCGGCGCGCTCGGCGTCGCGGGTGGTCCCCTCGTCGCGGCGACCCGCGCCAAGCCGCCGTCGTCGTACCCGACGTGGTCCGTGCTGGCCGGTGCCGGCTGGCTGGTGGGAGCCCTCCTCACGCTCGCCGTCGCCTTCGGCACCGCGCGGTCCTGGGCGGTCGCCGGCGGCCGCTTCGAGATCGTCACGCCGGTCCTGGCCGCGGGCTTCGGTGCGCAGGTGCTGCTCGGCGCGCTGTCCTACCTCGTGCCGGTCGTGCTGGGCGGCGGCCCGACGCCGGTCCGGGCGGGCAACGAGGTGCTCGCCCGGGGTGGCGCCCTGCGGATCGTGCTGGTCAACGGCGGCCTGCTGGTCGCGGTGCTCCCCGTCCCGAGCACGGTGCGTGTGCTGGCCTCGGTGCTCGTGCTCGTCGGCCTGGCGTCGTTACTCCCCCTGATGTTCCTCTCGATGCGCGCCTCGCGGCGGGCGAAGGCCCAGCCGGTCGCCGAGCGGCGGACTCGCCCGGTCCCGGCGCCCGTCCCCAGCCGCGGGCGCAACGTCGGGCACGCCGCCACCGGGTTCGCCGCGGTGGTCCTCGCCGTGGCGGTCGGCGTGGCCGTCGACCCCGCCGCGCTCGGCACCGTCTCGGGCGTGCCGAGCGCGGCAGCCGGGGTCCGGCCCACCGGCCAGGTGACGCGGGTCGCCGTACGCGCCGTGCACATGCGGTTCAGCCCCTCGACGATCTCCGTGCCCGCCGGCAACCGGCTCCTGATCGAAGTCACCAACGCCGACGAGCACGGCGACGTGCACGACCTCACCCTCGAGACCGGAGCGCACACTGCTCGGCTGGCCCGCGGATCCTCGGCCACGCTCGACGCCGGCGTGGTCGGGCGCAACCTCGAGGGCTGGTGCTCGGTGCTCGGGCACCGGCAGATGGGGATGGTGCTGCACGTGCGCGTCACCGGCACGGCGGCGAAGGCCGCGAGCACCAGCCAGCACGACATGGCCGGCATGTCGGGGTCCTCGAAGACGGGCGGCTCCGGTGACGCCGCCCGTGACCTGGACTTCACCCGCCAGCCGCACGCCGGGTTCGTCGGCCGTGACGCGACTCTCGAGCCGGCGCCCGGTGGCCGGGTGCACCGACGCACGATGCACATCACCGACGTCGTCCGGGAGGTCGCTCCCGGCGTGACCCAGGAGCTGTGGACCTACGACGGCACCGCGCCCGGGCCGGTCCTGCACGGCCGGGTCGGCGACGTCTTCGAGATCACGCTCGTGAACGACGGCGACGTCGGCCACTCCATCGACTTCCACGCCGGCTCGCTCGCGCCCACCCAGCCGATGCGGACGATCGCCCCGGGCGAGTCGCTGGTGTATCGCTTCAAGGCCACGCGGGCAGGCATCTGGATGTACCACTGCTCGACGATGCCGATGTCCGCGCACATCGCCAACGGTCTGTTCGGCGCGGTCGTGATCGACCCACCGGGCCTGCCGCGGGTGGACCGCAGCTACGTACTGATCCAGTCCGAGCTCTACCTCGGCGCCGAAGGCGGCACGACCGACGTGCAGAAGATCGAGGACGAGAAGCCCGACGCGGTGGTGTTCAACGGCTACGTCAACCAGTACGACGCCCGCCCGCTGACCGCCCGCGCCGGGGAACGCGTTCGGGTCTGGGTCCTCGACGCCGGCCCGAACCGGTCCACGGCCTTCCACGTGGTCGGGGCGCAGTTCGACACGGTCTGGTCCGAGGGCGCCTACCTGCTGCGCCCGGATCGGACCCACGGCGGCAGCCAGTCGCTCGCGCTCGCGCCGAGCCAGGGCGGCTTCGTCGAGCTCAGCTTCCCCGAGCCCGGGCGCTACCCGTTCGTGAGCCACGTGATGGTCGACGCCGAGCGCGGCGCCCACGGCTTCTTCGACGTGAGCGCCCCAGGAACGCACCGGTGACGCGCCGCTGGCGCTGACTCGGTCGCAGCCCGGTCCCCAGCCGGGTCCACCCCGTCCCGGTCGGCTCGGTTTCCCCACCGAGCCGGCCGGGACTCTCCGGTTCCACCTCGGTCGGAGCCCGTCGTTCCACGACCCGGCACGCGGGCCCTCGGGAGCGTTGTTGGAACGTTCGATCAAAACCCCGGTGGAATCTAGGTAGTCACGCAACACCGTGGTTGTTGGTGGCTTCGCAGAGTAGTCGGTCGAGTACTTCGGCTGGGGTCGCGAAGCCGTGGCGCTTGCGTGGTCGGGCGTTGAGCTCGGCGGCGATGGTGTCGAGCAGTC
>DATAKN010000322.1:0-3296 GCA_036261595.1 Marmoricola sp.
CGGTCGGCGTCGTGGCCAACCAGCCGATGCAGTTCGCCGGCACGCTGGACATCGACGCCTCCGAGAAGGCCGCCCGCTTCGTGCGCACCTGCGACGCGTTCAACATCCCGGTGCTGACCTTCGTCGACGTCCCCGGCTTCCTGCCGGGCACCGACCAGGAGTGGAACGGCATCATCCGCCGCGGCGCGAAGCTGATCTACGCCTACGCCGAGGCGACCGTGCCGCTGGTCACCGTGATCACGCGCAAGGCCTACGGCGGCGCGTACGACGTGATGGGGTCCAAGCACCTCGGCGCCGACATCAACCTCGCCTGGCCCACCGCGCAGATCGCCGTCATGGGGGCCCAGGGCGCGGCGAACATCGTGCACCGCAAGACCCTCAAGGCGGTCGAGAAGGACGGCGGCGACGTCGAGGCTCGGCGCGCCGAGCTGATCCAGGAGTACGAGGACGCCCTCGCCAATCCGTACATCGCGGCCGAGCGCGGCTACATCGACGCGGTGATCCCGCCGCACGAGACTCGCGTCGAGGTGGTCCGGGCGCTGCGGCTGCTGGCCACCAAGCGCGAGACGCTCCCGCCCAAGAAGCACGGGAACATCCCGCTGTGAGCGGGCGCGAAGCGCCCGCGACACAGCGGGATGGAGCCGAGCGGTCCGAGCCGGGTGCGGAGCGCAGCGGAGCGTCCGGGTCTGACCGCTCGGCGAGCCAGGCGCCCGAGCTGAAGATCGTGAACCCGGACGCAACCCCCGAGGAGATCGCGGCGGTCGTGGCGGTCTTCGCGGCGTTGCAGTCGCCCGCACCCGCCCCGGAGAAGCCCCGCTCCCTGTGGGCAGCCCGCCAGCGCCGCACTCGCGCGGCGCTCCGTCCCGGCCCCGGCGCCTGGCGCGCGAGCGCGCTGCCGCGCTAGGAACGGTCCCATGCCCGCGCTGCCGCGCCTCGTGCTCGCCTCGGCCTCACCGGCCCGGCTGAAGACGCTCCAGGCTGCCGGCCTGCGGCCCGAGGTGATCGTCAGCGGTGTGGACGAGGACGCCGTCGAGGCCGACAACATCGCGGAGCTGGCCTTGAAGCTGGCCCAGCTCAAGGCCGTCGCGGTCGCCGCGAACCTGCCGCGTGCCCTGGTGATCGGCTGCGACTCAGTCCTCGAGCTCGACGGGGAGATCCTGGGCAAGCCGGTGGACGAGGCCGACGCGATCCGCCGCTGGCAGCGGATGCGCGGACACGCCGGCGTCCTGCACACGGGGCACTGCGTGATCGACACCCACCGCGAGGTCTGGCTGGGCCGGACCGCAGCCACCCAGGTGCGGTTCGCGACGGTCAGCGACGAGGAGATCGCCGCCTACGTGGCCTCGGGCGAGCCGCTCCAGGTCGCCGGTGCGTTCACCATCGACGGTCTCGGGTCGGCGTACGTCTCGGGCATCAGTGGCGATCCGCACAACGTGGTCGGGATCAGCGTCCCGCTGCTGCGGCTGATGTTCGACGAGCTCGGCTTCGTCTGGCACGAGTTCTGGACGACCTCGCCGTCTCCCTCCGGAAGACCCTCGCAGGCGCCCTCCGCACACTAGGGCAGACTGGCGCCCATGCGTGGAATCATCCTGGCCGGAGGCACGGGCTCGCGACTGCACCCGATCACCATGGGGATCAGCAAGCAGCTGGTGCCGGTCTACGACAAGCCGATGATCTACTACCCGCTGTCGACGCTGATGCTCGCCGGTATCCGCGACGTGCTGGTGATCACCACGCCGCACGAGGCGGACGGCTTCCAGCGGCTCCTCGGCGACGGCAGCGCGTTCGGCATCTCGATCAGCTACGCCCAGCAGCCCTCCCCCGACGGCCTCGCGCAGGCGTTCACGATCGGTGCGGACTTCATCGGCGACCAGCCGTCCGCGCTCGTGCTCGGCGACAACATCTTCTACGGCCACGGGTTCGGCCGCACGCTGGGGCGGCTCAGCGACCTCGAGGGCGCGCGCGTGTTCGCCTACTGGGTGGCTGACCCGCAGGCGTACGGCGTGGTGGAGTTCGACGACTCGGGCACGGCGATCTCCCTGGAGGAGAAGCCGACCAGGCCGCGCAGCCACTACGCGGTGCCGGGGCTGTACTTCTACGACAACGACGTGGTCGACCTGGCCCGCGAGCTCAAGCCGTCGGCCAGGGGCGAGTACGAGATCACCGACCTCAACCAGGCCTACCTCGACCAGGGCCGGCTCCGCGTCGAGGTGCTCGAGCGCGGCACCGCGTGGCTCGACACCGGCACCTTCGACTCCCTGCTCGACGCCGGCAACTTCATCCGCACGGTCGAGAAGCGGCAGGGGCTGAAGATCGGCTCCCCCGAGGAGGTCGCCTGGCGACAGGGCTTCCTGACCGACGACGAGCTGCGTCAGCGCGCCGAGGGCCTGGTCAAGTCCGGCTACGGGCAGTACCTGCTGGACCTGCTCGCCTCAGGCCAGACCCAGTACCTCGACTGACGCCCTCGCCCAGCGCTCCTCCCAGTCACCGATCGGGGCGATCCCGAGCCGCTCGAGCGCACCGTGACCGAGCACGGAGTACGCCGGCCGCGGGGCAGGACGCTGGAACGCCTGGGAGTCGGTCGGCGTGACGATCGCCGGGTCGAGCCCGGCGGCCTCGACCACACGCTGGGCGAAGCCGAACCAGCTCGTCTGGCCGCCCGAGGTGGCGTGGTAGGTGCCGGCCGGCGCGTCCGCCTCGACCAGGCGCAGCACCAGGTCGGCGACGTCGTGGGTCCACGTCGGCTGGCCGACCTGGTCGTCGACCACGGAGAGGGCGCCGCGCTCGGCGGCGACACGGGCGATCGTCTTGGGGAAGCAGTTGCCGTGCGCGCCGTACAGCCATGCCGTGCGGACGATCAGGTGCGCGTCCGGAAGGGCGGCCCGGACGGCGCGCTCCCCTGCCTCCTTGGTGCGCCCGTACGCCGACTGCGGCGCGGCCGGAGCGTCCTCGGCGTACGGCGACGTGGCGTCGCCGGCGAAGACGTAGTCGGTGCTGATCTGCACCAGGCGGGTGCCGGTCGCGGCGGCGGCCTCCGCCAGCACACCGGGGATGGTCGCGTTGACCAGCAGCGCCGCGTCCTCCTGGGTCTCCGCGTCGTCGACGGCCGTCCAGGCAGCGCAGTTGAGCACCACGTCGACCTCGGCCAGCGCCGTCTTCACGGCATCGGCGTCGGTGAGCTCGAGGTCGCCGAGGTCGACCGCGACCACGTCGTGCCCCCGATCGCCGAACAACGCCACCGCGTCCGTGCCGAGCATGCCCTTCGCACCCGTGACCAACCATCGCATGCGGTCAGG
>DATAKN010000002.1:0-6122 GCA_036261595.1 Marmoricola sp.
ACGTCGCGCTCAACGCGGAACTTCACCGGCCACCGATCCTCTCCACGCATCGTGCGTCGACCACGTGACGTGCTGCCACGCGTGGGCCGACCCTATCCGGCAGGGGTGACAGGCGGTACCGCGAGGGGCCAACGACTGCGCGCTGCAGCCGTTGTCCCCAGATCGGGCCGTCCCAGCTGTTCGTGGGGATTCTTCGTCCTAGAGATATCTCATCATCGTCTTAGCACGTGTGGATGCTGTGGATCATGACCCCTTTGCGCAGGTCAGTGGCCCGATGCGGTTGTTGACGGCCTGTGGGCGAGTAGGTCCGCGCCCGGGGACGCGCTGTGCACCGATCCGCGTCGTCCGCAGGCCGTCCACCGGTTTCCACAGTCTGTCCACGGTCGGTCCACGGCGTCGTCCACGCCGCCGACGGCGCCGGTCGGGCGCTCACCCTCGGCCGTCGGGGTCGACGACGTCAGCCACGTGGCGTCCGAGCCCCGTCCGGGTGACGAACTCACGGTCCGTGAGGAAACAGGGTGTGAACGGGGTCACAAGGCGTCCACAGATCCACAGGGTTACCCACAATGTGTGGAGGAAAGGCCTGTGGATGACGTGTGGACCCGCTGCGGACAGCGCCCGGGGAACTACAGAAAGTGATTCAGCCGACGCGGTCAGCGACTCTGCTGCTTGATCCGGTTCGTCAGCTCGGTGACCTGGTTGTAGATGCTGCGGCGCTCGGCCATGAGCTGGCGGATCTTGCGCTCGGCGTGCATCACCGTGGTGTGGTCGCGGTTGCCGAACTGCTGACCGATCTTCGGCAGCGACAGGTCGGTGAGCTCGCGACACAGGTACATCGCGATCTGTCGGGCGTTCACGAGCACGCGCGAGCGGGAGGAGCCCTGCAGGTCGTCGATCGTGAGGCCGAAGTAGCTGGCGGTCTGCCCGATGATGACGGCCGAGGTGATCTCCGGGCTGCCGTCGCTCGGGATGAGGTCCTTCAGCACGATCTCGGCCAACGCCAGGTCGACGGGCTGACGGTTCAGGCTCGCGAAGGCCGTCACCCGGATCAACGCGCCCTCGAGCTCGCGGATGTTGGTCGAGATCCGGCTGGCGATGTACTCCATCACCTCGTCGGGCGCCGTCATCCGCTCGAGGATCGCCTTCTTGCGCAAGATGGCGATGCGCGTCTCGAGGTCGGGCGGCTGGACGTCGGTGATCAGGCCCCACTCGAACCGGCTGCGCATCCGCTCCTCGAAGCCGGACAGCTGCTTGGGCGGCAGGTCGGAGGTGATCACGACCTGCTTGTTCGCGTTGTGCAGGGTGTTGAAGGTGTGGAAGAACTCCTCCTGCGTCTGCACCTTGCCCTGCAGGAACTGGATGTCGTCGATGAGCAGGATGTCGACGTCGCGGTGCCGGCGCTGGAAGGCCTGGGCCTTGTCGTCGCGGATCGAGTTGATGAAGTCGTTGGTGAACTCCTCGGAGTTCACGTACCGCACGCGGACGCCGGGGTAGAGGTTGCGGGCGTAGTGGCCGATCGCGTGCAGCAGGTGCGTCTTGCCCAGGCCGGACTCGCCGTAGACGAACAGCGGGTTGTAGGCCTTGGCGGGGGCCTCGGCCACGGCGACCGCGGCCGCGTGCGCGAAGCGGTTGCTCGAGCCGATGACGAAGCTGTCGAAGACGTACTTGGGGTTCAGGTGCGACGCGGCGGCCTCGTCGGCAGCGGTGCTCGACGGCGGGCTGGTGGTCGCGCTCGCGGCCGGGCCCGGCGACACGGGCTCGTCGAGGTCGAGGTCGTCGTCGAGGGTGGCGTACCCGTTGACGGCGGCAGCGCCCTGTGACGACGACGCGCTGCCGTCCGAGCTCGTGGCGTCCGGGTTCACCGACGCGTGGGTGCTGTCGCTGCCGTGCTCGACCGCGAACTCGCCCACCTGGTCGGCCGCGAGAGAGGGATCGACCGTGACGGCCAGCAGCACCTCTCGCTCGAGCTGGGCGCCGAGGGCGTCGACGACCTGCGCGCGAAGGCGCTGCTCGAGCACGTCCTTCGTGTACTCGTTCGGCACGGCGACCAGCGCGGTGGTGTCGATGAGGCCCACCAGCTTGGCCAGGCGCAGGAAGGCTCGCTGCTGGGCGTTGAGGCCGGCGTCACCGAGAGCGGCCACCGTGCCCTGCCAGACGCGGGCCAGGTCGGGTTCGGAGACCTGCACCTGAGCAGCCCCTCTCGTCCTCTGCAGACGGCCGCCGGGTGCCGCCGCGGTGCCTCACTCTACGCAGGTGGTCCACACGTTCATCCACAGCCTGTGGACCCCGGTGGAGACACTGGTGCCCCGACGCCGCGACGTGACGCTACACGAGGTGAGGGCCCTGCGGGGAGACTTCGGCGTGTCGGACCCCGGCATCCTTCGCAGCCTCTGCGAGACTGGGAAGTTCGTCCCGCGGCACCTCCCCTGGTCGAGCAGCGTTCCGGCGGTTTGACCCCCGGGCGAGCCGGGCCGTACCGTGGTGCGGTCCCCCTCGTGGCGGCCGCTGTCGCATGCCCGCGCTCGACCCGCTCGGCCTCGTGCCGTTGCACCGCGTGCTGGTGTCCGATGGTGGCCGACACCCACGCTTCCCGGGGGGAGCACCGCAAGCCGTAGGAGAATGCCGTGAGCAAGCGTACGTTCCAGCCGAACAACCGTCGTCGCGCCAAGACGCACGGCTTCCGCCTGCGCATGCGGACCCGCGCCGGCCGCGCCATCCTGGCCGCTCGCCGCCGCAAGGGCCGCGAGTCCCTCTCCGCCTGAGGTCGCGGGCGTGCTGCCCGCCCCGCACCGCATGCGCCGTCGCGACGAGTTCGCGCTGACGGTGCGTCGCGGAGCCCGGGCCGGGAGCCGACACGTCGTCGCCCACCTGCTCGTGGCGGCAGCGGACGCCGAGACGCCACAGGCGAACGAGCCACCGGCCGAGAGGCGGAGTGCACGCATGGGTCCATCCCCCGTTGAGGCACGGGTGGGCTTCGTCGTGTCCAAAGCCGTGGGTGGTGCGGTCGTCCGCACCCGCGTCAAGCGCCGGCTGAGGGCCCTGCTCGCCGACCGCCTGGGGCAGCTTCCCGCGGGCAGCCTCCTGGTCGTGCGGGCCAACCCCGCTGCGGCACAGGCCAGCTCCGCCGAGCTGGCCCGATCGGTCGACCGCGTGCTGGAGCGCGTGCTCCCGCAACCGCGTCCGGCGAGGACGTCGTGAGCAGCGAACCCGAGCGTCCCGGGCCGGTGGCCTGGCTGCTCGCCGTGCTCGTGCGCGGGTACCAGCTGATCATCTCGCCGTGGATCGCGCCGCGCTGCCGGTTCTATCCCTCCTGCTCCGCGTACGCCGTCACCGCGCTCCGGCGCCACGGTGCGCTCAAGGGGTCGTGGCTCGCCGTGCGCCGACTCGGCCGCTGCCACCCCTGGAACCCGGGCGGCGTCGACCACGTTCCCCCGAAGGTGCCGAGGGGCACCCACTCCCACGTTCCGTCCAGCGCGCCTGCGCCGGACGACCACTCCGCCGACGGTCCTGCGACCGCCGCCTGACGCCAGCGAGGACCTCACCGCATGGGCAAGATCCTGTACCCGCTCGAGTACGCCGTGGCGTGGATCATGGTGGGCTTCCACCGGATCCTGTCCGCCATCGGGCTGCCCGAGGCGTCGGGCGTCACCTGGGCGCTGTCGATCGTCGGCCTGGTGATCGTCATCCGGATCATCCTCATCCCGCTGTTCGTGAAGCAGATCAAGGCCTCGCGCGGCATGCAGCTGATCCAGCCCGAGATCCAGAAGATCCAGAAGAAGTACAAGGGCAAGACCGACCCTGAGTCCCGCCAGGCGATGACCCAGGAGACGATGGCCCTCTACAAGGAGTCGGGCACCAACCCGCTCGCCTCCTGCCTGCCGATCATCCTGCAGGCGCCGATCTTCTTCGCGCTGTTCCGGGTGCTGAACCAGTACGTCCGCAACTCCCAGCCGATCGGCCCGCTGACGCGTCAGCTCGCGGAGCAGGCCGACAACTCGACGCTCTTCGGTGCGACGTTGTCGTCGACCTTCATGGGGTCGAGCGACATCAACACGAAGATCATCACCGTGGTGCTGATCATCCTGATGTCGGCCACCACCTTCACCACCCAGCGCCAGTTGATGATGAAGAACATGCCGGCGGCGGCGCTGGACAACCCGTTCGCCAAGCAGCAGAAGCTCCTGCTCTACGTGCTGCCGCTGGTGTTCGCGGTCTCGGGTGTGAACTTCCCGATCGGTGTGCTGCTGTACTGGCTCACCACCAACGCGTGGTCGATGGGCCAGCAGTTCTACGTCATCCGCCGGATGCCGGCGCCGGGGTCGCCCGCCGAGCAGGCGATGCTCGAGCGCAAGCGCAAGCACGGCAAGGCGCCGGCCGTCGAGGCGTCGGCCGACACCGAGGCGGCCGAGCCCGAGCAGCCGATCACCGGCCAGCGCCAGCAGCCCAAGCGCGCGCCCCGTGGCAAGCGCACCCCCAAGAGCCCGAACGCCGGCAGCTGACCCGAGTCCCGCCCGCCGTTCCGTTTACTGCCGCACCCACGCGGCCCGGTCCTTGACCGTTCCCAGAGGAGTACCCATGAGCGAGACGACCCACGAGGCGCCCGACGCCGACGCCGCGGTTTCACGTGAAACCGCCGCGGTGGACACGGTGGACACGGTGGACACCGTGGAGACGATGGAGACGGTGACCAGCGAGGAGCTGGCCGAGCGCCTCGAGCGCGAGGGTGATGTCGCTGCCGACTACCTGGAGAAGCTCCTCGACGTCGCGGACCTCGACGGCGACATCGAGGTCGACATCGACGGTGACCGCGCCTCGGTCGCCATCGTGGACTCCGACGAGGGGCGTGTCCCGCGCCGGCTCGTCGGTCGGGACGGCGAGGTGCTCGAGGCGCTGCAGGAGCTCACCCGCCTCGCGGTGCTGGCTCAGACCGGTCAGCGCAGTCGGCTGATGCTGGACGTGGCGGGTCATCGGGCGGCGCGGCGCGCATCGCTCGTGGCGCAGGCCCAGGAGGCGGTCGCTCGTGTTCGTGACTCCGGTGAGCGGCTGGCCCTCGACCCCATGTCACCGTTCGAGCGCAAGGTCGTCCACGACGCCGTGGCTGCGCAGGGTCTGGCTACCGAGTCCGAGGGCGTCGAGCCTCGTCGTTACGTCGTCGTCCTGCCGGGCTGACCCCGTCGTTTCACGTGGAACATCGCGACGAGGCGCAGGAGCCGCCACGGGCGCCGGAGCCGCCGGAGGCGGCCCGCGCGGTCTTCGGTGACCGACTCGCCCTGGCGGTGCAGTACGCCGACCGGCTGGCCGACACCGGTGTCAGCCACGGGCTCATCGGCCCGCGTGAGGTCCCGCGTCTGTGGGAGCGCCACCTGCTGAACTGCGCCGTACTCAGCGACCTGCTGCCCGTGGGCGCTGCGGTGGTCGACGTCGGATCCGGCGCCGGACTGCCCGGGATCCCCGTGGCGGTGCGCCGGCCGGACCTGTCGGTGACGTTGGTCGAACCCCTGCTGCGTCGGGTGACCTGGCTGGAGGCGGTGCTTCCCGAGCTCGGTCTGTCGACGGTGCAGGTACGCCGCGCCCGCGCCGAGGAGCTCGCCCACGAGGTCTCGGTGCCCTTCGTCACCGCGCGGGCTGTCGCCCCGCTCGACCGGCTCGTGCGCTGGGGCGCACCGCTGCTCGTGCCCGGTGGCGAGATGCTCGCCATCAAGGGTCGCAGCGCTCAGGACGAGCTCACCGAGCACGCGGCGCTGCTGGGCCGGTGGGGCATCTCCGGTGAGGTGGTGCGCGTCGGAGCGTCGCTCCTGGAAGAGCCCACGGTGGTGGTCCGGCTGACTGTCCCCGACCCCGCTGCCGTCCAGCCGCACGCCGGCCGAGCCGGCGGGTCGGGCAAGCGGGCGCGTCGCCGGCGGTAGCCGACGGGCCGTAGCGGATGATGGTCCGGCGATGGATCGAGGCCTTCGCCGCAGGCACCGCATCGGAGCCGGACCCCGGTGCAGGACGCACCACCGACCGGAGGACACTGGTCGCCGAGATGACTTCCCTGGAGGGTTGGCGTGACGACTGAAGCGCAGGATGCGTCGACCGCACCGACGCCCAGTGGGCTGGGCTGGCCCGAGGTGTCGCCTGGC
>DATAKN010000050.1:0-7156 GCA_036261595.1 Marmoricola sp.
GCAGGAAGTGGACCGACCTGCCGACCGGCCTGACCACGTCGGGGCTGCGCGTGGGCCGCTGGAAGCTGGTCCGCTACGCCAACGGCGACGCCGAGCTCTACGACGAGATGCTGGACCCCAACGAGCTCACCAGCCTGTACGACGACCCCGCGCACGCCGCCGTGCGGGACGAGCTGGCCCGCCTGTGGGAGCAGTACAAGAACTGCCAGGGCGCGGCCTGCCGGGTGCCGCTGCCGAAGGACCTGCAGGAGGACGACCGGTTCCTCGCCGCGGAGGACCAGCACGCGCTGCAGGCCAAACGGGCCTACTACGACCAGTGAACCGACCGGGCCCTAGGGTGGGCGGCATGAGCGACGTCGAGGTCACGAACAACCCGGCAGAGAACCGCTACGAGGCGCGCGTCGACGGAGAGCTTCTCGGCTTCGCGGAGTACCACCTGACCAAGAGCTCGATCGTGTTCACCCACACCGAGGTGTTCGAGGCGGCCAAGGGCAAGGGTGTCGGTTCGGCGCTCGCGCGCAGCGCGCTCGACGACGTCCGGGCCCAGGGAGGTCGCGACGTGGTGCCGGTGTGCCCGTTCATCCACGGCTGGATCGACGACCACGCCGAGTACGCCGACCTGGTCCGGCAGCACGACGACCACGACGCCGACCAAGGCGCCTGACCAGCACTGCCGTGGACCTGCTCGACCGGCTGCGGCTCGAGGTCCCGGTGTTCCAGGCCGGCATGGGCGGCGGGATCGCGGGGCCCGAGCTGGCCGGCGCGGTGGCCGCAGCCGGCGGCCTCGGCACCCTGGGCCTGACCGGCCCGGGCAACCTGCGCACCGGCATCGGCCACGTGCGCGAGCGGGCGCCTGGACGGGCGGTCGCGGTCAACCTGCTGATGCCGTTCGTACGACGGCGCCACGTCGAGGCGTGCCTGGCCGAGCACGTCGAGGCCGTCGTGCTGTTCTACGGCGGGGACGCCGGTCTGGTCCGCACCCTGCACGATGCCGGCGTCCTCGTGATCTCCCAGGTCGGCACCCCGGCCGAGACCCGGGAGGCGCTCGGGTGGGGCGTCGACGCGCTGATCGCGCAAGGCGCCGAAGCCGGCGGGCACCTGCTCGGCCGGGCGCCCGCGGCGACGGTGCTCGAGCAGGTGCGGGCGGTCGCGGGCACGCTCCCGGTGCTCGTCGCCGGCGGTGTCGCCGACGGGAGGGACACGGCCCGAGCCCTCCGGGCGGGTGCCGCCGGCGTGGTCGCGGGCACCCGGTTCCTGCTCACCATCGAGTCCCGCGCGCACCCGCTCTACCGCGACCGGGTGCTGGCGGCCCGCGAGACGCTCGAGACCACGTTGTTCGGCCTGGCGTGGCCGGCCCGGCACCGCGTCGTACCGAATGCGGCGACCCGGCGGTGGCTGCGCCCTGACGGCTCGGTGCGATCACTGCCCCGGGCGCTGAACACGGCCAGCGCCCCGCTGGGCCGGATCGCGACCGACGCGATGGCCGAGGCCCTCCCGCATCTGCAACGCGCCCGGGTGCCGCTGCTGTCTCCCGCACCGCCCCGTTCGGGCTTGCCGGACGCGGCCGTCGAGTCCACCCCGCTGTACGCCGGCGAGTCCGCGCGACGGATCGACACCGTCGTGACGGCGGCCGAGGCCGTGCGGCTGCTGACTCCGACCGCCTGACAGGTTCAGCGGCGGCGTACGGGCAGCTCGTTGTCGCGGGTCCAGCCACCGCCGACCCGTCGTCCGGTCAGCGCTTTCCAGCGCAACCGGATGTAGAGCGTCCGGGCGCCGCCGGCCCAGGGCTTGGGGTTCCAGAACGCCGTGGTCTCCTCGAGCTCGCTGGTGTGCTCCACGAGCTCGCCGATCCCGTGGGCCACCACGCTCCAGCCCCGGTGGTCGTCGTAGTCGACGTGGTCGATCTCGAACGCCAGCGGGCTGCCCGCCGCGTGCATGCCGAGCTGGGTGTACGGAGCCGTACGGAACACGATCGCGTCCGCCACGGTCGTGTAGTTCACCGGCACGATCTGGGGACCTTGGGGGGTGCTGAACGCGACCCGGCCGATGATCGATCCGCGGAGGAGCTCCTCGCACTTCTCGTGGGAGAGCTCGAGCAGCTGGTTCATCCCGCCATCCTCCTCCATCGGCGCGGCCCTGCTCCGCTCAGCGTCGGGGTCCGTTGAGCCGGCGCTCGATCCGGCTCCGCGGCTGTCCGAGGATCCGGGCCAGGAGCGGCACCCGGAACCGATAGGCGAGGACGGCCGCCACCACGACCACCAGCAGGATCAGGAACCACATGTCCGCAGCGTACGTCGCGGGCCGTCCCGCCGTGTGTGCTCGGGCATCCCGGGTACGGGATGGGTGCAGCCGAACGGAAGGACGTGCACCATGCCCAAGGGCGATGTGGAGACGTACTGGCAGGACGGCGAGTGGCACAACCGCGTGGAGGGCACCGACCAGGTGCTCAGCTCGGAGCGGACCAAGGCCGAGGCCGTGGACATCGGGCGGGACATCGCCCGTGAGCTGAGGGTCGAGCACATCATCAGGAGCCAGGACGGCAGGATCGCCACCCGGAACAGCTACGGGCACGACCCACGCAGGATCCGGGGCTGACCGCCGGGGTCACAACCCCAGGTAGCGCCCGGGGCGGTGGTTCAGCGCCAGCACGAGGTTGAGCACGACCGCACCCAGGGCCGAGAGCAGCACCAGCCCGGGGTCGACCACGAAGACCGACGCCAGCACGACGGAGACGTCGAGGGCCATCTGGACGTAGCCGGCACGCAGGCCGAGCCGCTCCTGCATCAACAGGGCGATCACGTTGAAGCCGCCCAGGCTGGCGCCGTGCCGGAACAGGATGAGCAGGCCCGACCCGGCCAGCAGGTTGCCCGCGACCACGCCGTACGCCGCGTGCAGGCTGTCCAGGCCCAGCATGTCGGCGTGCAGTCGGGTCGCCAGCGAGACCGCGACCACGCTGCCGAGCGACTTGAGGGTGAACACAGCGCCCTTCTGCCAGGCTGCGACCACGAACGCCGGCACGTTGATCACGACGAACAGCCAACCGAACGGCACCGGGGTGGCGTAGGACAGCAGGAGCGAGAGGCCAGCGGTGCCACCGGTGACTGCTCCGGCCGACTGGATCAGGTAGATCCCGAGGGACGCGACGAGCACGCCGGTGAACAGGCCGAACGCGTCCTCGACCGGCGTGTGCGGCGGGGCGACGACCGGCGTCCTGGTGCTCATGGTCCTCGCAGCGTAGGCCCGCCGCTCGGCGTCAGTGTGACCGGTTGACGATTGCCTCGTAGGTGCGGTGCCTGGGTGCCGCACACGAGGCGCGCGCACCACACCGGGGAAGGCCCCAGGACCAAGATCCCCATCGCGCCGGCAATCCGCGTCGAACAGCGGGCCGTGCCCACGTCGCGCCGGGCCATTCTGTGGTCCACGTCACATTTCCGCTGCGTGACCCCGCGCTCCCCTCCGGCGTTTCCGGATAGCACAAGTCTCATTTGACAGCCGGCTCGGGCCGCTGGATCCGATCCCAGCTCCTCGACCCGGCTCCGGGGAACGGGAGCACGCCATGCCACGCAGGAAGCACAGGGACAACACCGGCACCAAGCGGTCCTTCGCCCGCATCGCCGCGGCGGCGCTGCTGGCCGGGTCGATCGGGTTCGCCGTGCCGGCCCTCGCCGCCCAGCCGAACAACCCCTCGGCCCAGGGTCAGACGCAGAGCCAGGCCCACAGCCAGGCCGCAACCCACACCACGACGAGCAGCCGGCCGACCGGCACCCAGAGCCGGCCGAACAGGTCGCACTCCTCCTCGCACGGCACCCAGAGCGGGTCCGGCGTCAGCCTGGCCAAGCCGAACGGCTTCCAGGCCCAGGCCGACCCCGACGGCATGACCAACGGTGGCGTCGACCAGCCGGGCGGCACCGGCGGTCTGGACACCACGACCCAGGACGGCAACAACGGCTCGGGCAACGACGCCGACTGCGAGGACGACAACCGGGGCGTCGGCGTACCCGGTCACTGCAAGAACCGCCCGGCCGCGACGCCGGCGAGCCCTGCCACGGACGAGCTTCCCGGGTCGCAGACCGGCGTCCCGACCGACACCATCCCGGTTCCGGCCCTCGGTGGGGTTCCCGCGCTCGGCGGCTCCGTCGCCGCCCAGCTGAGCACGACGGGCACGACGGCGACCGCGCTCACCGGGTCTCCGGGCCTCGACACCGTCGCCGTCTCCGCGCCGAACACCCGGCCGAGCGGCGGGACGGCACAGTCGACGGCGCAGGCCGGCCCGCTCGGTTCGGTCGCCAGCGTGCTGCCGAACACGGGAGCCGGCCAGGCGCTGCTCGGTCTGCTGATGGCGGCCATCGCGGCCCTGGTCGTCGGCGGCGGCATGCTGCGGCAGAGCCGGCGCACGGCGCGCGTCGCCGGCTGATCCGGCGCATCCAGCCATGACGGGGGCCCTGGTCGAAGGACTGGGGCCCTTGGTCATGTTCCGGACGTCCAGCCGTCCCGGTGCAGTCGGTCGATGCCGTCGAGGATCAGGTCGAGCGCGAAGCCGAACTCGAAGTCCTCGTCGCAGCCGTCCGCGCCGGGGCGTCGTCGCTGTGCCTCGGCAGCCACCGCCAGGATCGACGGGTAGTCGCCCGGGTCGGGCACACCCGAGGTCCGTGGGCGCGCCGGAGGCTCCGGCGCGCCGGCCGGGGCGTTGAAGAGCTCGGGGCTGAAACCCCAGATGCGGTTCCCGAGCGCGTGCATCGCGTGGTGGGCCAAGTCCACGGAGAGCCCCCCGTCGAGCAGGCAGCGGAGCACGGCCTCCATGTGACCCAGCACCGTGGGCGTGCGGGTCGTGCGCGTCTCGATCACCCGGCGCGCCCAGGGATGCCGCTGCACCACCTCGCGCGCGGACATCACCACCCGACGCGCGTTGACCTGCCACGTCTCGGGGCTGGCCGGCTCGGGCCGGGCGAACTCGCCCACCAGCAGGTCGACCATCCCGTCGAGGAGGTCCTCCTTGTCGGCGACGTGCTTGTAGAGCGCCATCGGCACGAGCCCCACCTCGGTCGCGAGCGTGCGCATGCTGAGCGACTCGATGCCGTGCGCGTCGGCGTACGCGACGGCGGCCCGCAGGACCTTGTCCCGGCTGAGCGGCGTACGACCCACGGCGGCCCTTCCTCACTTGACGGTGTACGCCGTACACCCTACGCTCTCGCCCTGCGGTGTACGCCGTACACCTAGGATCAGGGAGCCCACGCCATGACCCACCTGCGTCCCGTCGACCCGCACGCCCGGATCGCCGGCGTCCTCTACCTGGTGACCTTCGCGGCGTCGATCCCCGCGGCGTTCTGGTTCCTCACGCCGGTGCTCGACGACCCGTCGTACGTCCTGAGGGGCGGCTCGGACACCCGGGTCGTGATCGGCTGCCTGCTCGACGTCGTGAACGCGATCGCCTGCGTCGGCACGGCCGTCGCCCTCTTCCCACTCGTGCGGCGCCACCACGAGTCGCTCGCGCTCGGGTTCGTCACCTCACGCCTGTTCGAGGCCGCCGTCATCGCCGTCGGCGTGACCAGCCTGCTCGGCGTCGTGGGTCTGCACCGTGACGTCACGGAAGGGTCCGGAGCCACGCGCACCGACCTGCTCGCGAGCCAGCAGGCGCTGGTCGCCGTGCGGGACGCGACCTTCCAGCTCGGCCCGAACCTGTGCGCGGCCATGAACGCGCTGCTCCTGGGCACCCTGCTCTACCGCTCCCGCCTCGTCCCCCGCGGACTTCCGGCCGTCGGGCTCGTCGGGGCGCCGCTGCTCCTCGCGGCCACGGTCGCGACGCTGCTGGGCGTCATCGACCAGGGCTCCCCGTGGTTCGCCGGAGCCCTGCTGGTCGCGGCCTGGGAGCTCGGCCTCGGGCTGCACCTGACCTTCCGCGGGCTACGGCCGGCGACGCGCTGAACGCGCCGCCGAGAACCGGCCAGCCGACCGTCCTGACAGGGACCTCGCACAGAACGTGGACGAGGCCCCAGGTCGCCGGACCTGGGGCCTCGCTGGTGCGCGAGGGGGGAGTTGAACCCCCACGCCCTTTCGGGCACACGGACCTGAACCGTGCGCGTCTGCCTATTCCGCCACTCGCGCGAGAAGCGGGCTCAGGCTATCCCAGACCGCACCACCGCCCCAAACCGGGTCGCGGCGGGGGGCGAGGCCGCCGTGGGCGTCCCTATACGATCGTGCGGGACATGCGGTCAGCAGACCGGCCAGGACGAGCAGCCAGACGAACCAGAGCGGACAGAACGCGAGGAGGTGGCGGCGTGGGAGGCCTGCAGCGCTTCGAGCAGAAGCTCGAGCAGCTCATCTCCGGTGTCTTCGCTCGCACCTTCCGCAGCGCGGTGCAACCGGTCGAGATCTCCGCAGCGCTGGCCCGCGAGGTCGACAACTCGGCGCAGATCCTCAGCCGTGACCGCCGGATCGTCCCCAACGACTTCCACGTCGAGCTCTCCTCGGCAGACCTCGAGCGCCTGGAGGGCCTCGGCGCCACGCTCGAGCACGAGCTGGTCGCCCAGCTCAAGGAGCATGCAGCCGGCCAGTCCTACGTGTTCACCGGGCCGGTCACGATCAGCCTGGAGCACGCCGACGACCTGACCACGGGTCGGTTCCGGGTGCGCAGCAAGGCGGTCGCCCGAGTCAGCCAGGCGGGGCCGGACCCGACCGACACGCAGGTACGCCGAGCCACCGCGATCCTCGAGATCAACGGCGAGCGGTTGCCGCTCGCGGCCCCGGGCGTCGTCGTCGGACGAGGCAACGACGCCGACTTGCGGGTGAACGACCCGGGCGTCTCCCGCCGGCACGCTGAGTTCCGCGTCTCCGAGGACGCCCAGGGCCCACGGGTCAGCGTGCACGACCTCGGCTCGACCAACGGCGTCCTGGTCAACGGGCGCAGGATCGAGGACGCCACGCTGGCCGACGGTGCGGTCATCCGGATCGGCAACACGACCCTCACCTTCCACCAGAGGACCGACGCCTGATGTCCGAGCTGACCCTGGTCGTGATTCGGTTCGCCTACCTGGCGATCCTGTGGATCTTCGTGCTCTCGGCGATCTCCGTGATCCGCTCGGACATGTTCGGCGCCAGGGTCGCGCGCGAGGGCGGCCGGGCCGAGCGGCGGGCGGCGAAGACCGCCGCGAAGTCGCGG
>DATAKN010000066.1:0-8237 GCA_036261595.1 Marmoricola sp.
CGCTCACCATCGACCCGCCGCGCCAAGGCGATTGCCAGCCTCGCGTCCATGCTGACCGTCCTGTCCATGCACCCAAGGTGCAGTCCGAACCGTCAGCGATGTCCTGTCACACCGGTGTCAGAGATCTGATGTCACTTCACAAGCGCCATCGCGCACGCTTCGTATGACCTTGTGGAGAACGGACTGCCACGCTCCTCTTGACGCACCAGCTCGATAAGTCGTAACTTCTATTCGTGACGGCTTATGAAAACGACGAGGCGTGGTCCGCGATGGCTGACCGGACCCGCCGGGCGATCGTCATGCAGCTGGCCGAGGGGGAGCGCACCGTCGGTGAGCTCGCCCAGGCGCTGCCGGTCAGCCAGCCGGCGGTCTCCCAGCACCTCAAGGTGCTCAAGCACGTCGGCGTCGTCAGCGACCGCGCCGAAGGGACCCGACGCATCTACCGACTCAACGAGGCCGGGGTCAGCGCGTTGCGCGACCAGCTCGACATGTTCTGGAAGCGCACGCTGTCCGGCCTCGACCAGCTGATGGAGGAAGACCGATGACCGAGGAAGCCGTGGTGCGCCGCGACGTCGTCGTACGCGGTACGCCGGAGCAGGCGTTCGCGACGTTCACCGAGCGGATGGACCAGATCAAGCCGCGGGAGCACAACCTGCTGTCCTCGCCGATCGTCTCGACCACCTTCGAGCCGCGCGTGGGCGGCCACATCGTCGACCGCGCCGAGGACGGGAGCGAGTGCCGGTGGGCGAGGGTGGTCGCCTACGAGCCGCCGCACCGGTTGGTGTTCACCTGGGACATCGGCCCGACGTGGCAGCTGGAGCAGCCGGAGAACGCCAGTGAGGTCGAGATCCGCTTCGTCGCCGACGGCCCGGACCGCACCCGTGTCGAGCTCGAGCACCGCCACCTCGACCGGCACGGACCCGGGTGGCCGTCTCTGCGCGACAGCGTCGCCGACGACCAGGGGTGGCCGCTCTACCTGGCCCGGTACGCCGACCTGCTGGCGGCCGCCTGACGACGGGTCGGTCGCCGTCGACTCCGACCGGGCGCAGCCGTGGCTCCCCGTCAGCCGCCGTCACCCTGCGGGCCGCGGTCGTCCGGGACGGCCTCGTGGTGCCGGGTCCCGTTCGTACGCTCGTCCTCCTTCATCCGCGCCTCGTAGAGGTGGCGTCGGCCCTCGGCGAGCTCGTCCCGGGCGAGCTGCTCGAGGTCGCGGAAGACCGAGTAGTAGGTCGCGTCGTACTCCTCGACGATCTGGAACGTCCAGCGGCCCTCGAGGACGTTGCGGCCCACCAGGTCTCGAGCGACGCGGTCGGCGAGCTCCTCGTGACCGGCCTCGCGAAGCAGGCCGACGGCGTCGCCCAGAGCCAGGTCGGCGGTGCCGCTGAGCCGGTGGAACGCATAGAGGTTGCCGCGCGCCACCTCGACCGCCTCCAGTGCCTCGGACAGCTTGCCGAGCGCCTCGATCGTCTTGTCGTCGACGCCGGTGGGCGGCTGGTGCTCGGTGAGAGGTCCGTCGGACATGGCGGCGCCGTACCCTCCGGCCTGCGCCGGCAAACCGAGTGGACCGTCACGGAGCTCGCGACTCGTCGTTCGGACGGCTGTGGTCGTCACTGAGACATCTCACACATCCGAAGGCCGTTCTACTCACCCCGCGGGTCCACTTATCCTGCAGTCCATGACTTCTCCGGCCGACTCGGCGCACCCTGTCGCGCCCCCGCAGGAGCCGACGATCGAGCGGATCGCCCTCGCGTCCGGGCCGGCACACAGCCGGTCGGACTGGGAGAAGGCCGCGGCCGGCGTGCTGCGCAAGTCCCGCAAGCTGGCCGAGGACGACGCCGACGAGCTGGTCTGGGACCGGCTCACCCGTACGACGCTCGACGGCATCGCCGTCACTCCGCTGGGCACCCGCGAGGACACTGCTCGTCTCACCACCACCGGTCGTCCGACCCGAGCCGGCGCCTGGGACGTGCGGGCCTGGTTCGCCGATCCGGATGTCGCGGCCACCCGCTCCGCGGTGCTGACCGACCTGGAGAACGGTGTCACCTCGATCTGGTTGCAGGTCGGCGCCGACGCCGTTCCGGTCGACGGGCTGGGCACCGTCCTGACTGACGTCCTGCTCGACGTGGCACCCGTGGTGCTCGACGCATCCGGCGACCAGCTGGCCGCCGCGCGAGCCTTCGCCGACGTCGCCCGAGGCATGGACCTCGCCGCCGGGACGAACCTCGGCGTCGACCCGGTCGGCGCCCAGGTCCGCCGCGACGGGCTCGGGGCCGTACCGGCCAGCGACGGTGTCGTCGAGGCCGCCGACCTGGCCGACCAACTCGGCTGCCGGGCACTCGTGGTCGACGGCACGGTGGTGCACGACCTCGGTGCCTCGGACGTGCAGGAGCTCGGCTACGTGCTGGCCGTCGGTGCGGCGTACCTGCGGGCGCTGGTCGACGCGGGCCGGACCGTCGCGGAGGCCAACGCCCTGCTGGAGTTCCGGCTCGCGGTCACCGACGAGCAGTTCCCGACGATCGCCAAGCTCCGTGCGGTGCGTCGGCTCTGGGCACGGATCCTCGAGCTCAGCGGGGTTTCGACCGGCTCAACCACCGAGACCGGCACGGCGATGCACGTCCACGCCGTCACGAGTCGGCCGATGATGACCAAGTACGACCCGTGGGTGAACATGCTCCGCACCTGCGTCGCGACCTTCTCCGCCGGCGTCGGCGGGGCCGACGCGGTGACGGTGCTGCCGTTCGACGCGCGCATCGGGCTGCCCGACGCGTTCAGCCGCCGGATCGCCCGCAACACCTCGGCCCTGCTGGTCGACGAGTCCCACGTAGCCCGGGTCGCCGACCCCGCCGGCGGCGCGTACGCCGTCGAGCGGCTGACCGACGACCTGGCCGTCGCCGCCTGGGAGGAGCTCGGACGGCTCGAGACCTCGGAGTCCGGCGACCACGGCTCGCTCGCCGGTCTGCCCGGCCTGGCCGGCCGCATCGAGGCGGTCGTCGACGAGCGCGACCGGCAGGTCGCTCGCCGCAAGCGGCCGATCACCGGCCTCTCGGAGTTCCCGAACCTCGTCGAGGCGCTGCCGGAGCGCCGGCCCTACCCGGCCGGCGTGCCGGAGGTGCGGTCCTACGGCCACGCCTTCGAGGCGCTGCGTGACGCCCCGGCGACGGCGCCGGTCTTCCTCGCCACCATGGGCCCGGTCGCGGCGCACACGGCGCGGGCGACCTTCGCCAGCAACCTGTTCGCCGCCGGTGGCATCGCCACCGTCAACCCGGGCCGCCTCGACGACGTCGACGCGGTCGTCGCGGCGTACACCGGACCGGACGGCGGCCAGCCGGTCGTCTGCCTGACCGGCTCCGACGCCGCGTACGCCGCCTGGGGTGCCGACCTGGTCGCGGCGCTCCGTGACGCCGGCGCCCGGCACGTCATCCTGGCCGGCAAGCCGGGTGAGACCACCGTCGCGGCCGACCTGGTCGACGACTCCTGCGCCATGGGCCTCGACGCCCTGGCGTTCCTCCGGCGCACGAGGGAGCAGCTGTCATGACCCCCGAGCGGAGCGAGAAGATGCAGCAGATTCCCCAGAGCTTCGCGGGCCTTCCGCTCGCCTCCGACGGCGCGGGCGCCCTGCCGCCTCTGCCGGCCGGGGAACCCTGGGAGAGCCCCGAGGGCATCCCGGTCCTGCCGGTCTACGGCCCCGAGCACCTCGAGGGCCTGGACGCGCTGGACACGTTCCCGGGTCTCACGCCGTTCCTGCGCGGGCCCTATCCGACGATGTACACCACCCAGCCGTGGACCATCCGCCAGTACGCCGGCTTCTCCACCGCCGAGGAGTCCAACGCCTTCTACCGGCGCAACCTGGCGGCCGGGCAGAAGGGGCTCTCGGTGGCCTTCGACCTGGCCACCCACCGCGGCTACGACTCCGACCACCCGCGCGTGCGCGGCGACGTGGGCATGGCGGGCGTGGCGATCGACTCCATCTACGACGCCCGCACCCTCTTCGACGGCATCCCGCTCGACGAGATGTCGGTCTCGATGACGATGAACGGCGCGGTGCTCCCGGTGCTGGCGCTCTACATCGTGGCGGCCGAGGAGCAGGGGGTGAAGCCGGAGCAGCTGGCGGGGACCATCCAGAACGACATCCTCAAGGAGTTCATGGTCCGCAACACCTACATCTACCCACCGCAGCCGAGCATGCGGATCATCTCCGACATCTTCGCCTACACCTCGCAGAAGATGCCGCGGTTCAACTCGATCTCGATCTCCGGCTACCACATGCAGGAGGCCGGGGCGACCAACGACCTCGAGCTCGCCTACACGCTGGCCGACGGCGTCGAGTACATCCGGGCCGGCCTGGCGGCGGGTCTCGACATTGACGCGTTCGCGCCCCGGCTGAGCTTCTTCTGGGCGATCGGCATGAACTTCTTCATGGAGATCGCCAAGATGCGCGCGGCCCGGGCCCTGTGGGCGCGGCTGGTCGCCGAGTTCGACCCGAAGAACGAGAAGTCGCTGTCGCTGCGCACCCACAGCCAGACCTCGGGCTGGTCCCTCACCGCGCAGGACGTCTTCAACAACGTGCAGCGCACCTGCATCGAGGCGATGGCGGCGACGCAGGGGCACACCCAGTCGCTGCACACCAACGCCCTCGACGAGGCGATCGCGCTGCCCACCGACTTCTCCGCGCGGATCGCGCGCAACACCCAGCTGCTGCTCCAGCAGGAGTCCGGTACGACGGGCACGATCGACCCGTGGGCCGGCTCCTACTACGTCGAGCGCCTGACCCACGACCTCGCCAACCGCGCCTGGGCACACATCCAGGAGGCCGAAGCGGCCGGCGGGATGGCCAAGGCGATCGAGCAGGGCATCCCGAAGATGCGCATCGAGGAGGCGGCGGCCCGCACCCAGGCCCGGATCGACTCGGGTGCCCAGAAGGTCATCGGCGTCAACACCTACCGGCTCGCCGACGAGGACCGCCTCGAGGTCCTCAAGGTCGACAACAACCAGGTCTACAAGCAGCAGATCGCGAAGCTGGAACGGCTCCGCGCCGAGCGCGACCAGGCCGAGGTCGAGAGCGCCCTCACGGCACTGACCAACGCGGCCGGTTCGGCGTCCGGCGGCGGCTCGCTCGAGGGCAACCTGCTCGCGCTCGCGGTCGACGCCGCCCGGGCGAAGGCGACGGTCGGAGAGATCTCCGAGGCGCTGGAGAAGGTCTACGGCCGGCACCAGGCGGTGATCCGTACGATCTCGGGTGTGTACAAGCGCGAGGCCGGCTCCAACGACGTGGTCGAGGCGGTCCTGCGGGCGACCGAGAAGTTCGCCGAAGACGAGGGCCGGCGGCCGCGGATCCTGGTCGCCAAGATGGGTCAGGACGGGCACGACCGCGGCCAGAAGGTGATCGTCAGCGCGTTCGCCGACCTCGGCTTCGACGTCGACGTGGGGCCGCTGTTCAGCACGCCCGAGGAGGTCGCCCAGCAGGCGGTCGACGCGGACGTGCACGTGGTCGGCGTGAACTCCCTCGCCGCCGGCCACCTCACCCTGGTCCCGGCGCTGAAGCAGGCGCTGGCCGACCTCGGTCGCGAGGACATCATGATCGTGGTCGGTGGGGTCATCCCGCCCGACGACGTACCGACGCTGCTGGAGATGGGCGCGGCCGCCGTGTTCCCGCCGGGCACGGTGATCGCCGAGTCCGCGCTGGACCTGCTCGAGAAGCTTTCCGTCCGGCTCGGCCACTGAGCCCGACCGCCCGGAGGTTGAGCTTGTCGAAGCCCCTGGACCTCGACGCACTGGTCGCCGGTGTGCGCGACGGTCGCCGTAGTGACGTCAGCCGCGCGATCACGCTGGTCGAGAGCTCGCGACCTGATCACCGTACGGCGGCGCGTGAGCTGCTCGGGCGGCTGCACGACGCGGCCGCGGAGGCGCGAGCGAACCGTGTCGGCATCTCGGGTGTGCCCGGCGTGGGCAAGTCGACCTTCATCGAGGCGCTCGGCACCTGGCTGACCGCGTCCGGCCACCGGGTCGGCGTGCTGGCCGTCGACCCGTCGAGCGTCCGCACCGGTGGCTCGGTGCTGGGTGACAAGACCCGGATGGCACGGCTCTCGGCCGACCCGAACGCGTTCATCCGTCCCTCACCGTCGGCCGGCACGCTGGGCGGGGTCGCCCGGGCCACCACGCAGGCGATGACCGTGCTGGAGGCCGCCGGGTACGACGTCGTCCTGGTCGAGACCGTCGGGGTCGGCCAGTCCGAGGTGACCGTTGCCGGCATGGTGGACACGTTCCTCTTCCTCACGCTCGCGCGCACCGGCGACCAGCTGCAGGGGATCAAGAAGGGCATCCTCGAGATCGCCGACGTCATCGCGGTGAACAAGGCCGACGGTGACAGAGAGACCGAGGCCCGCTCGGCGGCCAAGGAGCTCTCCGGCGCGCTCCGCCTCGTCTACTCCGGCGGCGAGAGCTGGGTGCCTCCCGTGCTGACCTGCTCGGCGCTGGAGGCCCGCGACGTCGACCGCGTCTGGCAGCGCGTGCTGGACCACCGGGCCTACCTCGGCGAGGACGGCCTGACCCGCAAGCGCGCCGAGCAGCAGCTCGAGTTCACCTGGGCCCTGGTGCGTGACGAGCTCGCCGAGCGGCTGAGGCGTTCGCCGGGCGTGGCCGCCATCCGCGACCGGATCCGCGAGCAGGTGCTCTCGGGCGAGCTCTCGGCATCGGTCGCGGCCGACCGGCTCCTCGCCGCCTACGACGAGGGGGTCGTTGACGAGCGCAGCGAGGATGGCGACCGGGACCGGCGCGAGTCCTGAGCGCCCAGCGGGCGGGTAACCTTGACCCTTGTGTCCGCCGACTCCCCGTTGACCCAGAGGCTCGTCGCGCGCACGAATGCCTGCGTCGACGACCTCACCGGGGACCTCACGGAGCTGCGCCGTGACCTGCACGCGCACCCCGAGCTGTCCTGGCACGAGGAGCGCACCACCGGGCTGGTCGCGAAGCGTCTCGCCGAGGCCGGTCTGACGGCGCGCCCGCTGGGTGGCACCGGGCTCCTCGTCGACGTCGGGGAGAACCTCGGCCCGGTGATCGGCCTGCGGGCCGACCTCGACGCACTGCCGGTGGAGGACCTCACCTCCGACCCGTGGCGCAGCACGATCGACGGTGTTGCGCACGCCTGCGGCCACGACGTGCACACCTCCGGGCTGGTGGGTGCCGGACTGGCCCTGCAGGCCGTCGCCGCCGACCTCCCTGGGCGCGTCCGGCTGATCTTCCAGCCGGCCGAGGAGATCATGCCGGGCGGCGCCTTGATGTCGATCCGCTCCGGGGCGCTCGACGGTGTCAGCCGGATCTTCGGGCTGCACTGCGACCCTGCCATCGACGTCGGCCACCTGGGTCTGCGCGAGGGCCCGCTGACCGGGGCCGCGGACTCGCTCGACGTCCGCCTGACCGGCAAGGGTGGCCACACCTCGCGACCGCACCTCACCGAGGACCTCACCTTCGCGCTGGGCAAGCTGGTCACAGAGCTGCCCGCCGTGCTCTCGCGCCGCCTCGACCCGCGAGCCGGAGTCAGCGTGGTCTGGGGACTGGTCCGGTCCGGCTCGGCGATGAACGTGATCCCCGCGATCGGACGCGCGGCGGGCACGGTGCGGATGCTGGACGCGGTCGCCTGGGCCGACGCCGAGCAGCTCGTCCGCGAGACCGTGAGCCAGATCGTCGAGCCGTACGGCGTGACCCCCGAGGTGATCTACGTCCGCGGTGTGCCGCCGGTCATCAACGACCACACCTCGACCATGACTCTGGGTCGTGCGATCGAGGCGGTGGTCGGCGACGAGGGTCATCTCTCCACGACGCAGAGCCTCGGCGGCGAGGACTTCGCCTGGTTCCTCGAGCACGTGCCCGGCGCGATGGCGCGGCTCGGCACGCGCACGCCGGGCGGTCCGACGTACGACCTGCACCAGGGCGACCTGCGCATCGATGAGGGTGCCGTGCCGATCGCGGCCAAGGTGCTCGCCGCGGCGGCGGTGGAGGCACTCACCCAAACGGGTGTAAATCCTCCTGCGAACGTGGGCTGAACCGGTTGGTCACGAACTGCTAACGAACAGGGGAACGGACCTTTTCCTCTACTCGGAGGACCAACGCCCCGACTAGCGTGCCGGTTGATCGGCGCCGTGTCCTACGGTGCATCACCAATCGCCAGGAGGGCAACTTGCGTCGCATGAGCAAGGTCGCCGTCGTAGCTGTTGTGGGGGCTCTCGTCCTGACCGGCTGCG
>DATAKN010000073.1:0-15183 GCA_036261595.1 Marmoricola sp.
TTCTCACGACACGTCGGTGGTGGAGCTCGCCGAGACCAGGTCGACGAAGATCCGGTGGACCCGCCCGTCACCGTCCACCTCCGGGTGGAAGGACGTCGCCATGAGGTGACCCTGGCGGACCGCGACGATCCTACCGGCGGCCTCGCCGCCCGGGACGCGGGCAAGCACCTCGACCCCGGCGCCCACCTGCTCGACCCACGGTGCACGGATGAACACCGCATGCACGGGCTCGTCCAGCCCGGCGAAGTCCAGCTCGCCCTCGAAGGAGTCGACCTGGCGGCCGAACGCGTTGCGTCGCACCGTGATGTCGAGCCCGCCGAGCGTCTGCTGATCAGCGGTGCCGTCGGTGATCCGGTCGGCGAGCATGATCATGCCTGCGCAGGTGCCGAAGGTCGGCATGCCACCCCGGATCCGCTTCTGCAAGGGCTCGAACAGCTCGAAGGCTCGGGCGAGCTTGAACATCGTGGTGCTCTCGCCACCGGGGATGATCAGCCCGTCGCAGGCCTCCAGCTCCGCCGGGCGGCGTACGGCGATCGCCTCGACGCCGAGGTCGGCCAGCATCCGCAGGTGCTCGCGAACGTCGCCCTGCAGAGCGAAGACGCCGATGGTGGGTGAGGTCACCAAGGGATTCTACGAGCGAGGCGATCGGCTACAGACAGCCCGCCACCAACCCGAGGCCGAGCACGCTGGTGATCGAGACCTGCTGCTGGTTCGACTCCGGCGAGGACCAGCCGCCAAGCACCGAGTGCACAGTGATCGTGTACACCGCGAGCACGCTCAGCAGGCTCCCGGGGAGCTTCCAGGAGTTCCCGGCCACGCTCGCCGTCTGGGTCCAGATCCCGTCGGAGTACGTCACCAGGTACGACGCCGGCGTCGGTCCCGACGGCGTCGGCCAGGCGATCGTTGGGCTGGACAGCAGGCCACCGCCGGAGCACGTCGTCACGGGTGCGACGAGGGCGCCGGCTACCAGCGTTGTACCGCCAACGGTGACCGGGTCGGTCCACGGCACGGCTGACGCGGGGCCGGCCGGACCGGCCATGGCGGCGGCGGTCACGACGGCAGCCGCCCCGGCACGGCTCGCGTGGCGCCCGACCCCTTCGCGCGGCCGCCGCAGCGCTCGTCTGCCTCCGGTCCGTGGTCGCCGTCGACTGCCGCGCAGTGAGGTACTCGCCAGGAGCAGCCCGAGCATCACCATCACGGCAGGCGAGCGGAGACGGCCAGCGACGTACCCGGCCCACGGTACGTGCCAGAAGACCCGGTACGCCGAGTCCACGGCGTACCGCTCCGGATCGGCGACCCGGTTGGCGTCTCCACGCAGGGTGAGCACGGCCCCAGGAGGTCCCGGCGACACGGCGACGACACGGTGGGTCACCCGCACGCCACCGGATGTGGTCACCGAGACGATGTCACCGACGTTCAGGTCCCCGGCCGGCACCTCGCGCGCGAGCGCCATCGAACCGGTGCCGATCGTGGGTGCCATCGAACCGGACCGGAAGAACAGCGGTCGAACGCCCAGGGCGAGCCCCGCCAGTGCGGCGAGCACCGCAACCACCCCCAGGAAGGCACCGACCGTGAGCGCGCGGTCGGCTGCGGTACGAAGTCGTCGGGTCCTCATCAGCTCACGTCCGAGGTCCCGGTGGCCGTGAAGGTCGCCGTCGCGGTCTTGCCCTGCAGGGAGCTCGGCGCGGCAGCATCGAAGGTGACCTGGAAGCAGAGCGCCTCCGTCCCGGCCGCCGCGATCGGGCCGCGTCGGGTGCCGATGAGCGGCGTGGACGTCATGTTCGTCAGGGGGGTGGGACCGTAGATCGCCGTCCCGCCGGTGCAGGTCGCCGCGTTGCCGCTGCCCGACAGGGCACCCCCGGAGACGACCGTGAGCTCGAGGACGGCCGCGGCGTCGTAGGCGGCGGCGTCGGCGCCGCCGAGCCCGCCCGTCAGCGTGTACTTCAGCGGCACGTTGCCGTTGTTCCTGATCGTCAGGACCTCCGCAGAGGTGTCGCCGGGGACCATCGGGGTCGAGGACATGCTCAACGTCGTGGTCGTGTAGGAGTCAGCGTTGTTCACTTGGAGGTCGAGCGTCCCCGAGGTGAACGTCGAGCCGGTGATCGTGACGTCGTCGGTCCAGAAGGCGTACGTGCCGGTCGCCACAGCCGCGACCACCACGCCCATGGACAGGACCATCCGGACGCTCGTCGAGCGCCGATGGGAGGACCGATGTGCCCGGTGCTCAGCCACGGCGCACCACCCTCGGTCGGCGCACCAGGCCCAGCCCGGTGCCGATCAGCAGCCCGGCGACCACCACCAGCCGACTGTCGCGGAAACCGGTCGGCGCAAGAGCCGCTTCGGTGAGCCGTACGACGAACGACAACCTTGCCTCCTGGAGCTGGGTTCCGTTGGCCGACGTCGGATCGAACGACGCCCGTATGTCGACCCGGGTGACCGCTCCCGCCGGGAGCGCGGCACCGAGCCTCGCCGATTGCTTCCCGACCGAGAGCCGATGCCACGCGCCGCCGTCGGACCGCGCATACAACGCGACACTGCCGGCCTCGGTGAGCCGACGCGTCCCCGAGTCACGCGGCTCCAGGCTCACGGACGCATCACCGTCGGCGCCGTTGTGCACCAGAAACGATCTGATGCGCTGGTCCCCTGGCACCCATCGCTCGGCACCGTGGAAGAGCGGCGCCGGGAGATCTGCGGACCACGTCACCCCGTCGGTGCTGACGGTGATCGCCGGCGAACCGTCCCTGGCCGCCTGCACTCCCGTCGGCCACCCCACAAGCAGGCCCGTGATGCCGAGCGCGACCACGGTTCGCCACCACGCGTTCACGACGTCACCTCCGGGCGCGACCGTCGTCGGCCCCGCAGGTCCGCGGCGAACATCATCGCGGCATAGCCGAACAGGACCGAGATCGTCACCGTGAGCAGCGCCTGCCGGAGCCCCGGCGTGATCAGGGTCGTGACGTAGCCGATCAGCGGGACGGCGTACCACCGCGCGCCCTTGATCTGGACCGGTCGCACCCATCCGGCGTCGACGGCGTTGTTCGCGTCGCCCTGCGTGCGGAAGCGCACCTGACCGGCGCCGTCGATCCCCTGACCCACGACGCGGTGGGTCACGACGGCAGGCTGACCGGACTCAAGCTGATAGGTGATCACGGAGCCGACCCCGATGTCCCGAGGTGTGACGGGACGGACGACGACCACGGTGCCCGGAGGCATCCCGGGGCGCATCGATCCAGTCTCGATCACGTACGGCGTCGCGCCGCCCAGGCGCGGCACGATCACCGCGGCCAGCACGACTGCTCCGATGGCAAGGATCAGCAGCCAGGACAGGCACTGCCTGCCCCGGCGCAGCAACGTTGCACCCTGGGACGCCCTCATGGTCGGCACCGGTCGCCACACCCGTATCGCCAGCCGAAGCAGGCAGACGGGGTCGCTGACTCAGGCGTGCGTCTGCGTGAGTCCCACGACGATGTCGGCGAGCGACGCAGTCATGTTCTGCGCCGTCGTACCAGTGGTGCCGGTCCCGAAGGTCACCGTGATCACCGCGTGCAGCACCGCTCCGTTGTCCGAGCTCGTGATGGCCGCCCCGTCGGAGACCGGATTGCCGGCCAGCGTGTACGTCGCGGCTGCGGTCAGCGCATTGGTCAGGTCCGCGTCGCCGGTGATCGCCGTGGCGTCCATCCCAAGCGTCGCCGCAAGGTGCTCGCCACTGGCTGCAACGGTGTAGTCGCAAGTCCGGGTGATCACGTCGCCCGGCACGACCAGCGTGGTCCCCGGAAGGTACGCCGTCGTGCCGCCCGAGGCGTCGAGCGTCCAGTCGGTGCAGGACTGGCCGACGGCCTGCGTCAGGGTGAGCTCTCCTGACGCGATCGACCCTCCGCCGATTGTCTGTTGACTGTTCCAGTAGGCCAGAGAACCCGCACCCCCGAGAAGGAGGGCTCCGGCCGCAGAGGCGGCGAGCGCCCCCTTGGTCGAACGGTTCATCGTCGTGCTCCTCGGTCCACTGGGCCGACCGTCCTTGGCCGCGCCTCTACTTCACTATCGGTATGAAATGCCCCTATTTAGGCAATTGGTACGAAAGCGAAATAGTGGACTAGACAGCGATCAAGGCCGGTATTGCCAATGCGCCGCGACTTCGATACGGCCTTCGTCGAAATGCGCGTCGAGACCGACCTCGGCGAAGGCTGCGAGGGCCTGCTCCAGGAGCACGTCTCCCGGAGCGACGTTGGCGGTGGTGCCGTGCCAGAGATTCACCTCGAGCATGCCGGCGTCGATCGCGTGCCACACGTCGATCTGCGTGAACCAGGCGATGCCGGCCGGCTTCGGCGTACGCCGGTCCAGCTCGTCGCGCGCTTCCCAGTGATCGGCCACGCCCTGGAGGACCGCGATCCCCCGGCCCTCCAGCGAGGCGAACGCGCGCTGCAGCCGATCGTGGTCGGTGACCTCCGGCCAGGAGGCGGCATCGGCACGCCACGCCGCCTGCGCCTCGGCGATCCACGCGTCCGCGGTCGCTTCGGCGGGCAGACCTGGGTGGTCGGCCGCGATCGCCGCCACCGCCTGACTGCGCAACTCTGCCGCCGAGCACAGTCCGGAGCGGACCAGATCCGCGACCCAGGCGCGCGTCGCCTCGGGTCGCGTCATCAGAGGCGGGTCACCAGCCCCGCTCGGCCAGCCGGTGCGGCTGAGGGATGTCCTCGACGTTGATCCCCACCATGGCCTCACCCAGGCCGCGGGACACCTTCGCGACCACGTCGGGGTCGTCGTGGAAGGTGGTCGCCTTCACGATCGCCTCGGCGCGCTGGGCGGGGTTGCCGGACTTGAAGATCCCGGAGCCGACGAACACGCCCTCGGCACCGAGCTGCATCATCATCGCGGCGTCGGCCGGGGTGGCGATGCCGCCGGCGGTGAAGAGCACGACCGGCAGCTTGCCGTTGCGGGCCACCTCGAGCACCAGGTCGTAGGGTGCCTGCAGCTCCTTGGCGGCGACGTACAGCTCGTCCTCGGACAGCGCGCCGAGGCGGCGGATCTCCCTGCGGATCGTGCGCATGTGGGTGACGGCGTTCGAGACGTCGCCGGTGCCGGCCTCGCCCTTCGAGCGGATCATCGCGGCGCCCTCGGTGATGCGCCGCAGCGCCTCGCCGAGATTCGTCGCACCGCACACGAACGGCACCGTGAACGCCCACTTGTCGATGTGGTTCTCGTAGTCGGCCGGGGTGAGCACCTCGGACTCGTCGATGTAGTCCACGCCGAGGCTCTGCAGGACCTGCGCCTCGGCGAAGTGGCCGATGCGGGCCTTGGCCATCACGGGGATCGAGACCGTCTCGATGATGCCGTCGATCATGTCCGGGTCGCTCATCCGGCTGACGCCACCCTGCGCCCGGATGTCGGCGGGAACGCGCTCGAGGGCCATCACCGCGACGGCGCCGGCGTCCTCGGCGATCTTGGCCTGCTCGGGCGTGACCACGTCCATGATCACCCCACCCTTGAGCATTTCGGCCATGCCGCGCTTCACCCGGGAGGTGCCGGTGGTCTCGGTGTCCGAAGCGGGGGTCGCGGAGGTCTGGTTCAGGTCACGTGCCATGGGCCAAGCCTACGTCCCGGCCTGGTCCGTCCGCCCACCGGATTGTCCCCATCGAGCGGCATGCTGTGGCCATGCCCGAACGACGCTCCGCCGCACCCGGTCCCTCCCCCGGCTCGGAGGTGAGCCACGAGTCCTGGGAGCGGGAGGACCTCTCCGGCCGCACCTTCGACAAGGTCTCCTTCCTCGACGTGGACCTCACCGAGGTGACCGCCCACGGCGCCACCTTCGACGGGTGCACCTTCCGCGACGTCGACCTCAACGCCACCCGGTTCAGCGACACCGCGTTCCTCAACTGCACGTTCAGCCGGTCGTCGTTCTTCGGGGCCCGCTTCGAAGGCTGCAAGCTCACCGGCAGCACCTTCGACCGCTGCCGGTTCGGTGCGCTGGAGGTCACCCGGGGCGATCTGGCGTTCGTCGGCCTGCCCGGCGCCGACCTGCGCAAGGCGGTCTTCCGGCGCGTCCGGATGCGGGAGGCCGACCTGTCCGGCGCACGGCTCGCCGGTGCGGTGCTCCACCACGTCGATCTCAGTGGCGCGTCGCTCCGCCAGACCGACCTCACCGGAGCCGACCTACGCGGTTCTGACCTGTCCGCGGTCGACCCGTTGACGAACCGCCTGGCGAAGGCCGTGGTCGACCTCGACCAAGCGGTCGTGCTCGTGCAGGCCCTGGGCGTCGTCGTCTCGCCGGGCCTGCCGCCCGAGGACGAGTGAGTCAGACGCCGGGGTCGGCCTCGGCCGCCAGCGCACGCGCCTGGTCGCGCACCACGACGACGCGCTGGATCACCGTGACCGTGCTCGCGACCGCCAACACACCCAGGGTCACAGGGATCGCCCAGAGCGCGTCCTTGCCCACTCCCAGCCGGTTGACCAGGTCGGCCGCACCCGTCACCACCAGGATCGCCACCAGCCGGTCCGCCCGCTCGGCGATCCCGACTTTGGCCTGCATCCCGAGCGACTCCGCCCGCGCCCGCGCGTACGACGTCACCGACCCCATGCTCAGGCAGTAGATCGCCAGCGCGGCGAACCACGTGTTGTCGCCCGGACCGACGTAGTACATCGCCAGCCCACCGAAGATCGCGGCATCCCCGATCCGGTCCAGCGTGGAGTCCCAGAACGCGCCGAACTTCGTCACTTGGCCGGAGCTGCGCGCCATGTAGCCGTCGATCATGTCGCTGAACACGAACGCCGTGATCACCAGCACCCCGACCAGCAGCTGGCCCTGCGGGAAGAAGACGACCGCGCCGGCGACCACGCCGACGGTGCCCACGAACGTCACGGTGTTCGGGCTGACCCCCATCCGGAGGAGCAGGTTGCCCAGCGGCGCCCAGACGTTGGTCCAGAACTGGCGGAATCTCTCGAGCATGGCGCGCTCAGGCTACCGGTCCTGGAGCGCCGCGCAGACCTCGTCGACCGCGGTGGGCGCGCCGGCGACCGACCACTCGACCCCGGCCGAGGTGATCCGCCGCGCCACACCGCCCGCCCCGCGGACCAGGGCCGAGCTGGGGTACCAGTCCCACGGCGCCACCGAGTGCTGCACGAAGACACCGAGGTGGCCCTGCGCGACCGCGGCGAGGTCCAGGCTGCCGGAGCCGAGCATCCGCAGGGTCGCAGCCCCGGCGACGACCCGGGCGAACGCCTCGCCGACCTCACCGCCGAAGAACGGCGGGTGCAGGTAGGTCGACACACAGGCATGGGCCAGGTCCACGTCGGCGAGCGGTCCGACGGGCTCGCCGTTGCGGGTGGTGGGCAGCTCGGGGCCACCGACGTACAGGACGTCGTCGTGGGGGTGGTACACCGCTCCGAGCAGTGGCTCGTCGTCCACGACCAAGGCGATCGCCGAGCACCACCAGCCCAGTCCGTGCACGAAGTTGTAGGTGCCGTCGACCGGGTCGATCACCCAGGTCCGGCCCGAGGCCGAGGGCCGCTCCGCGCCCTCCTCCCCGATGACTCCGTCGTCGGGTCGGAACGCGACCAGGTGGTCGACGACGAGCCGTTCAGCGGCGTGGTCGGCGGCGGTCACGACGTCGGAGACAGAGCTCTTCGTGTCCACCGTCAGGCCCGAGCTGCGCAGCTCTCGCGCGAGCATGCCGGCTTCACGGACGACGTCGGCAGCCAGCGCTGCGTCGGCGGCGAGGTCGGTCACGGAGCAGGACCCTACGGGGACGGCCCCACCCGGCGCACGGCCGGATCCGGCCGGTCCTCACCACCACGGCGTGTTGCGCGCGTTCCACCCACGCAGGGCCGCGCGATCCCCTACGGTTCCGGGCGTGCTCGTGAAACCTCGTCTCCGCCTCGCACTCCTGACCGCTGCGCTCGCCGGCGTGGTGCTGTCCGTGACCGGAGGCGGTGTGGCGAGCGCCGCCTCCGTGGCGGCGCCGGGACATCTGCGCAGGACCGGCTCCGACACCTCCGTCTTCGTCGCGGGCGACTCGATCACGAAGATGAGCACGCCGGAGCTCCGTCACCTCGGCCTGGGTTGGGAGGTCGACGCACAAGGCGGCCGGAGCGTCACGTCGCTGGGCTGGGTCCTGGGCGAGCGTCTCGCCCGTGGTCCGGCACCGCGCGTGGTCGTGGCGGCGCTCGGCGCGAACGCGGATCCCGGCTGGGACGCCGTCTCGGGCTACCGGGCGATGATCGCCCAGCTCCCCGAGACGACGATCGTGGTGTTCGTGTCGGTCTACCGGGACCCGCGGTACTTCACGCGGAGGGTCTCCCGCCAGCGGCCGGACTGGAACCCGGCGTACTCGGCCGCCTACACCCGGGCGATGTACGAGGTCGCCGCCACCCGGCCCCACACCTGCGTCGCCCCGTGGCGCCCCTGGGCCCAGAAGCACCGCGCCAACCTGACCGGTGGCGTGCACCCCCACCGGTACGGGCGCTGGGCGTGGGCGCGGATCGTCGCCGCGACCGTCGCCTCGTGCGGCTGACGGGCCACCTGCCGTCGTCGAGAGCAGATGACCCGGACCCCTGACCTCCCCGAGCCGCCCTCCCCGGACGGCCGCGAGGTGGTCGTGCCGGTCACGGCCGACGCCTGGCGTCGGTGGCTCGGTGCCCGTCCCGAGCGCCCCGAGGGTGTGTGGGTCGTCTACCGCAAGAAGTCCAGCCACCTGACCGGGCCGACGTACGACGACCTGCTCGACGAGGCGCTCTGCCACGGCTGGATCGACAGCCGGGGGCGGCGCGTGGACGACGACCGGATGATCCAGTGGTTCTCGCCGCGCCGGCCCGGCGGCCTCTGGTCGGCCCGCAACAAGCGGCGCCTCGAGGAGCTCACGCGGACGGGCCGGATGACGCCGGCGGGGCAGGCGGCGATCGACCGGGCCGTGGCCGACGGGTCGTGGAGTCAGCTCGACCAGGTGGACGCACTGGTGGTCCCGCCGGACCTCGCCGCCGCGCTCGCCGCCTCACCCCGCGCGCGGGCGGCGTACGACGCGCTCCCGGACTCGGCCAAGCGCGAGCACCTCTGGCGGGTGCACAGCGCACGACGACCGGCGACGCGGGCGGCACGGATCAGGGAGATCGTCGGGCAGCTGGCCGGCGAGGACGCCCGCGGCTGAACGACGTCGGACCTCAGCCGGCTGCGTCCCACGCCTTCGCCACCAGCGCCCGGGTGTCGCCGAGCAGCTCCGGCAGCGCCTTCGTGTGGCCGATCACGGGCAGGAAGTTCTGGTCGCCGGACCAGCGCGGCACGACGTGCTGGTGCAGGTGGGCCGCGATGCCGGCACCGGCGACCGTGCCCTGGTTCATGCCGATGTTGAAGCCCTGCGCCTGGCTCACGGCCCGCAGGGTGCGCATCGCGGCCTGGGTGAGCCGGGCGACCTCGTCGGTCTCGGTCTCGTCGAGGTCGGTGTAGTCCGCGACGTGGCGGTACGGGCAGACCAGCAGGTGCCCGGGCGCGTAGGGATACAGGTTGAGCACGACGAACGCCGTGCTTCCCCGGTGCACCACCAGCATCGACTCGTCGTCGGTGCTCGCGCCGATCCGGCAGAACGGGCACTCGGCCATCGAGTCGTCCGACGGCTTGCTCTCGCCCCGGATGTAGGCCATCCGGTACGGCGTCCAGAGCCGCTCCAGACCGTCGGCCGTACCGACGCCGTCCTGGTGGTGGACCTGGCCCGGCTCGGAACCGCCCATCAGACCTGGACCCGGTCGGCCACCGCCTGCGCGACCCGGGCGATCGCCTCGTCGACCGGTACGCCGTTGTCCTGCCGCCCGTCGCGGTAGCGGAACGACACCGCGCCGGCTTCGACGTCCTGGTCGCCGGCGATCATCATGAACGGCACCTTCTGCAGCTGGGCGTTGCGGATCTTCTTCTGCATCCGGTCGTCGGAGTCGTCGATCTCCACCCGCAGGCCCTGGGCACGCAGCTTGCGCGCCACCTCGGCGAGGTAGTCGTTGTGCCGGTCGGCGATCGGGATCGCCTGCACCTGCACCGGGGCGAGCCACGGCGGGAAGGCGCCGGCGTAGTGCTCGATCAGCACGGCGATGAACCGCTCGATCGAGCCGAACTTGGCCGAGTGGATCATCACCGGCTCCTGCCGGCTCCCGTCGGCCGCCTGGTACTCCAGGCCGAAGCGGTGCGGCTGGTTGAAGTCGTACTGGATCGTCGACATCTGCCAGGTGCGGCCGATGGCGTCGCGGGTCTGGACCGAGATCTTCGGCCCGTAGTACGCCGCGCCGCCGGGGTCCGGAACCAGCTCCAGGCCGGACTCGGTCGCGACGCGTTCGAGCACGGCAGTGGCCTCTTCCCACTGCTCGTCGGTGCCGATGAATTTGTCCTTGGATTCGTCGCGGGTCGACAACTCGAGGTAGAAGTCCTCGAGCCCGAAGTCCTTCAGCAGGCTGAGAACGAAGTCGAGCAGGTGCTTGATCTCTGCCGGGGCCTGCTCGCGGGCGACGTAGGAGTGGGAGTCGTCCTGGGTGATCATCCGGACGCGGGTCAGGCCCTGGAGCACGCCGGACTTCTCGTCGCGATAGACCGTGCCGAACTCGAAGAGCCGCATCGGCAGCTCCCGGTAGGACCTCCCGCGCGAGCGGAAGATCAGATTGTGCATCGGGCAGTTCATCGCCTTGAGCCGGTAGGCGTGCTCCTCTGACACCAGCGGCGGGAACATGCCGTCGGCGAAGTACGGCAGGTGCCCGGAGGTGTGGAAGAGCTCCTCCTTCGCGATGTGCGGCGTGCCGACGTACTGGAAGCCCTCCTCGATGTGGCGCTGGCGGACGTAGTCCTCCATCACCCGCTTGAGCACGCCACCCTTGGGGTGGAAGACGGGCAGACCCGGGCCGATCAGCTCAGGGAAGCTGAAGAGGTCGAGCTCGCGACCGAGCTTGCGGTGGTCGCGCCGCTCGGCCTCCTCGAGCCGGTGCAGGTGCTCGGCGAGCGCCTCCTTGGTCTCCCAGGCGGTGCCGTAGATGCGCTGCAGCTGCTTGTTCTTCTCGTCTCCGCGCCAGTACGCCGCCGCCGTGCGCATCAGCTTGAACGCGGGGATGCGCTTGGTCGTGGGCAGGTGCGGACCGCGGCAGAGGTCCTTCCACACGACCTCGCCGTTGCGGTCGAGGTTGTCGTAGATGGTGAGCTCGCCGGCGCCGACCTCGGCGCTGGCACCTTCGGCGACCTGGCCCTCCGGCTCGGCTGACACGGCGCTCTTGAGGCCGATCAGCTCGAGCTTGTAGGGCTCGTCGGCGAGTTCGTCACGGGCGTCGTCGTCGGTGACCACCCGGCGCGAGAACTTCTGGTTCTCCTTGATGATCTTGCGCATCCGGGTCTCGAGCTTGTCGAGGTCCTCCGGCACGAACGGCGTCTCGACGTCGAAGTCGTAGTAGAAGCCGTTCTCCACTGGCGGCCCGATGCCCAGCTTGGCCTCCGGGAACAGCTCCTGGACGGCTTGAGCCAGCACGTGCGCGGTGGAGTGCCGCAGGATCGCGCGACCGTCCTCGCTGTCGATCGCCACACCCTCGACCTCGTCGCCGTCGGCCAGGGGCGTCGCGAGGTCGCGCAGCTGACCTCCGACCCGCGCCGCGACGACGTCGGGCTCGTCGGTGAACAACTCCCAGGCCCGAGTGCCCTCGGTCACCTCACGCTCGGCCTTGCCGGACGGGCTGAGCACGGAGACACGGAGGTCGGACACAGGGGCTCCTCGGGAGAGTACGACGGACCCGTCGATCGTATCGGTGGCCCGACGGCAGACGCCCTCCGGTTTGGACCGCTCACATGTCGCGGTAGCGCCTGGCCCTCTCCAGCTGCTGGGCCAGGAACGCCTCGTCGACACGGCGCGAGGTCTTCGGCGGCCAGGTGCCCGGAGGGTCCGCGCTGTAGAGCTCGGCGTACGCCGGCTCGTCGCGCTGGAACCGCCAGCCCTCGGACAGCGGGCCGACGTCGTGGGCGTCGTACCCGATCTGGTCGAGGAAGCGCGTGACGGCGGCCTTCGCCTCCGCGTCGTCGCCCGCGATCGCCAGCACGCTCCGCTCGGGGTCTCCAGCGGGCCGCGCGAGGTCGCCGAGACTGACGAAGCTGATGTTGTTGAACGCCTTCACCACCTTCGACTCGGGCAGGTGCGCCTGCAGCAGCTCGGACGACGTCGTCGACTCGTCGTCGAGCTCGGCGATCTGCCCGTCACGCTGCGGGTAGTAGTTGTTGGTGTCGATGACGACCTTGCCGCGCAGCGGCTCGACCGGCACCTCGCGATAGCTCTTCAGCGGGATGGTGACCACGACGAGGTCCCCTGCCTGCGCCGCCTCCGCCGGTGTCGCCGCCCGAGCGCCTTCGCCGAGCTCCGCCACCAGGTCGGCGAGCGTCTCGGGCCCGCGACTGTTGCTGAGCACCACGTCGTGACCCGCCGCGACGGCCAGCCGTGCGACGGTGCTCCCGATGTGTCCGCTTCCGATGAGTCCGATGGTGGTCATGGAGGAGGAACCGCGCCTGCTGGCCGGCCATTCCGGGCGGGTTGGTCGATGAGACCGCCGGAGGCCTGACGCCTCCGGCGGCTGCCGATCTGTGGGGAGGGATCCCGAGACCGACTCCACCGGCGAGGCAATGGTGCTGGGGAGACGCCTCGCCAGCAGGGGGTCCACGGTAGGCCGGCCGGTCTCGGCCGTTCAAGGCGGCTCGACCCGGCACTGCACATGAGCCGCTCTCTCGGGGAGAACGGCTCTGCGGGTGGGCGATACTGGGTTCGAACCAGTGACCTCTTCGGTGCAACGACACCGCCGCGCTACCCAGCCGAACCACAGCGCCGACACCGACAGCAGGAAGAGCACAAGAGCCGCTCTCTCGGGGAGAACGGCTCTGCGGGTGGGCGATACTGGGTTCGAACCAGTGACCTCTTCGGTGTGAACGAAGCGCGCTACCACTGCGCCAATCGCCCGTGCGCGGGACAGATTAGCCCATGGGGGCCGGGGCTTTCACATCGGGCTCGACGGGCACCTCACATGCCCGGCAGCTCGGGCAGGAAGCCCAGGAAGGACTGAGCGCGGTCCCAGACCCAGACCGACCAGTCCGGCCAGTCGGCGACGGCGACGTACGCCGCAACCGCCGCCACGACGAGCACGGTGAGCGCGACGCCCAGCAGGATCCGGCGCCGGCGTACCCGCGGATCCATCGCCTCTGCAGCCAACCGGGCCTCGTGCAGCTTGCGACGCGCAGTGGTGAGCCAGCGATCGGCCCAGTCCCACTCGGTGGCGAGGATCGCCAAGCCGGCCACGATGGCCACCAGCCCGGGTCCCGGCGTCACCATCATGATCAGACCTGCGGTCAGGACGGCGGTGCCGACCAGGGTGACGACCAGCTTGGTGGTCGCCGACATCGCCCGGTTGCGATGCAGGTGTCCGTGTACGCGTGCCCACCAGTTCGGCTCAGGGTCGCTGGGGCCGCGCGGTGGATCGGCGGCGCCACCGGTCGGGATCGGAGGCACGGGAACAGCCTCGCAAACACCGACCAGAAGGCGCTCATCAAACGAGTCACAAGCCCTTGAATCCGGTCTAGTCCACTGAGCCCTCTAACTAGACCACCTGCGCAAATCCACTAGACCAGTCGCTTCCAAACCGGGGTAAAACGGACGTTCGCGGTTGCGCATCCCCCGGATCGACGCACACTCATCTTGTCGCGCCGAGGTTGGCGGGGAGGGGCCATCTCTCGAGAACGCGGCCAGTTGGGGAGGCAGAGCACATGCAAGAGCAGATCACCGCTCAAGCAATCAGCGAGCAGATGCGGATGGAGTTCGTCGACACGGAGGGGTTGTCGACGCCCTTGACCGCAGAATTCGGCTACGACCCGGCGGACCCGTTCGCCGTGAGCATCCTGTTCGTGGACGAGCCGGCGCCGGTGCGCTGGACGTTCGCACGGGACCTGCTGATCGAGGGCTTCTACGAGCCCACCGGTGACGGCGACGTGCACGTGTGGCCCTGCCTGAACACCCAGGGCGCTGCGGTGGTCATCCTGGAGCTGTCCTCCCCCAGTGGTGAGGTGCTCGTGCAGGTGGGCTCGCGGGCTCTCTCCACCTTCATCCACCAGATGGTGGCGATGGTGCCGCAGGGCTCCGAGGCCGGCCTGGTCGACCTCGACGCGGAGATCGCGCAGCTGTTCAACGCCTGACCTCGAGCCGGCTGCCCGTGGGGACACGGGCTAAGGGTCCATCGATTCTGCTGCGCGTGCCGCCCAGGTCTCCTGCAGCTTCAGGGTGACCGGACCAGGTGCTTCGAGCAGGCGGTCGTCGAGCCGGTGCACCGGCTGCACGTCGCGAGTCGTGGAGACGAGGAACACCTCCTCTGCCTCGTCCAGGATCTCGATCGGCTCATCCACCTCGACCACGTCGCACCATGCCAGCAACAACGCCCGCGTGACGCCGGCGAGGCAGCCCGAGGCCAGCGACGGCGTGCGGGCCTCTCCCCCGATCACGTAGCCGATGTTCGACCCGGTGCCCTCGCAGAGCTGGCCGACCGTGTTGGCGAAGATCGCCTCGCTCGCACCGTTCTCCTTCGCCCGCGCCAGGGCGAGGGCGTTCTCGGCGTACGACGTGGTCTTGAGCCCTGCCAGCGCGCCCCGCTCGTTGCGCACCCAGGGCACCCGGACGATCGCGGTCGTCTCCTCCGCCGGGCCCATCACGTCCGCCACCACGATCAGGCTCGTGGGACCCGATCCGCGACCCGAACCCAAGGGCGCCGGACCGGCCGTGTAGGTGATCCGCAGCCGGCCGAGCGCCGGCGTGAACCCGTCGAGCACCGCGGCGACGGCGCGACGTACGTCGTCCAGATCCGGCTCCGCAAGGCCGAGGCCGGCCGCCGAGACGGTCAGCCGGTCGAGGTGCCGGGTCAGCGCGAACGGCACGCCGTCGACGATCTTCAGAGCCTCGAACACGCCGTCACCGACGGTCAGGCCGTGGTCGTCGACCCTGATCACCGCCTGTGCCGGATCCTCCAGGACGGTGCCGTTGAACCACGCGCGCATGCCGCGAGCCTAGGACCGAGGAGCGCGAAACGCGCCACGGGCAGGCCCGAATTGGACCTTCGGTGGGCATCGGCTATGGTTCTCTTCGCACCGCCGGAACCGGTGGTCGCAAGCGGACGTAGCTCAGTTGGTAGAGCGCAACCTTGCCAAGGTTGAGGTCGCGA
>DATAKN010000021.1:0-30661 GCA_036261595.1 Marmoricola sp.
GCCGAGGGAGTGCTGCTCCAGGGAGTGGTCGTTGAGGTCGAGCAGCACCTGGGCGAGTGCCTCCTCGTCGGGCCCTTCGGCGGCCCGGCCGGCGGCGCGCTCGGTGCCGATCATCCCGGCGATCACGCTCGCCATCTCCGCACGACCGGCGGTCCACATCTCGCGGACCGCGGGGCTGGCGGCCCGTGCCTCGAGCAGCGCGCGGTAGGTGTGCGCGCTGCGGTCGACGGAGTCGAACAGCATCGTGATCGCCGCGCGGATCCGGTCCGCCGGCTCGCCCTCCGCCTTCACCAGCAGCTCGTTGGCGTCCGCGGCGGCGTCGTACAGGCCCTGCATGAGGGCCATCACCGCCATCGCCTTGCTCTCGAAGTAGAAGTAGAACGCCGACCGTGTCACGCCGGCGCGGCGGGAGATCTCCGCGACGTTGACCTCGTCGAGTGACTGCTCGCGCAGCAGCTCCTCGAAGGCCGCCAGCAGCGCCGTACGCCGGAGGTCGCCGCCCGCTGCGCCGCGGCGGTCGACGAGCCGGTCCCAGCGCTCGCTCTCGGTCATCGCACACCCGCGGCTGCTCGGGCCCGGCCGCGCGGCAGCTCGCGTGCCCGGATGTCGTGCTCGTAGATGAAGTAGTCGACCTGCTGGGTGTGCCGTGGCGTCTTCAGCACGTGCCCGATGTACTTCTGCTCGTCCTCGACGATCACGCGCTCCATCTCCGCGATGCTCGGCAGGGCGTACTCGCCGACCAGGTGCGCGGCGGCGAGGCGCGCCTGGCACTCCACGAACGGGAAGAGCGTGGGCGTCGCCTGCGCGAAGCCGACGAAGGTGAGGTCGTCGATGCCCGGCTTGAACATCCGCTTGTACAGGGGCAGGTGGTTGTCCGGTGCGCTGATGAAGTCGGGGTCGAAGAACGGGAACGTGATGTTGTAGCCGGTGGCGTAGACGATCACGTCGAAGTCGTCGCTGGTGCCGTCCTCGAAGTGCACGGTGCTGCCGTCGAGGCGGGCGACGTTCGGCTTCGGGACCACGTCGCCCGAGCCGAGTCGCAGCGGCAGCTCCACGGACTGCGTCGGGTGGGCCTCGAAGAACCTGTGGTTCGGCTCGGGCAGCCCGTAGAGGGCGCCGTTGGAGCCGTTCATCGGCTGGGCCAGCTGCATGAGCTTGCGCTGCCAGGACAGCGGCAGGTAGGGCGTCGTCCGGTACATCGTGTCCGCCGGCCTGCCGTAGACGTACTTCGGCACGATCCACGCGCTCGACCGGGTCGAGAGCGTCACTTTGGTCTGCAGCGACTTCGAGGAGAGCTCGACCGCGATGTCGGCCGCGCTGTTGCCCAGGCCGACGACCAGGATGCGCTGGCCGGAGAAGTCCAGCGGCGTGCGCGGGTCGATGTAGTGGTGGGAGTGGATCGAGCGACCGGTGAACTCCCCGGGGAAGTCGGCGAAGCGCGGGTCCCAGTGGTGGCCGTTGGCGACCACGAGGTGATCGAAGTGCCGGGTCGCGCCGACCTGGTCGGTGATCTCCCATCCGCCCCCTGCCGGAAGCCGCTCCGCGTGCACCACGCCGTTCTCGAACTCGATGTTCTGCTTGAGGTCGAACGCCTCGGCGTAGGCCTCGAGATAGGCCTTGATCTGCGAGTGGTGTGGGAAGTCCGGGTATTCCGGCGGCATCGGGAAGTCGCGGAAGGACAGCCGGTCCTTCGAGGTGTCGATGTGCAGCGACCGGTAGGCGCTGCTGTGCCCGTTGGGATTGCCGAAGGACCAGTTGCCGCCGATCCGGTCGGAGGACTCGAAGCAGGTGTGGGGAACGCCGTAGTCGCTGAGCATCTTGCCCGTCGTCAGGCCGCTGATGCCGGCGCCGATGATCGCGGTGGTGGGGCCGGAACGGTCGGGCACGAGGCCTCCTGAGGGTTGACTCGCCTAAGTGACGCGCGTCACCCTAGGCACCGCGTTTGACGGGTGTCAATCATTCTCGACGAGTGTCAGGAGAGCCTGGATGGACGAGCAGCGCGTGGCCGTGGTCGTGGGTGCCGCCTCGGGGATCGGCTGGGCCACCGCCCGGCTGCTCGCCGGGTCCGGGTACGCCGTGACGCTGGCCGACCTCGACGGGGACGCCGCCGGCTCCCGGGCCGCCGAGCTGGGCGAGCCGCACCTCGGCGTACGGGTGGACGTCGCCGACGAGGACTCCGTCGTGGCGCTGTTCGACGCGGTCACCTCCCGGTTCGGGGCGTTCCAGGGCGTCGTGAACTGCGCCGGGGTCAGCACACTCAGCGCGATCACCGAGCACGACGTCGCGGAGTTCCGCCGGGTCGTGGACGTCTGCCTGACCGGGTCCTTCCTCGTGCTCAAGCACGCCGGCCGACACGTCGCGGACGGCGGCTCGGTCGTGTCACTCGCCTCCCTCAACGCCCGCCAGCCCGGCACGGGGCTGGCGGCGTACTGCGCCGCCAAGGCCGGCCTGGTGTCCCTGACCGAGGTGGCCGCACTCGAGCTCGCGCCGCGGCGGGTGCGGGTCAATGCGGTCGCGCCGGGTCTGGTCGTGACCCCGCTGACCGCTCCGGCCATGGACATCCCGGGGGTGCGCGACGCCTACCTGGAGAACACCCCGCTGGGTCGCAGCGGTGAGCCCGAGGAGGTCGCGGCGGCCGTACGGTTCCTGCTCTCCGACGACGCCGCGTGGATGACCGGCGAGACGATGGACCTCAACGGCGGTGCCCACCTGCAGCGCTACCCCGACCTGCTCGGCCTGGTGACGAAGGCGTTCGCGTGAGCACGCGCTTCGCGGGCCGCACCGCGATTGTCACCGGCGCCGGATCGGGGATCGGGGCCGCACTGTGCCGGGCGCTCGACGCCGCCGGAGCGCGCGTCGTCTGCGCCGACCTCGACGAGCGTGCCGCCGCGCGTACCGCGAGCGCTCTCACCGATGCCCGTCCGGCGCAGCTCGACGTGACCGACGCAGCGGCCGTCCAGGCGCTGGTCGACCAGGTGGTCGACGAGCACGGCCGGATCGACCTGCTCTTCAACAACGCCGGGATCACCTTCATCGGCGAGACCCAGGACCTCACCCTGGCCCAGTGGGACGCCATCATCGACGTCAACCTGCGCGGTGTCGTGCACGGTGTCGCGGCGGCGTACCCGGCGATGATCCGGCAGGGGAGCGGCCACATCGTCAACACCGCGTCCATGGGTGGGCTGATGGCCGCGGGCCTGATCACCAGCTACGTCGCCACGAAACACGCGGTCGTCGGGCTGTCGCTCGCGCTGAGGACCGAGGCGGCCGCGCACGGTGTCGGCGTCACGGTCGTGTGCCCGGCGGCGGTCGAGACCCCGATCCTCGACCAGGGTGAGATCGGCCGGGTCCGCGGTCGCGACTACTACCTCAAGGGCCAGGGCATCCGGCGGCCGCTCGATCCCGACGTCCTCGCTGCCCAGGTGCTCGCCGCGGTCGCTGCGGGCAAGGCCTTGGTCGTCGCGCCTCGGCAGGCCCGGATCGCCTGGCGGGTCGGTCGACTCGCCCCCGGCCTGACGCAGCGGATGGCCACGCGCTTCGTGGCCAGGCAGCGGGCCGCCGCGCGCTGAACCGTGCTCGGCGCGACAGGCCGAGGGGCCACCGGGACTGGACACGGCGTGGCGTGCGCCCCGCGGGAGCGAACTAGAACTTGTTCCAACTTTCTGTGTAACCTCCGCCACATCCGCCCGTTTATGTGATGTGGGTCCCGTTCGCGGTTCACTAACCGGAGTCAGGAGTTCGGCTGTGCGCAGCAAGTTGGTCGGAGCGTGCGTCATCGCACTCGCCCTGCTCGTCCCCACCGCGTGCGGTGGGTCCGAGGTGAGCCCGAAGGAGGCCCTGGCTGCGAACCAGGCGATCCTCGGCCAAGGAGCGGGCACGAGCACCGGCACCACCGGCGCGACGAGCGACGGCGCCACGGGTGACGCCGGTACGTCGGTCGACGCGCCCAGCGCCGGCAGCACCGACGCCGCGACCACCAGCGGCACGGCGACGGCCACCGGAGCGACCGGCACGGGTGGCGCCGCGACCGGCGGGAAGCCCAAGGGTGGTGCGCCCGCTCCGGCGGCCCCCCAGGCGGGATCATGCGCAGGCTTCACCAACCAGCCCGGCATGACCGACACCACGATCACGATCGGCAACTCCTCGGACATCAGCGGTCCGGTCCCCGGTCTGTTCACCGCCGCCCAGCAGGCGACCAAGGCCTACGTGGCGTACTTCAACACGACGGTGAAGAGCGGCATCTGTGGCCGCAAGCTGGTGCTGAACACCTACGACTCGCGCACCGACGCCGGTGCCGACCAGCAGGGCTACCAGAAGATCTGCGAGACCAGCTTCGCTGCCGTCGGCTCGATGTCGGCGTTCGACTCCGGTGGCGCTGCCACCGCCCAGCAGTGCGGGATCCCGGACATCCGCACCGCCTCGGTGACCGCGGCCCGCAACGCGTGCGGCAACTGCTTCGGCGTCCAGGCCACCGGTTCGGGCGAGTACCAGAACGAGGTCTACGACTACTGGATCCGTACCCACAAGGACGCGACCCAGAAGGCGGCGTTCCTCTACCTCAACGCCGGAGCGGCTGCTGAGAACGGCAAGAGCCAGATCGCAGTCGGCGCCAAGCGGGGCATGAACTGGGTCTACACCGCGCCGATCGACGTGGCGGAGTTCAACTACGGCCCCTACGTGCAGCAGATGAAGAGCAAGGGCGTCCAGTTCGTGGAGTTCCTCGGCGCCTACCAGCAGTCGGCGCGCCTCGCGCAGGCGATGCAGTCAGCCGGGTTCAAGCCCGAGGTGCTGATGTACGACCCGTCGATCTACGACCCGGCGTTCCTCAAGCAGGCCGGGAGCGCGGCGGAGGGCGCCTACTTCTTCGTCAACTTCACGCCGCTCAACGAGAGCCAGCCCGAGCTCGACCTGTACAAGAAGTGGCTCCAGCAGACGTCCCCGGGTGCGCAGCCCACGTTCTTCGGCATGTTCGCCTGGTCCGCGGCGAAGCTGTTCGTGGAGAAGTCCATGGCGCTCGGCGGCAAGCTGACCCGCGCCTCGCTGATCGCGGCGGTCAAGGCCACTGATGGCTGGACCGGAGGCGGGATGCACTCGCCGATGTCGGTGGGGTCGAAGCATCCACCGGTGTGCGTGCGGTGGATGACGATCAAGGGCGGGCAGTTCGTCTCCTACACCCCGAAGTACGTCTGCGGCGGCTACACCTCGGCGGGCTGACCGGTGAACGAGTTCATCTCCTACACGCTGATCGGCGTCTTCACCGGTGCGGCGTACGCGATCGCGGCCAGCGGCCTGGTGCTGACCTACAGCACCACGCGAGTGTTCAACATCGCCCACGGCGCGGTGGGAATGGTCTTCGCCTTCGTGTTCTGGGACCTCAGCCAGAAGCAGGGCCTGCCGGCCTGGCTCGCTCTGATCGTGGTGCTGGTGCTGGTTGCCCCGGCGTTCGGGGTGTTCATGCAACGGGTCCTGGTGCGCGACCTGGGCAATGCCCCGGTCGGGGTGTCGCTGGTCGTCACGGTCGGCATCCTGGTCGGGCTGATCGGCGTGGCGACGCAGATCTGGCCGCCGGCTCCGCGCAACGTGCCGCCGTTCTTCGCCAGCCACATGGTCAGCATCGGCTCCAACATCGTGATCACCTGGCACCAGATCATCACGGTGATCCTGTCCGGTCTGGTCGCCGCGGCGCTGTACGTGCTGCTCGCCCGCACGCGCGTGGGCACGGCGATGCGCGCGAGCGTCGACAACCCGCTCCTGCTGCGCCTGTACGGCGGCCGGCCCCAGCTCGTCGCCAGCCTGTCCTGGGCGGTCGGCACCTCGCTGGCGGCGCTCGCCGGCATCCTGCTCACGCCGGTGATCGGGTTGCAGTACTACGACCTGACCCTGCTCGTGATCTCGGCGTACGCCGCGGCGATGCTCGGCAAGCTCACGAACCTCCCGATGACCTACGTCGGCGCGATGGGGCTGGGCGTCGTGCAGTCCTACGCCGTCGGCTACCTGCCCAGCGCCGGTGACATCGCCGGCCTGCGTGCGGTGATCCCCACCCTCTTCCTGTTCGCGATCCTGGTGCTGCTGCCTCAGGCACCGCTGCGCATCGGGCAGGTCAAGGGGATCGTCTCCGCCCCCGTGCCGGCGCTCGCCAAGTCCGGCATCTGGGGTGGGGCGCTGGTGCTCTTCGTGATGCTGCTCGCTCTCGGCATGGCCGACTCCGACCTGCTGCTCGTGGGCACGGCCGCGACGTACGGGATCGTGATGCTCTCGCTGGTGCTGCTGACCGGCTACGGCGGCTACGTCTCGCTGGCCCAGTTCACGTTCGCCGGCGTCGGTGCGGTCGCCTACTCCAAGCTCGACCAGCCGAACCTGCTGGGGCTGTTGCTCGCGACGCTGATCGCCGCGGCGGTCGGTGCGCTGGTCGCGATCCCGGTGCTGCGGCTGACCGGTCTGTACCTCGCCCTGGCGACGCTGGCGTTCGCGCAACTGATGGACAAGCTGATCTTCCAGGCGTCGTTCGCCTACGAGATCGGCAACCCGCTGCACGCCGAGCGGCTCTCGATCCTGGGACTGAAGTTCTCCGGGACCGGGGAGTACACCGTGCTGATGGTGGTGTTCTTCGTGCTGATCGCGCTCGCCGTCATCGCGGTGCGACGCGGGCGACTGGGCCGGATGTTGATCGCGATGCGCGACAGCCAGGCCGCGTGCGGCACGCTCGGCCTGGACCTGCGCTGGATGCGGGTGGGCCTGTTCGCCGCCTCGGCCGGAATCGCCGGGCTGGCCGGCGCGCTGTTCGCGGGGTTGCGCGGCACCACCGTGGCCGCTGACTTCCAGTTCTTCTCCAGCCTGCTGCTGCTCCTGATGGCCGTGGTCTGGGGCGTCACCTCGGTCACCGGTGCCGCGCTGGGCGGCGTGTTCCTGATGTACCTCCCGGTCGCCCAGTCCAACCATCCCTCGGTCGCCGGGCTGCTGTTCATGCTGCTCGGCGTCGGTGCGGTCGTGGTCGGCCGCGACCCCAACGGTCTGGCCAACAAGATCTTCGGTTTCAACGGCTGGGTGGTCGACCGGCTCTACCCGCGGCTCGCCGAGCGCTATCCGGGGATGGCCCTGCGGGGCGGGCGCGAGGAGTCGGGAAGCGAGGCGTCGGCCGACCTCGCGGAGGTCACGGAGGAGGAGGTGGACCGCGATGTCGTTGTTGCAGGTTGACGACGTGGTGGTGCAGTTCGGCGGCGTGACCGCCGTGAACCACGCGAGCTTCGAGGTCTCGGCCGGTTCGGTGACCGGCCTGATCGGTCCGAACGGCGCGGGCAAGACCACGTGCTTCAACGTGATCACCGGGCTGCAGGCGCCGACCTCGGGACGGGTGGTCCTCGACGGCCACGACATCACCCGGATGCCGGTGCACCGGCGCGCGCGTCGCGGCGTGGGCCGCACCTTCCAGCGGCTCGAGGCGTTCGGATCCCTGACCGTCCGCGACAACGTCCGCACCGCGCTCGACATCCACGACGGCATCCGCGGCCTGTTCAAGTCCGTCGACGGCTCCGCCGACCACGAGGTCGAGGCGCTGCTCGAGCGGGTCGGCATCGCGGGGTACGCACAGGACCGGGCCGACTCGGTGCCCACAGGTGTGGCCCGGCTGCTCGAGCTCGCCCGGGCGCTGGCCTGCGACCCGAGGCTGCTGCTGCTCGACGAGCCCTCGTCCGGGCTCGACGAGCGGGAGACCGAGGAGTTCGGGCTGCTGCTCACCGACCTCGCACAGGAGGGCCGGACGATCCTCATGGTCGAGCACGACATGGACCTCGTGATGGGCGTCTGCGACACCATCCACGTGCTCGACTTCGGCACGATCATCGCCCAGGGCACGCCGGCCGAGATCCGGGCGAACCCGGTCGTGCAGCAGGCCTACCTCGGCTTCGCCGAGGACCCGCGGGAGGCCGGCGGCGCGCACGCCGCCCGCTCCGACGAGCCGTCCGATGACCTCGAGGAGACCAAGGTGTTGAACCGATGAGCGTTCCGATTCTCGAGGCGGTCGACCTGCATGCGGCGTACGGCCGGATCGAGGTGCTGCGCGGGGTCGACCTGCGGGTGCCCAAGGGTGCCGTCGTGGCGCTGCTCGGACCGAACGGCGCGGGGAAGTCCACGCTGCTGAAGGTGATCAGCGGCCAGATGGCACCGACCTCGGGTGATCTGCACCTCGCCGGCGTGCACGTGCAGGGCGCCAGCCCCGAGGACCTGGCCCAGCTCGGGCTGACCACGATCCCGGAGGGCCGCAGCGTCTTCCCGAACCTCACCGTGGAGGAGAACCTCCTGCTGATGTCGTACGCCGGCGTGCCGTCGCGCCAGGTCTTCGACACGGCGTACTCCTACTTCCCGCGGCTGCACGAGCGTCGCCACCAGCTCGCGGGGACGATGTCGGGCGGTGAGCAGCAGATGCTGGCGTTGGCGAGGGCGTTGACCTCCGACCCGGCTCTGCTGCTCCTCGACGAGCTGTCGATGGGCCTGGCGCCGCTGATCGTGGAGGAGCTCTACGAGACGGTCGGGCAGATCGCCCGCTCCGGAGTGTCGATCCTCGTGGTCGAGCAGTTCGCCCGCACGGCCCTGCAGATCGCCGACCACGCGGCGGTGATGACCGGCGGCCGGATCGTCGCGACCGGTGAGCCGAACGAGATCGAGTCGATCATGGCCGACGTGGTCCTGGGAGGTGCGGCATGAGCCGGTTGATCAAGCAGCGCAAGAGAGTCGTCGCCGCCGGTCTGGCGCTGGGCGTCGCGGCCGCACCACTGCTGGCGGTCGCTCCGGCCCAGGCCGTCGTGAGGTCCGACCCGGGTTACGGGGGCTTCACCACCGATGCGACGGCCTCGCCGCTCAAGCTCGAGGTGTTCGAGCCGGCGATCCCGATCCCGACCGAGCCGCAGATGGAGTTCGACTTCTCCTACACCCACGTCGCCGGCAGCTCGGGGCCCTCGAGCACCGCCCGCGCGTCGGCGATGTGGCCGGGCCCGGCCATCGGCGAGGGTCTCAAGACGTTCGGCGAGCAGCTCGGACTGCCGCCCCAGCTGACCGACGGCGGCTACCCGGTGCAGGTGAACTCCGAGTTCCCCTCCGACAACACCCAGGCGGCCTCGGAGCCGATGCCGGGCATGGTCCAGCGGGTCGACTCGGGGGACAAGCGCACGGTGGCCAAGGCCGGATACACCGGCTCCGGCGACCTCGCCGAAGGGGACTCAGGTGACGGCACCGCGACACCCCCGCCGAACCCGCTGGACGGGCTCAGCAAGGGTGACTTCAGTGCGCTCGGCGGCGTTCTGACCGGCTCGACCAGCGGCAACGACCAGCACCCGGTGCAGACCAATCCGATGGGGGCGTTCAGCACCCTGGTCGACGCCGACGGCATGACCAGCGTGTCGTCCACGACGTACGACGACAACCAGGTCACCGCGACCGCGACCTCGCGGATCGGGGAGCTGCGACTGCTGCTCGGACTGGTCACGCTCGACGGCATCAACGTCGTCACCAAGACCGTCAGCAAGGCCGACGGCAGCGTGGACACCCATCAGGTCGCCGACGTCGGCAGCATGACGATCGCGGGGCAGAAGTTCGCCTACGGTCCGAACGGCTTCACCGCAGCCGGCTCGACCACGCCCGTGCCGGGCCTGCCCACGCAGGCCACCGACCTGCTCAAGCAGCTCGGCATCCAGATCGAGGTCCCCAAGCCCGTGGTCAGCACCGACGGAGGGGTCGGCAAGATCGACGCCGAGGCGGTCCGGATCACGCTGGACACCAAGCCCCTGCGTGCGGTGCTCCCGACCCTGCCCCTGGACCAGCTCGTCAACAACCTGCCCGACATGGGCCAGGCCAACGTGCTCAAGGGTCTGATCCTGTCGTTGAACACCATCGCCCCCCGGCTGGTGCTCCACCTCGGCCAAGCGTCGGTGACCTCGACCACCGTGCCCGCGATGGATCTCGGCGGTGCCGACTCCCCGGCAGCCGCCTCGGGCACCGCCGGCACGGCGGCGGCCGCAGCCGGGCCGCCGGCCGGTGCGCCGCCGGCCGCATCCGCTGCACCGGGTGCGGCGCCCGCCGCCTCCACCCCCGCCGGCGCGACCACGCCCATCAAGACGATGTCCGCGGTGCCGGGCCTGCCACCACTGGGCGGCGTGCCCGGCATGCTCCTCCTGCTGGGCCTCGTGTTCGCGTCGGGCGCCGGCTGGTACCTCCGGCGGGCCGGTGGCCTGCTCTTCGGAGCCGGCAGCTCCTGCATCCACGGCCTGAAGGCCGGCATCCCCGACCTGAGGAAGGCATGACATGACCACCCAAGTCCAGCCCGCCGTGCACGTCCCCGCCCAGCCGGCGCCGCACGCCATTCCGCGGGCGGCCAGTCGCGGCGAGGGTGTCGCGCCGCTGCGCAACAACCCGGCCCAGCTGCTGCACCTGGTCCTGTTCGTGGCCGGAGCCGTCCTGCTGCCGGCCGGTCTGATCGTGATCGGCCTGGGCTGGTACGGCGTGGCGCACACGGCGTACATCTACAACCAGAACGCCTACATCGTCTCCGGGGGCATCCTGGGCCTCGGGATCACGTTCGTCGGCGGCTTCCTGTACTTCGGCTCCTGGCTTGCCCGGATCGCAGCGGACCAGAAGGAGGCCCAGCGCCAGCTCTCCGACACCCTGCTGCTGCTGGCCGACGCCGTCTCCCACAACACCGCTGCCGCCGCCGGCACCGGTCCTGCGGCGCGCTCACGTGACGCGGGCTCCGTGCTGGTGGTGGCGGGCAGTGGCACCACGGTCCACCGGGCCGACTGCGACCTGGTCGCCGGACGCGACGATCTGCGCCCGGCGGGACCGGACGCTCCCGAGCTGACCCGCTGCCGGCTCTGCACCACCTGATCGCCGAGGCGTCGCAAACGAAAACATCTGCGACGCCTCGGCGCGTGGTTCACTCGTCGAGGAAGCGAACCTCGACCGGCGCCGGAGCACCGTCGTCGGGAGTCGTGACGCCGGCGGACTCGATCACCTCGCGCACCCGACGCCGCTCACCCTCGATGCCGCCGGGGCAGGCGATCAGCACGGTCTGCCGCGGATGTGTGTTGTCGGTGGTGGCGGTGTAGCCGGCCCGCTCGAGCGCGGCGAGGACCACCGTCGGATCCTGGCCCACCGGCACCTCGTAGCCCAGGGTGGGTGTGCGGTCGGAGTGCAGCTCGCGGTCGACCCGCTCGCGACGCTGCAAGAAGCCGGTCTGCTCCCGCAGCACGTAGAGCGTGATCAGGGCGAGGGCGAGGATCGCGGCGAGCACCGCGAACGCGTAGTACATGGAGGCCCCTTCCTGGGAGCGGATCCGGACCTCCCGGCGGTACCCGGGTGCCCGGGGGGCAAACCGGTGCGGACGCTCCGCTCAGGGCATCGCGTCCGCTCCGCAGAGAGCGCTCAGGCCTCGTCGGCGAACCGCACGGCCCCGTGGGGTCGTACGTCGACCTTCGGGGTCGTGACCCAGGACGACTCGATCACCGCGCGCACCGCGGCACGCGAGGACTCGGGACCGGCCGGGCACTTGACCAGCACCAGCTGGTGCGTGCCGTGCGAGTCGACGCAGGCGGTGTAGCCGGCGCGCTCGAGGGCGGCGAGCACGAGCACCGGGTCCTCGCCGGTCGGAACGACGTACTCCAGGGTCGGCGTACCGGCGTCGTGCAGCTCTGCATCGACCCGCTCGCGGCCCAGGGACTCGTCCTTCAGCAGGTGCATCGCCCACGCGACCACCGCCACCAGGGCCACCAGGCCCACCATCCAGAATGCCATGACTCCTCCTCGGGTCTGCGAGGGCGGCACCACCGCCGTGGTGACCGCTGCTTCGACGGTGCACCCGCTCGGCGGCTGTGCACAGGGTCCTTCAGCCCAGGAAGGCGAGGACCTTTCGTCCTGTCTCCTCCGGCTGCTCCAGGTGGAGGAAGTGGCCGGCGTCGGGCATGACGTGCACCTCCGTCGTCGCCGGCAGGTTCGCCGCGGCGACCTCTGCGAGGCGCGGGTCGAGGCACCCGTCGTCGGCTCCGTGCAGGTAGAGCGTGGGTACGACGGGTAGCCGCATCTCCGCGCCGGCCCAGCGGCGGTACTGCCGCGGCGGCGGGAACGGACTCGCCAGGGCCCGGTAGTAGCCGACCACGGCCGTCCGGTGCGCCCGGTCCGGGAGGGCCGCGGCGAGGTGACGAAGGTCCTCCGTGGCGTCGTACCCGGGTGACCAGTCCCGCCACAGGCGGGACACCAGCCGGTCGAGGTGCCGCTCGGGAAGGCGAGGCAGCTGGTTGAACCCGATGTACCAGCTGTTGCGCAGCTGACGGGGCAGCACGCGCGTCACCCGGGCGCTGCGCAGCGACGCCAGGGGCGGAACCGCCATGGCGACCACGCGGGCGAACGGCGAGTCGGCATGGGCGGCGAGGGCGTTGGCCGTGATCGCACCCCAGTCATGGCCGATCAGGATGGCCTCCGGGCCGCCACCGAGGACCTCGTGCACGGCCACGGCGTCGGCCATGAGTGCGGCGACGTGGCCGCTGCGGTCGGCGGGCACGTCGGAGGGGGCGTACCCCCGCGAGAACGGCGCGACCACCCGCCAGCCCGCGTCGGCCAGCGCGGGTCCCAGGTGGCGCCAGGTGTGCGCGGTGTCCGGGAACCCGTGCAGCAGCACGGCCAGAGGTCCGGACTCCGGTCCCCAGGTGAGTGCCGAGAGGGACAGCTGGGGGAGAGCGATCCGGGTCTCACGCATGAGCACATCCTGCCCGGGTAAGGCTCAGATCCGGTCGGCAGCAGCCGACTGTTGAGGAAATCCGGGAATCGCCCCGCGGGGGTGGGCGGTGTCCCGGTATGTTGCGGCGCATCCGCCGTCGAGAAAGGTGCGTCGATGAGTGCGTCCGAGGCCAGATCACGATTGTCCCTCGTGGTCTCGCCGGCGACCGAGCACGAGTTCGAGCGCAGGGCGGCTCCGACGCACTTCGGCGGTGGCAGCGCCCGCTCCAGGGTCCTGGCCGGTGCGCTGCGCAGCACCGTCCGGCCGTTCATCTCGGTCTGGTCGCGGGTCCCGCTGCTGCCGTGGCCCTACTTCGTGGTCGACTACGCCGGCCTGCTGCTCAAGCCGGTGGCCGGCACGACGTACGAGCGGGTCGATCTGCCGCACTGCCGGGCTGAGGTGCTGCGCACGCCGAGCACCGAGGACCGCGTGATCGTCTACCTGCACGGGGGAGCGTTCGTGGTGGGCGGACGGTTCCTGCACCGCTCGCTGATGTCGCGCATCGCCGAACAGAACCGCGCGAGCCTGGTGGCGGTCGACTACCGCCAGCTGCCCCACCACCCGGTGAGCGACTCGATCGCGGACGGCCTCGATGCCTACCGTCACGTCCTCGACTCCGGCGTGCCGGCATCGCGGATCATGATCATGGGCGACTCCGCCGGCGGATACCTGACCTTCCAGGTCGCGCTCGCCGCGCAGGCCGAGGGTCTGCCGCTGCCGGCTGGCCTGGTCGCGATGTCGCCACTCATCGACTTCGACGGCACCGCGAAGGTCGAGGCGACGTCGGCAAGCACCTGTGCGGTCTTCCCGTCGAACTGCTTCGACGGGCTCGCCAAGGTCGTTCTGCGCGCCGCCCGCCGCGCGGGGCAGGCCCACGCCCTGCCGGACCCGCCCTCGCGCGCCCAGCTGCACGGCCTGCCGCCGTCGCTGATCCAGGCGAGCACGGCCGAGATCGTCCACCCGGACGCCGAGTCGATGGCCTCCGCGCTGCACGCCGCCGGCGTGCCGTGCGAGCTCCAGGTGTGGGACCACCAGGTCCACGTCTTCCACGCCGCGGCCGGCTTCCTGCCCGAGGCCGACCAGGCGCTCGAGGAGATTGCCGACTTCGTCGACCAGGTCATTCCCGACGTGCCGTGGGCGGTCGAGGCGTAGCCAACCGCCTTGATCCACCCCGGGCATGTGAGACTCCGGTCATGAGGATCCTGGTCGTCGAGGACGAGAAGCGGCTCGCCGCGTCGCTCCGCACGGGGTTGGAGGCCGAGGGCTTCGCGGTCGACACGGCGTACGACGGCCAGGAGGGCCTGTGGTACGCCCGCGAGCACGAGTACGACGCGATCCTGCTCGACATCATGTTGCCCGGGCTCAACGGCTACAAGGTGTGCGAGACGCTCCGGGACGAGGAGAACTGGACGCCGATCCTCATGCTCACCGCGAAGGACGGCGAGTGGGACCAGGTCGAGGCGCTCGACACGGGAGCCGACGACTACGTGACCAAGCCGTTCTCCTTCCAGGTGCTGCTCGCCCGGCTGCGGTCGCTCATCCGGCGTGGCGCCTCCGAGCGCCCCGCCAACCTGGTCGTCGGTGACCTCGAGCTCGACCCGGCCGCACACCGCGTCACCCGCGGCGGCACCGAGATCAACCTCACCAGCAGGGAGATGTCGCTGCTGGAGTACCTGATGCGACGACGCGGCGAGGTCGTCACCAAGTCCGACATCCTCGGGCACGTCTGGGACTACGCGTTCGAGGGAGACCCGAACATCGTCGAGGTGTACGTCGGCCGGCTCCGTCGCAAGGTCGACCGGCCGTTCGGGCGCGAGGACATCGAGACCCTCCGGGGGAGCGGCTACCGGTTGAGGGTTCCGTGAGCCTGTTCGAGCGCGCGCTCTCCTCGGTCCGGGCCCGCGTGACCCTGGTGGCCTCGGTCTTCGTGCTCCTCGTGATGGCGGCCGGTTCGGTGGCCCTGGTCGCCGCGATCACGCACTCGCTCAGCAACAGCCTGATCGACTCCGCGCGGGTCGATGCCGCGGCGATCGACGCCCAGCTCAAGCGCGGGGTCTCGCCGGCCGAGGCAGCCATCACGGGGCGCAACGACGTCGTGGTCCAGCTGGTGGCCGCCGACGGAAGTGTCGTGGCCAGCGACCGGCCCGAACGGCTGAAGGTGCCGCTGCGGACGACGCCCGGGGTGACCGGATCGGCCGTCGTACCGGGCATGAAGGACACGTTCACGCTCGTGGCGAGGCGAGCGATGACCCGCTCCGAGGTCGCGTTGATCATCGTGGGTCGGTCGACCGAGCAACGCAACGAGACGCGGGCGGAGATGGCCGGGGTGCTCGCCACGGCCGTGCCGCTGGTGGTGCTCACGCTCGGCATCATCTTGTGGGTCAGCGTGAGCCGGGCCCTGCGACCGGTCGAGGTGATGCGCGAGGAAGCCGACCGGATCACGGCCGAGCAGCTGCGGCGCCGGCTGAACGTGCCGGCCGGCGAGGACGAGATCCCCCGTCTTGCGCAGACGCTCAACGAGATGCTCGACCGGATCGATGAGGGTCAGCGGCTGCAACGGCAGTTCGTCTCCGACGCCTCCCACGAGCTCCGGTCGCCGCTCACCGTCATCCGTCAGGCTGCGGAGATCGCCCGCGACTACCCCGACCGGGTCACCTCGAACGCCTTGGCCGAGGACGTGCTTGCGGAGAGCCAACGGCTCGAGGAGCTCGTGTCCGCGCTGCTGCTGCTCTCCCGTCTCGAAGCCGACGGTGGTGGGTCCGTGGACGTCGTGGACCTCGACGACATCGTGCTGACCGAGGTTGCCCGCGTGCGCGTCCACACCGGCATGACCCTGGACGCCCACGCTGTCGGAGCCGGACAGGTGAAGGGGAACGCCGTGCTGCTCGGCCAGGTCGTGCGCAACCTGCTGGACAACGCCTGCCGGTACGCCGTCTCGACGGTCCAGGTCGCGCTGCGCGAGAAGGCCGGCACCGTGGAACTGGTCGTCGAGGACGACGGTCCGGGCATCCCGACCGAGGAGCGTGCCCGCGTCTTCGAGCGGTTCGTGAGGCTCGACGGGGCCCGGGCCCGGCACGAGGGCGGGAGTGGTCTGGGCCTGGCGATCGTCCGCAAGATCGTGGACAGCAGCGGTGGTGTCGTCGACGTCAGCGAGTCGCGAGCCGGCGGGGCGCGCTTCACCGTCCGGCTCCCGGCGGTTGGCGACGGGGTCCCGGTTGATTCAGGTCCGGTTCAGCGACCCCTGGGCACAGTGGAGACATGACCGCGGATCTCCTTGCTCCCTTGCGGGAGCGAGGAGCAGTGGCTCATCGCCTCGCCGTCCCGGTCGTGCCGACCGCCATGGCCGCGGTCTTCGTCCTGCGGCTGCCGCTGGCCGACCGGCCGGCAAGCCCCGACGAGGCCGGCTTCCTCATGGTCGCCTCGCAGTGGCACGTCGGCGGCACCTCGCTGTACGGCAACTACTGGGTCGACCGGCCACCGCTGCTGATCACGCTCTTCCGGATCGCCGACCTCACCGGCGGCCTCGTGGCCCTGCGCGTCCTGGGCGCACTCGCCGCGGCCGCCACGGTGTGGCTGCTGGCCTCGACCGCACGCCGTGCCTTCGGGAACCGCGCCGCCGCCTGGACCGCCGTGGTCGCGGGCGGCCTCCTCGTGTCGCCGCTGATCGGCGCGGACGCCGTCAACGGCGAGCTGCTGGCCCTGCCGTTCATCGCCCTCGGTCTCCGGCTCGCCGTCGAGGCCGTGTACGCCGAGGACTCCCTCGCGGGCCGCGCCGCGGCGCTCGGCACCGGGCTCGCCGCTGTGCTCGCCCTGCTGGTCAAGCAGAACATGGCCGACGTCCTCGTCTTCGCCTCCGTCTGCTGGATCGTCGCCTGGCGCAGCCGGCGGATCACCGGTCGCACCCTGCGTGATCTGGTCATCTTCGGCGCGGTGGGTGCTCTCGTCGGATACGCGGTGGTGATGCTCTGGGCCATGGCGCACGGCACGTCGCCGCTGGACGTGTACGAGGCGACCTATCCGTTCCGGGTCAAGGCGGGCGCGGTGATCGCCGCGACGCCTGGTCACGCGTCGCAGGTCCGATTGAGTCGGCTCGGCCTGTCGGCCCTGCTCAGCATCGGGCCGCTGCTCCTCCTGGCCTTCCTCGTGCTGGCCGTCCGACGTACGCGGCACCCGGCCGTGGTCTGGGGCCTCATCGCCGCCGGCGTGTACGCCTTCGCGTCGATCCTGGCCGGTGGCAGCTACTGGCTGCACTACCTGGTCCAGGCCGTTCCGGTCGTGGCACTCGCAGCCGGAGCGCTCTCGCTCCACGCGGTGTCCGTGCTCCGGGTGCTGGTGCCGGCGGTCGTCATCTCGGCGGTGGTGGCGCTCGTGGCCCTGGTGGCCCATCCGGCACCGGCACCCGGCAACACCGTGGGCCGGACCGTCGCCGCCTCGGCGCAGCCCGGCGACACGGTGCTCTCGGCGTTCGGCGACCCGGACATTCCGCGCACCACGGGGATGACCTCGCCGTACCCGTACCTGTGGAGTCTCCCCTCCCGCACGCTCGACCCCCACATGGCCCTGCTGCGCGGCATCCTTGCAGGCCCGGAGGCGCCGACCTGGATCGTCGTGCGGGGCACCCAGACGTTGGGCCGGCTGGCCCAGGCCCAGATCCTGCCCATGGTCGAGACGCGCTACCAGCAGGTCGGCAGCGTCTGTGGCCGTTACGTCTACCTCGAACGCGGCGTCGACCGACCGCCGCTCCATGTCGTCGGTCGCTGCGGAGGGTTGTTGTTGCCATGAGCTCGGAGTTGATCACCCCGACGGACCGCTGCCTGGTGGTCGTGCCGACGTACGACGAGGCCGAGAACATCGACCGGCTGCTGGACGCGGTGCTCGCCGCGGCCCCGTACGCCGACGTGCTCGTCGTCGACGACAACAGCCCCGACGGCACCGCGCAGATGGTGGCACGCCGCCCCGAGTTCGGTGAGCAGGTGTGGCTCCTCGAGCGTCCCGGCAAGGCGGGCCTGGGAGCCGCCTACCGGGCCGGCTTCGCCTGGGCGATGGAGCGTGGGTACGACCGGATCGCGCAGATGGACGCGGACCTGTCCCACCCGCCTGAGCGGCTGCACGCGCTGTTCGTCGCGCTCGACGATGCCGACGTCTCCGTCGGCTCGCGCTACGTCGACGGCGGCGGCGTGGACAACTGGGCGTGGCAGCGCCGGCTGCTGTCGTGGGCCGGGAACGTCTACGTGCGGCTCGTCCTCGGCACGGGCGTGCGCGACAACACCGCCGGCTACAAGGCGTTCCGCCGGGAGGCACTCGACGCGATCGAGGTGCTGGCGTCGGAGTCCAACGGCTACTCCTTCCAGATCGAGAACACCTGGCGAGCCACCCAGCACAAGCTGCGCGTCGTCGAGGTGCCGATCACCTTCACCGACCGCACCGACGGGCAGTCGAAGATGTCCAGCTCGATCGCGGTCGAGGCGCTGTCGCGCGTGCTGGTGTGGCGGTTCTCCGAGGTGCTGATGTTCCTCGCCGTCGGCGGCTTCGGCTACGTCGTGGACGTCGTCGGCTTCAACGTCCTCCGTTCCGTCGAGCCGTTCAAGACCATCGACCCGGCGTACGCCCGCACGCTCGCGGTGGTGCTGGCGATCCTGGTGAACTACATCGGCAACCGCGCGTGGACCTGGCGCAACGTGCCCTCGGACGACCGGCGGCGCGAGCTGGCGATGTTCTTCGGCTTCAGCCTGATCGGCTTCGGGTTCTCCCTCGTCTGCCTGCTGATCTCGCACGACCTGCTGGGCTACACGAGCCGCCTGGCCGACAACATCTCCGCCAACGTGATCGGGCTCGCGCTGGGCGCGGTGTTCCGGTTCTGGACCTACAAGAAGTACGTCTTCCACGCCGGCCGGCCCGCACGCGCCGACTCCGTGGAGACGACGAAGGTGCCCTCCGCACGGACCTGAGCGGTCGGACTCGGCGGGCCCCGTTGGGACATGTCTCCCAATCCCGTTGCCTGCTGCGCGTCGCCATCCGCGGCGGCTGGACTGCGTTGTCGTCAGTCGGCGGCCCCAGAGCCAATCAACACTGGCGGGCCGCCTCCTTCCTCCGCCTTGCCAGCCACCCCGCCTGACGCCGCTCGCGACGGCAGTGGATTGCGAGACATGCCCTAGCCTCGAACCGTGTCCGACCCTGCCCGCACCCTCGACGCCTGGTTCGAGGCGAACACCAGCTCGTGGTGCGACCTCTCGCTCGACGAGCTGCTCGCGGCGAAGGTGACCAGCGGGCTGACCGTCAGCCTCGTGGTCCCCGCCCGCAACGAGGCGGCCACGGTCGGGGACGTGGTCGGTCGGGTCCGGGAGGCACTGGTGGAGACGACCGATCTGCTCGACGAGATCGTGGTGATCGACTCCGACTCCACCGATGACACGTACGCCGTCGCCGAGGGCGCCGGCGCCGTGGTCCACCGGGCAGCGGAGATCCGGCCTGACCTGGGTTCGGTGCCCGGCAAGGGCGAGGCGATGTGGAAGTCGCTGTTCGTCACCCGAGGCGACCTGCTCGTCTTCATGGACGCCGACCTGCTCGACTGGGACACCCACTTCGTCCCAGGGCTGCTCGGGCCGTTGCTCACCCGGCCGGAGATCGCTTTGGTGAAGGGCTTCTACGAGCGCCCGCTGGTCAACGGCGAGACGGGTTTGACCGGGGAGGGCCAGGCCTTCGAGGGCGGACGGGTCACCGAGCTGACGGCGCGACCGCTGCTCAACGTGCTCTTCCCGGAACTGGCCGGGTTGGTGCAACCGCTGGCCGGCGAGTGGGCGGTGCGCCGGTCGTTGTTCGCGGCACTGAGCGTGCCCACCGGCTACGCCGTGGAGACCACCGCCTTGATCGACACCGCGCGACTGCTCGGGATCGATGCGATCGCCCAGGTCGACCTGGGTCGACGCGCGCACCGGCACCAGGCGCTGCGTGACCTCGGCGCGATGGCCACGCAGATCGTCGCGGCGGCGGTCCAACGGCTGGGCGTCTCCACCGACCCCGAGGTGCTGCTGCGCCAGTACCACCCGGTCGAGGGCCGGATCGCCCCGCTGACCCGCACGGTGCCGATCACCGAGCGTCCGCCGGCCGAGGAGCTCGCCGGATGACCCTCAAGCTCGGCCGGCACGAGTTCGCCGACGACGCGACGCTGATGATGGCGATCGTCAACCGCACCCCTGACTCGTTCTACGACAAGGGCGCGACCTGGGCCGAGGACAAGGCCTTCGACCGGGTCGCCCAGGTGGTCGACCAAGGGGCCGAGATCGTCGACATCGGTGGCATCAAGGCAGCGCCCGGTGAGTTCATCGACGAGGACGAGGAGAAGCGGCGGGTCGTCTCGTTCGTGGCCCGGGTGCGGGCGGCGTACCCGGAGCTGGTGATCTCGGTCGACACCTGGCGTGCCGCCGTCGGTCGCGCGGTGTGCGAAGCGGGCGCGGACGTTCTCAACGACGCCTGGGGCGGGACCGATCCGGCGCTGGTCGACGTGGCCGCTGAGCACGAGGCCGCGATCGTGTGCACCCACACCGGCGGGGTCACGCCGCGCACCCGCCCGTTCCGGATCGAGTACGCCGACGTCGTGGCCTCGGCGATCGCCGACACCACCGCGTACGCCGAACGGGCCGTCGCCGCCGGCGTCGACCGGCGCAGCGTCGTGATCGATCCGGCCCACGACTTCGGCAAGAACACCTTCCACTCCCTCGAGCTGACCCGTCGGCTGGGTGAGCTGGTCGCCACCGGCTGGCCGGTGCTGGTGTCGCTGTCGAACAAGGACTTCGTCGGCGAGAGCCTCGACCTCCCCGTCGGCGAGCGACTGACCGGCACGCTCGCAGCCACCGCGGTCTGCGCGCTCGCCGGCGCCCGGATCTACCGGGTGCACGAGGTCGTCGAGACCCGGCAGGTGGTGGACATGGTGAACACGATCGCCGGGCGCCGCCTCCCGCAACGGGCGATCCGGGGCCTGGCATGAGGGTCGTCTTCGTGCCGTCGACGCTGGCGCTGCTTCCCGAGTACGCCTCGATCGAGGACCCGATCACCGACCTCCGCGGCGCCGTCCACGAGGCGGTTGACTGGCTGCTCGCCGACGGCCCGGCCACGGCGCTCCGCGGCTCCCCGTCGGCGCACCGGATCGCCGAGCACCTGCTCGCCGAGGGCCGCGGTGACGGACCGGGGATGCTCGTCGTGGCCAACGGCTCCGCGACGCGCACCGAGAAGGCGCCCGGTCACTTCGACGAGCGGTCGGCCGGTTTCGACGCCGCGATCGGACGGGCCCTCGCCGAGGGCGACCAGGCGGCGCTCGGGAGGATCGACACCGCGCTGGCCGAGGAGCTCTGGGCGATGCCGGACGCCGACGTGCTGCGTCGCGTCGCGGGCCGGGTCGGACCGGTGACCGACGTGCAGGTCGACTACGACGATGCGCCGTACGGCGTGCAGTACTGGGTGGTGAGGTGGCAATGCGGATCCTGACCCATGAGGGCGGTGCGACCGGCGAGGTCGGCGAGGACGAGCTCGAGCGTCTCTACCGGCCGCCGTCGCTGCCCTGGCTGCGGGTCAACATGGTCAGCACGCTGGACGGCGCGGCGAACGGCGAGTCCGGCAAGAGCGGGTCGATCAACAACGAGGCCGACAAGCGGGTCTTCCACGCCCTGCGGGCCCAGGCCGACGCGATCGTGGTCGGCGCCGGGACCGCGCGCACCGAGGGCTACCGCGTCGCCGCCGTCCCGCTGGTGATCGTCTCCCACCGGGGCCTGGTGCCCGAGCAGCTGCGCGACGCGCCCACCGGCACGGTGCTGCTGGTGACCTGTGCGGACTCCCTGGGCCTCGACGAGTGCCGGGACACGCTCGGCGCCGACCAGGTCATCGTCGTGGGCGAGTCGCAGGTCGATCTGGCCGCCATGAAGGCGGCTCTGGTCGAGCGCGGCCTGCGTGACCTGCTCAGCGAGGGTGGACCCCACCTGCTCCGCGATCTGCTGGCCGCGGGGGTCGCGGACGAGCTCTGCCTCACCTGGGTCCCGCGCACCATCGGGGGCGTGCACCCCCGCATCCTCGAGGGCCCCGCGGTTGACGTACGGATGCGGCTCGCGCTGCTCCTGGAGGAGCAGGGCACCCTGATCGGCCGCTGGATCGTGGAGTGAGCGCTCAGGTCGGCTTGCGCCGGCGCGCGAGCGCCTGACGCGCCTCCCGGCGGACCAGGATCGTCAAGAAGGTGCGCACCTGGGCACCGTCGTACTCCTGGGACAGGCGCTCCACCTCCCTGCGGATCATCGCCCCAGGGATCGTCGGGTAGCGACGCCGGAGCCGCTCGACGAGGAGCTCAAGCTCCCTGGCCTCGTCGGAGTCCATACCGTCAGGCAACCACCGGTCTCTGCGGTGCAGCAGAGGCCTTGGGCCCGAGTCGTGCTCGCTTGGTCCAGGAGCTCCTAGGCCGGCCCCGCGACGTGCCACAGCGCCTGGGGGTCGGGGAAGCCCTTCAGCTCGACCGCGCCTGCTGGCGTGAACTCGAATTCGTCGGCGCAGTCGTCGCGGATCTCGCCGGTGACCAGGATCTCGCCGCCGTCGGCGTGCGCCGCGACGCGGGCGGCGAGGGCGACGTTCTGGCCGAGGTAGTCACCGCCTCGCTCGATCGCCGTACCGGTGTGCAGGCCGATCCGGACGCGGATCGGCGTACGCCGCAGCTCGCGGCTGTGGTTCCACTTCGCACCGAACGCCCGCTGGATGTCCCAGGCCGCACGCAGGGCGAGGTCGGGGGTGGTGAACACGACCATGTGCCCGTCGCCCTGGGTCTTCACGATCAGTCCGCGGTACTTCTCGACGTAGGTCTCCACCAGCTCGTCGTGGGCGGCCAGCACCCGCACCCAGCGGCTGTCGCCCAGGCTCGAATTCAGCTGCGTCGACCCGACGATGTCGGAGAACAGGATCGTGACCGTCCCGTCTGGAGCCGCCATCCGGCGGATCACCGCGCTCTGCTCGACGGCCCACCGGGTGAAGTCCTCCAGGGAGGCCATCACCATCCGTCCGACACCCTGCTCGCGGGCCCGGGTCGCGGCCTCGACGACCTTCGTGACCACCTTGCCGGCTGCCTGCACCGCCCGAGGGTTGCGTGACTCGACCAGCTGGCTCTCCACGGTCTCCTGCAGGTGCTCGGTCTCCCGGCGGGCGTCGCGTAGGAGCCGCAGGGTGACGGCCAGCGCGGCCAGGGTCCCGATCAGTGCGACCGCGAGCACCCACACCGCCACCACCACGGCCACACTGTGGCACAACCACGAGACGACACGGCCGGTCGACGGGTCTGTGGGATGATGAGAACCTGTTCTAGTTTCGACCGGGCACCGACCGACCTCCGGACTGCGAAGGGCGACCATGACCGAGACCACACCGGCGATCGACGGCTGGTTCACGACCGGGCCGGAGCCTGCGCTCGTGGGCTCGCGCTGCACGACCTGCGGGAGCACGTTCTTCCCACGCACGCAGGGTTTCTGCCGCAACCCGGAGTGCGCCGGCGAGGAGTTCGAGGAGGCGACGCTGTCGCGTCGCGGCCGGGTGTGGTCCTACACCGACGCGCAGTACCAGCCGCCGGCGCCGTACGTCCCCGCCTCGGACCCGTACGAGCCGTTCGCGCTCGCGGCCGTCGAGCTCCCGGAGGGCCTGGTCGTGCTGGGCCAGGTGGCCGCCGGGTACGGCGTCGCCGACCTCGAGGTGGGCCGCGAGGTGGAGCTCGTGGTCGAGCCGCTCCACACCGACGACACGGGCGTGCGCACGATCTGGCGCTGGAAGCCCGTGGTCGAGCTCGGAGAGGAGGTCGACCAGTGAGCACGCACGACGTGGCCGTCGCCGGGGTCGGCATGCACCCGTGGGGCAAGTGGGGCCGCAACTTCGTCGAGTACGGCGTGCACGCGGCCCGAGCGGCCCTGGCCGACGCCGGCGTCGCGTGGACCGACGTCGACCTGGTCGTCGGCGGCGAGACCGTCCGCAACGGCTACGGCGGCTACGTCGCCGGTGCCACCTTCGCCCAGGCGCTGGGCTGGAACGGCGCCCGGGTCGCGACGTCGTACGCCGCGTGCGCCACCGGCGCCCAAGCGCTCGACACGGCGCGGGCGCGCATCCTCGCCGGTCTTTCCGAGGTCGCCGTGGTCGTGGGCGCGGACACCACGCCCAAGGGCTTCCTCGCACCCAACGCCGGTGAGCGCTGGGACGACCCCGACTGGCTGCGGTTCCGGCTGCTCGGGATGACCAACCCGGCGTACTTCGCGCTGTATGCCCGCCGCCGGATGGACCTGTACGGCGCGACGCAGGCCGACTTCGCCGCGGTGAAGGTGAAGAACGCCCGGCACGGGCTCGCGAACCCGAACGCGCGCTACCGCAAGGAGGTCAGCGTCGAGGACGTGCTCGGCTCCGCGGTGGTGGCCGATCCGCTGCACCTGCTCGACATCTGCGCGACCTCCGACGGCGCCGCGGCGGTGGTGCTGACCTCGATGGAGTACGCCCGCCGCCACGGCCTCGCCGAACCGGTCCGGGTGAAGGCGATCTCGACGGTGACGCCGACGTTCCCCAACACCGTCATCGACATGCCGCTGATGTCCACCGACCCGATCCCTCAGCCGTCTCCGGGCGTCGAGCCGGTCGAGACCCGCACCTTCAAGGAGTCGATCGGGCACGCGGCGTACGAGGAGGCGGGCATCGGCCCCGAGGACGTCGACGTGGCCGAGGTCTACGACCTCTCCACGGCTCTCGAGCTGGACTGGATGGAGGACCTCGCGCTGTGCAAGCGCGGGGAGGCCGAGCAGCTGCTCCGCGCTGGTGACACCACGATCGGCGGCCGCATGCCGGTGAACCCTTCGGGCGGACTCGCCTGCTTCGGCGAGGCGGTCCCGGCACAGGCGCTGGCCCAGGTGTGCGAGCTCACCTGGCAGCTGCGGGGCCAGGCCGAGGGGCGCCAGGTCGACGGCGCCCGGGTCGGGATCACCGCCAACCAGGGCCTGTTCGGTCACGGCTCCTCGGTGATCCTCGCCACGTGAGGCGTGACGCCCTCGGGATGGTGTCGTTGTGCCACATATGGGACGCAACGCGCGGGCGGTGCTGAGGTACGCCTGCGCCCTCGTCGTCGGCGGCCTCGTCGTCACGACCCTGGCTGCGCCAGCCCTCGCCGTGGACCCGACGCCCAGCCCGGCCCCGGGGATCGACCCAGGCTCGGTGACGACGCTGGCGCCGCCGAGCCAGCAGCAGATCGACGACGCCAAGAATGCGCTGGACCGGTTGCGCCGCCCCACCCGGGTGACCCCCTCGACCCCAGCGACGACCCTCACCCAGGTCGCCGCGCCCGTGGCGCCGCCGGGCCGCGCGTCGGTGACCTCGCGGATCAGCGACGAGGCCTGGTGGACGATCGGGGCGGCTGCCCTCGTGCTGATCGTGCTCAGCGAGACCACGCGGATCCGCGTCAAGCGCGGCAAGCACCGCAAGGCATGACGACACTTGGCGCTCTTCACGCCCGAGACGTCCGTGGGAGCCGGTCCAGCGCCCTATGATCGGCAGTGGTTTCAGGGGAGGGTGACCGTGGCTCGTGCGTTGAGAGCGCTCATCGTGGTGCTCGTGGTTCTGTGCGCCTCGCCGGCCGCCCCTGCGACGAGTGCGTCGACGACGGCCACCGACGTCTTCCCGATCATCGTCGACGACCTCGGCTCCCACGTCGCAGGTCAGCCCACGCAGTTCACCGCGATGCTGGTCGACCAGAGCACCCCCGTGCCACGTGCCGTGCTCTCGCTCTGGCTGCTGCCCGCCGGGTCGTCGGACTGGATCCAGGCCGGCAGCGCGACCACTGACGACTCCGGTTCGGCGTCGGTGGTGGCGGTGCTCGACCGCAATGCAGCCGTCCAGTGGCGCTTCGCCAACGCGTCCGACCAGGCGCCGATCGTGTCGACGCCGTACGTCGTCCAGATCGCGCCGCGGATCACCCGTCGCGTCAACGACCGCACGCTGCGGCGGGGGCAGCGGCTCGTCATCCGCGGCACGACGTACCCGGTGAAGGCCGGCTGTGCCGTCGAGCTGTGGCGGGGTGAGCTGCGCCCGCTGGCCAGCGGCCCGAAGCCGGTCAGGCTGGGTCGCTCGACCGTCCACGCCAACGGTGCCTACCGGCTGGTGCACCGTTTCCGGCACCGGTTGCACGCCCACCTCACTGTGGTGGTGCCCGCGTGTGCCGACAACGGGCGCGGTCTCTCGAGCCCTGTGGGCGTGAGGGTGCGCTGAGTAGGCTTCCGGAGTGAGCCAGATCTCCTTCGATCCCACCTCTGCACCCAGCACCGTCGGAGAGCTCCGCGCCTCCGGCCACGTCCAGAAGTCGCTGCGCCAGGAGGTCCGCGACAACCTGCTCGCCGCGCTCCGCGACGGCCGCGACCCCTGGCCGGGCCTGCACGGCTTCGAGAGCACGGTCATCCCGCAGCTGGAACGGGCGCTCCTGGCCGGCCACGACGTCGTGCTCCTCGGCGAGCGCGGGCAGGGCAAGACCCGACTGCTGCGCACGCTGGTCGGCCTGCTCGACGAGTGGACGCCGGTCATCGCCGGCTCCGAGCTCGGTGAGCACCCCTACGAGCCGATCACCCATCCGTCGCAGCGTCGTGCCGCCGAGCTCGGCGACGACCTGCCGGTGGACTGGCGGCACCGCGACGAGCGGTACGCCGAGAAGCTCGCCACGCCCGACACCAGCGTCGCCGACCTGATCGGTGACGTCGACCCGATGAAGGTGGCCGAAGGCCGCTCGCTGGGCGACCCCGAGACGATCCACTACGGGCTGATCCCGCGCAGCCATCGCGGCATCGTGGCGATCAACGAGCTGCCCGACCTGGCCGAGCGGATCCAGGTTGCGATGCTCAACGTGATGGAGGAGCGCGACATCCAGATCCGCGGCTACGTGCTGCGGTTGCCGCTGGACGTGTTCGTCGTGGCCAGCGCCAACCCCGAGGACTACACGAACCGAGGCCGGATCATCACTCCGCTGAAGGACCGCTTCGGCGCCGAGATCCGCACGCACTACCCGACCGAGATCCACGACGAGGTCGCGGTGATCCGGCAGGAGGCCCACCTGGTGGCCGACGTACCGGACCACCTCGTCGAGATCCTGGCCCGCTTCACCCGGGCGCTGCGGCACAGCCAGTCGGTCGACCAGCGGTCCGGCGTCAGCGCCCGGTTCGCGATCGCCGGCGCCGAGACCATCGCCGCTGCCGCCCTGCACCGGGCCACCGCACAGGGTGAGGACGAGGCGGTCGCTCGTGTCGTCGACCTGCAGACCGCGGTCGACGTCCTCGGCGGCAAGATCGAGTTCGAGACCGGCGAGGAGGGGCGCGAGGAAGAGATCCTCACCCACTTGCTGCGCACTGCCACCGCCGAGGTGGTCCGATCGCGCCTGGCCGGGCTCGATCTCGGGCTGCTGGTCGAGGCGCTGGAGTCCGGAGCGATCGTGACCACGGGCGAGCAGGTGACCGCCCGGGAGTTCCTCTCCGGCCTGCCCGTGCTCGGCGAGTCGGAGCTCTACGACGACATCTGCAACCGCCTCGACGCCACCAACGACGGTGAGCGCGCGGGCGCGATCGAGCTGGCCCTCGAGGGGCTCTACCTGGCCCGCAAGGTCGCGAAGGAGACCGGCGGGGGAGAGGCCGTCTACGGTGGCTGAGCGCTCCCGCGACCAGCACCGCTCGAGCTACCGACGGTACGCCGGCGGGCCCGATCCGCTCGCGCCGCCGGTCGACCTGGCCGACGCGCTGGAGCACATCGGCGAGGACGTGATGTCCGGCTACTCGCCGGAGCGCGCCATGCAGGAGTACCTCCGCCGCGGTGGTCGCGAGCAGCAGGGGCTGGACGACCTGGCCCGTCGGGTGGCCGAGAAGCGGCGCGACCTGCTGCAGCGGCACCGCCTGGACGGCACGCTGCAGGAGGTGCGCGAGCTGCTCGACCGGGCGGTGCTCGAGGAGCGCAAACAACTGGCCCGTGACGTCGACCTGGACGACGCCGACCGGGCGTTCCGAGAGATGCAGCTCGACGGCCTGCCGCCCTCGGTGGCCGCCGCCGTGACCGAGCTGTCGTCGTACGAGTGGCAGAGCAGCGAGGCGCGTGCGGACTACGAGAAGATCAAGGACCTCCTCGGTCGCGAGCTGCTCGACCAGCGGTTCGCCGGCATGAAGCAGGCCCTGGAGAACGCCACCGACGAGGACCGGGCGGCGATCAACGAGATGCTGGGCGACCTCAACGACCTGCTGGAGAAGCACCGCCTGGGTGAGGACTCGCAGGCCGACTTCGATGACTTCATGGACAAGCACGGGGACTTCTTCCCGGAGAACCCGCAGAACATCGACGAGCTGCTCGACGCGCTGGCGCAACGGTCCGCGGCCGCGCAACGGATGCTGAACTCGATGTCTGCCGAGCAGCGCCAGGAGCTGATGGAGCTCTCGGCGCAGGCGTTCGGCAGTCCCGATCTGATGGACTCCCTGAGCCGGCTCGACTCCAACCTCCAGGCGCTGCGGCCCGGGGAGGACTGGGGTGGCTCCGAGCAGTTCGAAGGCGACCAGGGCCTCGGGCTCGGCGACGGCACCGGCGTTCTGCAGGACCTCGCCGAGCTGGACGAGCTCTCCGAGCAGCTCTCGCAGTCCTACAGCGGCGCCAGGCTCGACGACGTCGACCTGGACGCGCTCGCCCGCCAGCTCGGTGACGAGGCCGCCGTCAGTGCACGCACGCTCCAGGACCTCGAGCGCGCGCTGCGGGACTCTGGCTACCTCAAGCGCACCTCCGACGGACAGCTGCGGCTGTCGCCGAAGGCGATGCGCCAGCTCGGCAAGGCCCTGCTGCGCGACGTCGCCGGCCGGCTCTCGGGGCGACAGGGGCAGCGTGACCTGCGCCAGGCCGGGGCGGCGGGGGAGCGCTCCGGCGCCACCCGGGAGTGGGCGTTCGGCGACACCGAGCCGTGGGACGTGCCGCGCACGGTGATGAATTCAGTGGTACGCCGCGCGTCCGGCGGCACCCGCTCGAACCGGTTGTTCGAGATGGAGGACGTCGAGGTCCAGGAGACCGAGGCTCGCACGCAGGCGGCGGTCGCGCTGCTCGTGGACACGTCGTTCTCGATGGCGATGGACGGTCGCTGGGTGCCGATGAAGCGCACCGCGCTGGCGCTGCACCAGCTCGTCACCACCCGTTTCCGCGGTGACCACCTCCAGCTGATCGGCTTCGGCCGGCACGCCGAGGTGATGGAGATCGAGCAGCTCACCGCCCTCGACGCGATGTGGGCCAAGGGCACGAACCTGCACCACGCGCTGTTGCTGGCCAACCGGCACTTCCGCAAGCACCCGAACGCCCAGCCGGTGCTGCTCGTGGTCACCGACGGAGAGCCGACGTCCCACCTCGAGCCCGACGGCGAGGTCTACTTCTCCTACCCGCCACATCCGCTGACGATCGCCTACAGCGTGCGTGAGCTGGAGAACGCCGGCAGGCTCGGCGCCCAGACCACGTTCTTCCGGCTCGGCGACGACCCGGGCCTCGCTCGCTTCGTCGACTCGATGGCGCGGCGGGTCGAAGGACGCGTCGTGGCCCCCGAGCTCGACGACCTCGGCGCAGCGGTCGTCGGCAGCTACCTAGGGTCCCGCGGCGGCTCGCGGTCGTCGTACGCCGAGGAGTTCGGCGGCTGGCGCAACGACTGGTTCGGCGGCGGCCGCGGCTTCTGGGTGGGCTAGTCCTTCGGGACGTGCCACCGCTCCGGCTGTCATCGATACAGCCGGGTGCGGGGCGGCAGGTTCAGTCGTCGGGTGGTGCGGGGTCGGGTGGGCTGAGGTCGGTGCTGCCGTGCCGGTCGGTGCGCCACCGGTGTCCGTAGGGGTCGCGCCAGAGGAACACCCCGTGGGCGACCATCGAGTACGTCCAGTTGCCGTGGGTCTTCAACCGATGGTGCTTCACACACAAGCAGGCAAGATTCCAGGTGGCCGTCGGGCCGCCTTGCTCCCACGGGGTGATGTGGTCGAGCTGGCACGCCCTCGCGGGGCGGTGGCACCAGGGGAACACGCACTCGCGGTCACGCTGACGGATCTGCTCGACCAGCCGGTCCGAGGGCTGGTATCCGGTGCAGGCGATCGACTCGTTCAGGTCGATCACCGGCCGCACAGTGATCTTGGTGGTCTCGCCTCGTCGGCACCATTGCGCGACCTGTTCGGCGGTGAGCAGCTGCCCGCCAGCGTTCTCGACGTGGACGGGTGCGTCCGGGTCCCCGGAGGAGAGGGCGTCTGCGGAGACGTGCGCATACAGCACCACCTCCCGGGTGTGAACCGGCCCGGTGGTTGAGGTGCGAGCGCAGCGAGCCTCGAAACCACCATCGGCAGGATCGAACTCCAGTGCCTGCTCCCCGCGGGCCAGCATGCCCACGGCGAGTGACCGGCGCACATCCAGGGACTCGGTGTTGCCGAGCGCGGCGAGCTGTTCGGCACCCCGGCGCACCGCGTCTTCGAGATCGAGTGCGTCCGCGAGGTCCATTTCGCCGTGGACGCGGGATGTGCCGGCGAAGGAGACCTGGGTGTGGTCGATGGTGAGGTACCGCTGCTCCGCCGACCGGTCCCGCTGCTCGGCAGCCACCTGGGGCATGAACCGTGCGATCGCCTCGTCCACCAACCGTTGGGTTTGCGCGGGGCCGGTCTGGTGCGCGAACGGTGCCACTTGGGCGTCCACGAACGTGGCTGCTTCGACACTGAGGTGGAGCGTGTTCTCCGCGATCCGCTTGGCCCGCCACGGCGCCAACGACCCGGCCTGCACCCTCGCCCAAACTCTCGGCAACCGGTGCGCCAGCTCCAACGCCAACCCGACCAGGTTGCGACCGGCGTCGGCGGTCAGTCCGAGGGCGGTGGCGAACTCCAGCACCGCGAACTCACT
>DATAKN010000098.1:0-4790 GCA_036261595.1 Marmoricola sp.
GACTCTCTGACAGACTCGAATCACGGCTGTCGAACAGGGAGATCCGATGTCCAGGCTGACCACCTCGCGCGTCACGGCGGTCGCCGTGGCCCTCGCCGTCCTTGCGTTGTCGGGATGTGGTGACACGGCCGACAAGGCGGATCCGAAGGCCGCGGCCAGCGCCAACGAGACTGCCGTGGCGAAGGCAGGCGACGGCGACTGGCTGCTCCGGTTCACGACCGCCGAGGGCGCGGACGGCGAGGAGGCGCGAGCGGTCTACGTCCGCTACAACCCGAAGACGGGTGCCGCGACGACTCGCTCCCTGCCGCCCGTGATGGCGACGGACGCCAGTCAGGACGAGGAGGTGCTCACCGTGAGCGCCGACCACACCCGTGCGATCGCGGACACCGGAGTGCCCAAGGACGAGTCGCGCACCGGCAAGCTCAGGATCTACTCACTGACCAGCGACGCCACCCAGACCGTCGACATCCGCGCGATCACCGGCCGGCCCGACCTCACCCCGGTCGGCTGGGCCTTCGACCCCACCAAGCCCGAGCTGTTGCGCGTGGTCGACTCGGGCCTCACCGTCTGGAAGGTCGATCTGGCGGCGAAGTCGGCGAAGCGGGAGAGCACGTTGCCCCGACGTGAGGGCTGGATCTTCGGCAACGGCTTCGACAAGACCACGGGCGAGCCGTACATCGAGAGCATCGACAGCGACCTGACCGAGCCCGCCGGCAACGGCGACAGCGACACACGGCCGGTCCAGCGGGAGGGCGGCACGCTGCTGCGGTACGACGGCGAACCGCTGGCCGACCTGCCCAAGCCTCCGTGCGGCTTCGCGGGCGGCTTCCAGTACGACGACGGGTCGGCATGGCTGTTCTGCGCGGACACGCCGAGCATCACGGCGTACCAGGTGCAGAAGGGCGGTGCCAGCTGGGAGCGCTTCGGCACGCCGTCGCCGGCGATCGTGCCCAACGCCGCCGCCGAGCTGACCTTCGCGCTGCCGCCCGTGGCCTGAGCCGCCGGGCGGGAAACCGGGTCGCGCCCGGCCGATATCCTCACCGATGTGATCGATCCCCGCCTCCTCCGTGACGACCCCGACCTGATCCGCGCTGCCCAGGCCAAGCGCGGGCTGTCCGACGCGGTCGTCGACGAGGCGCTCGCCGCCGACGAGGCCCGGCGCACCGCGATCGCGGAGTTCGAGCGGCTGCGCGCGGAGCAGAAGCAGCTCGGCAAGCAGGTCGCCCAGGCGAAGGGCGAGGACAAGGCCGCGCTCCTTGAGCAGACCCGGGCGCTGGCAGCGCAGGTCAAGGCCGCTGAGGCGGCGCAGGCCGAGGCCGAGCAGGCCTGGAACGCCGCGATCCGCGCCATCCCGAACCCGGCGGCCGACGAGGCGCCGGCCGGCGGTGAGGACGACTACGTCGTGCTCGAGACGGTCGGGGAGCCGCGGGACTTCGCCGCGGAGGGTTTCGAGCCGCGTGACCACATCGAGCTCGGCAAGCTGCTGGGCGCCATCGACCTCGAGCGCGGAGCGAAGGTGTCCGGTTCGCGGTTCTACTTCCTCACCGGCGTCGGCGCCGAGCTGGAGTTCGCGCTGGTGAACCTCGCGATGGAGCAGGCCCGGGCGGCCGGCTTCACGCAGGTGATCGCCCCGTCGCTGGTCAAGCCGCGGGCGATGGAGGGCACCGGCTTCCTCGACCAGGCCGCCGACGACGTCTACCGCATCGAGGGCGAGGACATGTACCTCGTCGGGACCTCGGAGGTCGCCATGGCGGCGTACCACTCCGACGAGATCCTCGACGGCGCGTCGCTGCCCCGCCGGTACGCCGCGTTCAGCCCGTGCTTCCGCAAGGAGGCCGGCTCGCACGGCAAGGACACCAAGGGCATCATCCGGGTGCACTGGTTCGACAAGGTGGAGATGTTCGTCTACACGACGCTCGAGCAGGCCGCGGCCGAGCACGAGCGGTTGCTCGGCTGGGAGAAGGAGTTCCTCGACAAGCTCGAGCTGTCCTACCGGGTCATCGACACCGCGGCCGGCGACCTCGGCCCGAGCGCGAAGCGGAAGTTCGACTGCGAGGCCTGGATCCCGACCCAGGGCCGCTACCGCGAGCTGACCTCGACCTCGAACTGCACCGACTTCCAGGCCCGCCGGCTCGACATCCGCGGCCGCTTCAGCGACACCGGGCCGGCGCAGCCCGAGATCCGGCCGATCGCCACGCTCAACGGCACGCTGACCGCGATCCCGCGCACGATCGTGGCCCTGCTCGAGACCCACCAGCAGGCCGACGGCTCCGTGCGGGTGCCCAAGGCGCTGCAGCCGTGGCTCGGCCGCGAGGTCCTCGAGCCGGTGGCCGCCACCGGTGGTTGAGGTGCGAGCGGAGCGAGCCTCGAAACCACCCGGCTGGACTCCCGAGCTGGTCGCGCTCGACATCGACGGCACCCTGCTCGCCTGGATCGACGGCCGCGGTACGACGCACGAGCAGATCCGCCCCGCCGTGCACGAGGCCGTCCAGCGGGCTCATGACGCCGGCGCGCACATCGTGCTGGCCAGCGGGCGGTCGCCCCACGGCATGACCGGCATCGCCGACCTGCTCGACCTCCACGACGACGGTCACGACCCGCTCTGGGTGGTGGCCTCCAACGGCGCCGTGGTCTTCCGCTACCCGCCGCTGGAGGTCGTGCACGAGGTCACCTTCGACGCCAGGGAGGCGGTCCGGGCCGTGCTCGGTCAGCACCCGGAGGCGATGGTGGCCGTCGAGGAGCGTGGCGTCGGCTACCGGATCAACCGGCACTTCCCCGACGGAGAGCTCTCCGGTCAGATGATCGTCTCCGACCTGGAGGAGATGATCGCCGAGCCGGTCAGCCGTGTGATCATCCGCGACCCGGAGGCGACCGCCGAGGACTTCGTGCGCACGGCCGCGGGCCTGGGCCTGCACGGCACCAACTACGTCGTCGGCTGGACGGCCTGGCTCGACCTCTCGCCCGTCGGCGTGCACAAGGCCAGCGGGCTGGAGGAGGTCTGCCGCCGTCTCGGGGTGGACCGTGCCCACGTGCTCGCGATCGGCGACGGCCGCAACGACATGGAGATGCTGCGCTGGGCCGGCCGCGGCGTCGCCATGGGGCAAGCCGTCGAGGAGGTCCGCCGGGCGGCCGACGACGTGACCGGGACCGTCGACGACGACGGCGCCGCGCAGGAGCTATCCCGATGGTTCCCGCCCGAGCCCGCGGCTCTGTCGTGACGCCCCGGCTCGACCCGGTCGTCAGCACACCGCGGCTGCGGCTGGAGCTGATCGGTCCGGACGAGGCGGCGGGCATGCTGGCCGGTCGGCGCAAGTCCAGCTGGCACCCGGACTACCCGCGACGAGACGACCTGGACGCGGTCTCGATGATCGCCAAGGCCTCACCGGGCGGGCCGGCGCCCGACCTGAGCTGGAGCCCGCGCCACGTGGTGCGGGCGTTCGACGGCCTCGTGATGGGGTCGATCGGGTTCTTCGGGCCGCCCAGCCCGGCCGCCGACGGCGTGCTCGAGGCGGAGATCGGCTACGGGCTGGTCGAGGAGGCCCGCGGGCACGGGGTCGCCACCGAGGCGGTCACCGGTCTGCTCGCGCACACCGACCGGCTCGGCGTACGGGTGCGCGCGAGCGTGGCTCCGGACAACACGGCGAGCGTGCGCGTGCTGGCCAAGTGCGGGTTCACGCAGCTGCGCGGGTCCGACGAGGACGGCAACCTCGTGATGGCGAGGCCGCTGCCGAGCGCGGCGGTCAAGGTCGAGGCGTGACGGCCGACGTGCGGCTGGTCGCGACCGACCTCGACGGCACCCTGGTGCACTCCGACGGATCGGTGACGGCACGCACGCGGGCCGCGCTGGTCGCGGCCGAGCAGGCAGGGCTCGAGGTCGTGTTCGTCACCGGTCGACCGCTGCGCTGGGCCGAGGAGGTCTTCGAGCACGTCGGCGGTCACGGCCTGGCGATCGTCTCGAACGGAGCGCTGGTCTGGGATGTCGCCGCTGCCGCGGCCCACCTGGTCCGGCCGATCGAGCCGGCGACCGGTGTGGAGGTCGCCCGCCGGATCCGGGACGTGGTGCCGGAGAGCCAGTTCGCGGTGGAGATGCTGACCGGCATCGCCCTCGAGCCGGGGTTCCTCGAGCGCCACGCGGTGCCGGAGGGTGCGCGCCGGGGGCCGATCGAGCAGATCTTCGCCGAGCCGGCGCTCAAGCTGCTCGCCCGGCACGAGGCGCTCGGCTGGCAGGAGTTCTGGGAGCGGGCCGACGAGGCCGTCGACGGTCTCGTGGAGATCACCTGGTCCTCGTCCACGGCGCTGCTGGAGATGAGTGCCGCCGGAGTGACCAAGGCGTCGACCCTGGCGATGGTCTGCGCCGACCACGGCATCTCGGCCGACGAGGTGGTCGCGCTGGGCGACATGCCCAACGACATCCCGATGCTGACCTGGGCCGGCACGTCGTACGCGATGGCGAACGCGCACCCGACCGTCCGCGCCGCGGCCCGGCACGTCGCGCCCTCGAACGACGACGACGGGGTGGCCCAGGTGATCGAGTCCCTGCTCGACAGCCGGGTGGCTCCCCGACGAGACTGAGGCCATGGCGGTGATGGACGACGCAGAGATCACACGGTCCCTCGAGCGGTTCCCGCACTGGCGGCGTGAGGGCGACTCGATCACCCGCGCGGTGGAGGCGCCCTCGTTCCTCGAGGGCATCGAGCTCGTCGGCGTGGTCGCCCGCGCTGCCGAAGCAGCCGACCACCACCCGGACATCGACATCCGCTGGCGCACGGTCACGTTCACGCTGAGCACCC
>DATAKN010000108.1:0-2960 GCA_036261595.1 Marmoricola sp.
CCCGCCGTGGCGTCGCAAACGAAAACGTTTGCGACGCCTCGGCGGGTTGTTGGGCTCGGGTCAGGCGGGGAAGGTCTCGCCCTTCTCGGCCATCTCCACCAGGCGGGCGGTGGGCTCGAAGCGCTCGCCGTACTTGGCGGCCAGCTCGCGGGCCCGGGCGACGAAGCCGGACAGGCCCTTGCCGGCCTTGCCCTCGAAGCCCTGCATGTACTGCACCGTGCCGCCGGTGAGGGCGGGGTAGCCGATGCCCATGATCGAGCCGATGTTGGCCGCGGCGGCCGACTCGATCACGCCCTCCTCGAAGCACTTCGCGGTCTCGAGCGCCTCGATGACCAGGTAGCGGTCCTTGAGGTCCTCGATGTCGGCCGGTGCGTCGGCGGGCGGGAACTTCTCGGCGAGGCCCTTCCACAGGCCCTGGCGCTTGCCGCTCTCGTCGTACTCGTAGAAGCCGGCGCCCCGCAGGCGGCCCGGACGGCCCGCCTCGATCATCGCGTCGACCACGGCGTTGGCCGGGTGCGCGATCGGCTCGCGGCCGGCCGCGACCTCGGCGTCGTCGGTGGCCTTGCGGATCTTGGCCATCAGCTCCATGTTGAGCTCGTCGGAGAGCTGCAGGGTGCCGACCGGGTAGCCGGCCTGGGTGGCAGCCCGCTCGACCGACATCGGGTGGACGCCCTCGGCCAGCATGGCCAGGCCCTCGTTGACCATCGTGCCGATCACGCGGCTGGTGTAGAAGCCGCGGGAGTCGTTGACCACGATCGGGGTCTTGCGGATCGCCTGGACGACGTCGAGGGCGTGCGCGACCGCCTGGTCGGAGGTCTTCTCGCCCTTGATGATCTCGACCAACGGCATCTTGTCCACCGGCGAGAAGAAGTGCAGGCCGATGAAGTCCGCGGGACGGTTCACGTTCTCGGCGAGCCCCGTGATCGGCAGCGTCGAGGTGTTCGAGCACAGCAGGGCGTCGGGGTTGACGACGTCCTGGACCTCGGCGAAGACCTTCGCCTTCAGCGACGGGTCCTCGAAGACCGCCTCGATGACCAGGTCGCAGCCCTTGGCGTCGGCCGGGTCGGCCGTCGCGGTGATCCGGCCGAGGATCTCGGCCTTCTTGGCCTCGTCCATCTTGCCGCGCTCGACGGCCTTGGTGAGCAGCTTGTCGGAGTAGGACTTGCCCTTCTCGGCCGCCTCGACGGAGATGTCCTTGAGCACCACCTCGATGCCGCTGCGCGCGCAGGAGTAGGCAATGCCGGCGCCCATCATGCCGGCGCCCAGCACGAGCGCCTTGGTCGGCTTGAAGACCTCGACGCCCTCGGGACGCAGCGAACCGCCGTTGATCGCGGACAGGTCGAAGAAGAACGCCTGGATCATGTTCTTGGAGTTCTGCCCGACGATCAGCTCGGTCAGGTAGCGCGACTCGATCGTGCTCGCCGAGTCGAAGTCGACCTGCGCACCCTCGATCGCAGCGGCCATGATCGCCCGCGGCGCCGGGTAGAGCGCGCCCTTGGTCTGCTTGCGCAGCATGGCGGGGAACGCCGGGAGGAAGCCGGCCAGCGACGGGGAGGACGGCGTGCCGCCGGGCATCTTGTAGCCCTTGCGGTCCCACGGCTGGGTGGCTGCGTCCTCGTTGTCCTTGTTCGCCTCGATCCAGGCCTTCGCCGCCGGGACGAGCTCCTCGCGGGTGGCGACCAGCTCGTCGACGAGGCCCTTCTCCTTGGCCTGCGCCGGCTTGAAGCGCGGGCCCTGGAGGAGGATGTCCATCAGCGCGGACTGGATGCCGAACATCCGCACGGTGCGGGTCACGCCGCCACCACCGGGCAGCAGGCCGAGGGTGACCTCAGGCAGACCGAGGTCGACCTTCGCGTCGTCGACGCAGATGCGGTGGTGGCAGGCCAGCGTGATCTCGAGGCCACCGCCGAGCGCGGCGCCGTTGATCGCGGCGACGACCGGCTTGCCGAGGAGCTCGAGGCGACGCAGGTCGGCCTTGATCGCCTGGCCGAGGGCGAACACCTGGTCGGCGTCGTCCGGGGTCGCGGCCAGCATGTTCTTCAGGTTGCCGCCGGCGAAGAAGGTCTTCTTCGCGCTGGTGATCACCACGCCGGCGATGTCGTCCTTCTCGGCGTACAGCCGGTCGACCGCGGCCGCCATCGAGTCGCGGTAGAGGTCGTTCATCGTGTTGGCGCTGGCGGTCGGGTCGTCGAGGGTGAGGACGACGATGCCGTCGTCGCCGCGCTCGTACTTCACTGCAGAGTCAGTCATGGGGTTCCTTCTTCGAAGATCAGTGAGGGAGCGAGCTCAGACGAGCTCGACGATCGTGGCGATGCCCATGCCGCCGCCGACGCAGAGCGTGGCAAGGCCGCGTCGCAGGTCGCGGCGCTCGAGCTCGTCGATCAGCGTGCCGAGGATCATCGCGCCGGTGGCACCCAGCGGGTGACCCATCGCGATCGCACCACCGTTGACGTTGGTGATCTCGTCGGAGATGCCCATGTCCTTCATGAACCGCATCGCCACGGCGGCGAACGCCTCGTTGATCTCGAAGAGGTCGATGTCGCCGACCTCGAGACCGGCCTTGGCCAGGGCCTTGCGGCTGGCGGGCGCAGGGCCGGTGAGCATGATCGTCGGGTCGGCACCGGAGACGGCCGTCGCGATGATCCGCGCCCGCGGGGTGAGCCCGAGGTCCTGGCCGACCTGCTCGTTGCCGATCAGCATGAGGGCAGAGCCGTCGACGATGCCCGAGCTGTTGCCGGCGTGGTGGACGTGGTCGATCTTCTCGATCCAGTGGTACTTCTCCAGCGCGACGCTGTCGAAGCCGGCCTGGTCGCCGATGCCGGCGAAGCTCGGGTTGAGCCGGGCAAGGCCCTCGACGGTCGAGTCGGGCTTGATGAACTCGTCGTGGTCAAGGACGGTCAGGCCGGTGCGGTCCTTGACCGGCACGACGGAGTTGGCGAACAGGCCGTTGGCCCAGGCCT
>DATAKN010000111.1:0-16716 GCA_036261595.1 Marmoricola sp.
CACCCAGGGCCACGTCCGGATGCCGATCGTGATCCGGATCCCGTACGGCGGCGGCATCGGCGCGGTCGAGCACCACTCGGAGTCCCCGGAGGCGCAGTTCGCGCACACCCCGGGCCTGAAGGTGGTCACCTGCTCGAACCCCGTCGACGGGTACTTCATGATCCAGCAGGCGATCGCCTGTGACGACCCGGTGGTGTTCCTCGAGCCGAAGCGGCAGTACCACGCCGACAAGGCCGAGGTCGACGAGTCGGTCGGACTCGCGGACGCCCCTCCGCTGTTCGCCTCGCGGGTGGTGCGGGCGGGCTCCGATCTCACGCTGCTGGCGTACGGGCCGACGGTGAAGACCGCGCTGAAGTGCGCGGAGGCCGCTGCCGGCGAGGGCCGCTCGGTCGAGGTGATCGACCTGCGCACGCTGTCACCGCTGGACATGGCGCCGGTCTACGAGTCGGTACGCCGCACCGGCCGCGCCGTGGTCACCCACGAGGCGCACGTCAACCTCGGCATGGGGGCGGAGATCGCCGCCCGCATCACCGAGCACTGCTTCTACTCGCTCGAGGCGCCGGTGCTGCGGGTCGGTGGGTTCGACACGCCGTACCCGCCGTCGCGGATCGAGGAGGAGTTCCTCCCCGACCTCGACCGGGTGCTCGACGCCGTCGACCGCACCTTCGACTTCTGAGCCAGGAGAACGCATGAGTGAGTACCTCCTTCCCGACGTGGGCGAGGGGCTGACCGAGGCCGAGATCGTGAGCTGGAAGGTCAAGGTCGGCGACGAGATCAAGATCAACGACGTCGTGGTCGAGATCGAGACCGCGAAGTCGCTGGTGGAGCTGCCCTCGCCGTTCGCCGGCGTCGTGCAGGCGCTGCTCGTCCCCGAGGGCGAGACCGTGCCGGTCGGCACGCCGATCATCCGGATCGGTTCCGAGGCCGAGGTCGCCGCGCCCGCGGCCGCGCCGGCCGCGACGCCGCCGGCAGAGATCGACCTCTCCAACCCGGCTGCCTCCGGTGGCGGGGAGGGGGAGAGCCTGGTCGGCCGCAACAAGGCCGAGCGCGAGGCCGTACGCCGGGCCCGCCGGCGTACCGGGGAAGACGTGGCCGGGCGACACGCGGCGAAGGCGGACGTCCAGGACGTGTTCAACGCCGGCGCGCCGCAGCAGCACGACCGGGTCATGCAGATCGTCGAGGCGGTGACCAGCGACGCCGAGCACCAGGGCGGTCACCCGCTGGAGCAGCCGGCGCCCGCCCCCGCGGCGCGCGCAGGTGGCGACGTCCGGGTGCTGGCGAAGCCCCCGGTGCGCAAGCTGGCCAAGGACCTCGGGGTCGACCTCACCACGCTGACGCCGAGCGGCCCGAACGGCACGGTCACGCGCGCCGACGTGGAGGGGGCCGCGACGGGCGACCACGTCTCCATCGGCATCGCTCCGGTCCGCCCGTCCGGTGAGCGCGAGTGGCGCGAGCCGATCAAGGGCGTGCGCAAGATGATGGGGCAGGCGATGGTGCAGTCCGCCTTCACCGCCCCGCACGTGACCGAGTGGGTCACCGTCGACGTGACCCGCACCTCCGAGCTGGTCCAGCGGCTCAAGGGGCGGCGGGAGTTCGCCGACGTCAAGGTCACCCCGCTGCTGGTGCTCGCCCGGGCGTGCATGCTGGCGATCCGGCGTACTCCGGTGGTCAACAGCACCTGGGACGAGCAGGCCCAGGAGATCGTGTTCAAGGGCTACGTGAACCTCGGCATCGCAGCCGCGACGCCGCGCGGTCTCGTCGTGCCCAACATCAAGGACGCCGACTCGATGTCACTGGTCGAGCTGGCCGGGGCGCTCGGCGACCTCACCTCGGTCGCCCGCGAAGGGCGCACGCAGCCGGCCGAGATGAGCGGCGGCACCTTCACGATCACCAACGTGGGCGTCTTCGGGGTCGACTCGGGCACGCCGATCATCAACCCGGGCGAGTCCGCGATCCTGGCCTTCGGTGCGACCACGCGTCGACCGTGGGTGGTCACCGATGTGCAGGGCAACGAGTCGCTGGAGATCCGCGACGTCTGCACCCTGGCGCTCTCGTTCGACCACCGGCACGTCGACGGCGAGAGCGGGTCACGGTTCCTCGCCGACGTCGCGGGGATCATGGAGGACCCGGCGACCGCGCTGATGTTCTAGGGCTCGGATCGTCCCCCACGCCCGGCACCTCGCTCCCCCGCGGGGCGGCGCCCGGCGTGGGGGACGCCTACCCCCAGACCGTGGGGACGCGCGTCGCCCCAGGCAGTCGGGGCGTCGTGGTCCTGCACCGGCTCAACGAGCCGGCCGAGGGCCGGGTTACTGCGTCCCCACGGCGTCCTGGAAGCGGACCAGGCCGGCGACCGTCGGCAGGTACGCCGCTCCGTCCGGACCGAGGTAGATCGAGGCGTAGTGGTTGTTCCACTGGATGCCGTTGCCGGTGCGCTGGGTCCATTGCGTCCGGCCGGTGCGCACGTCGATCGCAGTGAGGTACCAGCTGTCGTCGACGGGCGTCGAGGCCGGCTTGGAATAGACGTAGAGCAGGCCGTTGCCGAGGGACACCTTCGGCACGGACGTCGGTGCGGTGACCGGGCTGGTCCAGACGACATGACACGTGCCGTCGTCCGCGAGGTCCACCCGGGCGACCCCCGGTGTGGTGCTCTGGCCGAGCGTCGTGCTCTGCACGCCGGAGTAGCCGTAGTTGCTCTCGACGATCACGCTCCGGCCGCCGGCGTACGCGAGGCTGTTCTCGGTGGCGGAGGCGTTGTCGCCGAACACCGGCACCTGGCAGATCTCGCGGTCCGGGCCGGTGCCGGTGCGCCGGTAGAAGATGACGTTCATCCGTGGATCTGCGTTGTCGGTGATCGCCACCAGGTCCCGGCCGATCAGGGTGGGAGTGGTGCCCGAGCCCTGCGAGAGCTGGCCGGGCTTCTGCCGCGTGCCGCGGTTGTAGGTCTGCGACCACCGCACGACGGGGGCACCGCTCGCGTCCGCGGCGACGGCGGCGAGCCGGTGATCGGTGACCACGTAGATCGCGCCGGTCTCGTCGCCGGCCATCGAGTTGAAGATGCCCTCGCCGGCGAACTGCATGGTCTTCACGGCGCCGGTCTGCGGGTCGACGGTCCCCACGCGGCCCTGCTGGGTGGCGAAGAAGATCCGCCCGGACCAGTCGGGCATGGTCGCGACCACGCAGTCGTCACCGGGCACCTGCGCCGACACGTCGTACGTCGCAGTGCGGGTGAAGCCGGCCGGGCCGACCTGCACCTTCCAGATCTGCTTGGTCGTGGTCAGCACGTACGCCACGTCGTGCGCGTCGAGGTAGAAGTACGTGCCGCCGCAGATGTCGGTGAACGGGTTGGAGAGCTTGAGCGGATCACGCGTCGAGGTCGTCATCGAGGCGAGCTGGTCGAGGGTCGTCGGGTCGATCAGCCGCAGCGTGAAGCCCTCGAGACCACCGCACAGGCCGACGATGCGGCCGCGCGAGTCGAAGGCCATCGTGGCGCACTCCGAGACGCCGTACGACGCCGAGCGCACCTGCAGGTCGCGCCCGAGGGGCCCGCTGACCTCGTAGGCGTCGGAGGAGTAGGCGTCGTCGTGCATGGAGTTGGACCCGTTCGGAGCCAGCGCCGGGTTCTGCGGGATCGGCAGGTGGGGCAGCGGCTGCGCGGTGGCCGGGGTGCCGGAGAACGGCTCGGAGAGCAGGTCGGTCGGCAACGACGGGATCGGCAGTGCGCTCGACCCGGCGGCGGCCGGGAGGAGCGCGACGAGTGCGGCCAGGAGGGTGGCCGCCGTCACACGGGCGCGGGTCATGACCGGTCAACGAGGGGGAGTGGTCCCGGACACGGGTCAGTCGGCCGCGATCGGGCCGACCTCCCAGCCCTCCGGGCTGGCTGGGTGCAGGATCGCGTCGGTGCCGCCGTCGACGAAGATCACGTCACCGACGAGCAGGCTGGCGTCGCGGGAGAGCAGGAAGGCGATCAGGCCGGCGACCTCGTCGGGCCGTCCGGGCCGGCCCAGTGCGGTGGGGTAGGTGTCCGCGAACGGCCCGAACACCGGGTCCGCACGCAGCCGGTCGGTCATCGGGGTCGCGATCAGGCCAGGCGCGATCGCGTTCACCCGAATGCCACGCCCGCCCCACTCCGGCTTCACGCCCTCGCGCCGTGCCCAGTGGGCCAGCGCCATCTTCGAGGACGGGTAGACCTGGACCGCCTCGGTCTGCGCCGCCAGCTCACGCGCGCGGACCTCGTCGTCGGCCAGGCAGGCGCTCGCCACGTCGGCGTTCCAGCCCGGCTGGCAGGTGATCGAATTCGACGCCAGGAGCACCACGGCGCCGTGGCCCTCGGCGATCAGGTCGTGCAGTCCCTCGACGAGCGCGATCGCGCCGAAGTAGTTCACCGAGACCAGCAGCGCCGGGTCGACGCCGGTGAGCCCGGCGATGCCGGCGCACGGGACCACGCCGTCGATCCCGTCCGGCGCCAGCTCCCGGACCCGGCGTACGGCTTGGGACCGGCCGTCCGCGGTGGACAGGTCGGCCTCCACGTCCGCACCGTGCAGGTCGATGCCGATGACGCGGTGGCCGTCACGGGTGAGGCGGGCAGCGGTGGCGGCGCCGATGCCGGAGGCCGCGCCGGAGATCACGTAGGTGCGCACGCGCAGATTCAAACTGAAACACGTTCTATTGTCGAGGTCCGTAGGGTCGGAGGCATGGAGACGCGCAACCTCGGCCGCAGCGGCCTGAAGATCACCGAGATCGCCTACGGCAACTGGATCACCCACGGGTCCCAGGTGGAGGAGGACGCCGCCCTCGCCTGCGTGCGGCAGGCGCTGGACGTCGGCATCACCACCTTCGACACCGCCGACGTGTACGCCGCCACGCGGGCCGAGTCGGTCCTCGGCAAGGCGCTGGCCGGAGAACGCCGCGAGGGCCTGGAGATCTTCACCAAGGTCTACTGGCCGACCGGTCCCGGTCACAACGACCACGGCCTGTCGCGCAAGCACATCCTCGAGTCCATCGACGGGTCGCTGCGCCGACTGGGCACCGACTACGTCGACCTCTACCAGGCGCACCGTTACGACCACGAGACGCCGCTGGAGGAGACCATGCTGGCGTTCGCGGACGTCGTACGGGCAGGCAAGGCGCTCTACATCGGCGTCTCGGAGTGGCGGGCCGAGGAGATCCGGGAGGCCGCCGCCCTCGCGCAGGAGCTGCACGTGCCGCTGGTCTCGAACCAGCCGCAGTACAACCTGCTCTGGCGGGTGATCGAGTCCGAGGTGGTGCCGACCTGCGAGGAGCTCGGCCTCGGCCAGGTCGTGTGGTCGCCGATCGCGCAGGGCGTGCTGACCGGCAAGTACCTGCCGGGGCAGCCGGCGCCCGCGGGCTCGCGCGCGACGGACCAGGCCGGCGGCGCCGACTTCGTCGCCCGCTGGCTCGAGGACCCGATCCTGGAGGCGGTGCAGCGGTTGAAGCCATTGGCCGACCAGGCCGGCCTCTCCCTGGCCCAGCTCGCGGTCGCCTGGACCCTGCAGAACCCGAACGTCTCCGCCGCGATCATCGGCGCTTCCCGCCCCGAGCAGGTCACCGAGAACGCCAAGGCCGCCGGCGTCACCCTCGAGGCGGACCTGCTGAAGGCGATCGACGACGTCCTCGAAGGCCTCGTCGAGCGCGACCCCGCCAAGACCACCTCCCCGCCCCGCCGCGACTTCTGAGCTCGTTGAGTTGGGGGAAAGTCACCGTCGAGTTGAGTGAAACGCCCCTCGAGGTCGGAGCTTTCTGCCAACTCGCCGGGGCTTTTCTCCCAACTCAACGGGTGGTCAGCCGGCGAGCGCCGGCGCGGTGCGGCGCCGGCGGGTCAGTTCGGGTTCGGGGCTGCTGCCGGAGGGCGGGAAGAACAGGCGGCAAAGCTGGAGCAGGGCGATGCCGGCGCAGACGACGCCACCGACGCCGCCCGGCTGCTGGAGAAAGTGGACCAAGTAGCCGGCGCGAGGGACGCGGTGCTCCATCCGGCCATGCACCTGATCTGGGCGGATTAGCCAGGCGTCACGACTGCGGTTGGCGTCCCCCTTGGTGGAGATCCCCCCCTGCGAGACGGCGGCCACCCGGTGGGTGACCAGGTCTGTCAGCCCGGCTCCGTGATCAAAGGTGATCACCTCACCCACCCGCACATTCCGAGGGGCGGGCCGATCGATCACGAGGTCCCCGGGCTCGAGCAGGGGCTCCATCGAGCCGGTGTGGACGACGTAGGCGCGGAGGCCGAGGGCGAAGTGGGCGTAGGCGGTCCCCGCCACCAGCGCCACGAGGACGCCGGTGGCGAGGACCAGCAGAATCCGTCTGCTCACGAATGTCTCCCGAGAGCGTGCCTCAGTTGTTCGGGTTGTCCGGGCGAACGCCGTGCTGCGTGGCCACGATCTGGTACTCGGCGACCTTGTTCGTCGGAGCGTCCTGCGGGCCAGTCAGCAGCTTGGTGAACCCGAACTCGACGTCCACGTAGCCGCTCTGACCGTTGGTCATACCGCTCTGGAGGAGGATCGCGTTCGCGGGGCCGCAGAAGGGCACACCGTGGTCGGAGGTGTCAGTTGCCTCCTGGGTGCTGCCTCCCCAGCCGTTGGAGTTCACGGCGCAGCTCGGGCCGGTGTGGCCGGAGGTGGTCCCCTCGCGGCTGAGGTTGTTCGAGACGAAGTGGGCGCCCCCGGTGCTGGTCACCTTGAGGTGACCGTACCGTCCGAGCCCGCCACCACGCCCGTCATCGGGCTTCCCGACGAGCGCCTCCGCCTGGCCGGAGTCGTTGGGGAACACCATCCAGATGTCCTCAGAGTCGGTGCCCTGGGCGGTGTAGGCGACGCGGTCGGTCTTGTAGCTACCGGGAAGCAGGTTGTCGAAGTTGAGCTTGGTATCGCTGGTGGCGACGCGTACGTGGCCCGTCCCCGCGCGAATCACCCCGTCGTGGCTGTCGGTGAAGTAGGCGCCGGTTGAGGTCGCGGCGGTGCCGATCAGGGCAGCCGATCCGCCGAGCGCTCCCATGAACCCGACGATGCGGGCGGTCTTGGACATGTTCATTGGTCCCCCTCCGAAGTCTGGCCACGGCCGGTGCCGCAGCGCCGGCTCAGCGTGGCCCGTAGGGACGGCCTGGTGCATCGCCAAATTTGTTGATTCGACGCCCCTGGTTTCCTTCTCGGGGTCGGCCGGTCCTGACGAGTCCGTCGTCAGGGGCGGAAGCGGTCGACTCGGGCGACGCGGAGCCAGTGCGGGTCGGCATGGAAGAGGGCGGCGAGCTCGTGCTCGAGCACGGCCCCGACCCGGCGGCAGAACTCCTCGGGCTCCTCGGCAGCGTCGGGGCGCTCGGGGATGATCCGGTCGACGATCCCGCGTGCGCGCAGATCGGCGGCCCGCACCTGCTGGGCGCGAGCGATCTCCGGTGCGTGCGCGGTGTCACGGTGCACGATCGCGCTGGCACCCTCGGGCGGGAGCGGGGACAGCCAGGCGTGCTGGGCGGCGATCACGCGGTCGGCCGGCAGCAGCGCGAGTGCCCCGCCGCCGTTGCCCTCGCCGAGCATCAGGCAGAGGCTGGGAGCCTCGAGCGTGACCAGGTCCGACAGGCTGCGGGCGATCTCGCCGGCCAGACCGCCTTCTTCGGCGTCCGGGCTGAGCGCAGCGCCCGGGGTGTCGATCACGGTCATCAGCGGAAGGCCCAGCTCGACCGCGAGCCGCATACCCCGACGGGCTTCGCGCAGTGCGCCGGGACCCATGGGCCGGTCGGTGGTCTGGCCGCGGCGGTCCTGGCCGAGGAACACGCACGGAGCATTCCCGAACCGCACCAGAGCGATCATGAGACCGGGGTCCGACTCACCCTGGCCGGTGCCGTTGAGCGGCACCACGTCGGTCGCGGCGTACTTCAGCAGCCGGCGTACGCCGGGCCGGTCGGGCCGGCGCGACCGGGTGATCGCCTCCCAGGCATCGACGTCGGGGATCTCGTCGTGCGGCAGCTCGGCGGCCGGCAGCTCGGGGCGCGCGAGCAGGATCGACAGCGCGCGGTCGAGGATGCCCGCGATCTCCTCGGGGGGCACCACCGCGTCGACGATGCCATGGGCGTAGAGGTTCTCGGCGGTCTGCACGCCATCGGGGAACGGCCGGCCGTACAGCGCCTCGAACACGCGCGGGCCCAGGAACCCGACCAAGGCACCTGGCTCCGCGACGGTGACATGGCCCAGGGACCCCCACGAGGCCATCACGCCGCCGGTGGTCGGGTGGCGCAGGTAGACCAGGTAGGGAAGGCCGGCCTCCTTGTGGGCCGCGATCGCCTCGGAGATGCGGATCATCTGCACGAACGCCGGGGTGCCCTCTTGCATCCGGGTGCCGCCGCTCGCGGGTGCGGCCAGCAGCGGGATCCCTTCGACGGTCGCCCGCCGCACGCCCGCGACCAGCCGATCAGCGGCCGCGGCCCCGATCGAACCGGCCAGGAAGCCGAACTCCGAGGCGACGACGGCGACGCGACGGCCGTGCATCCGACCCTCGCCCGTGATCACCGACTCGTCGGTGCCCGCGCGGTCCTGCGCGGCGGTGAGCTGGGCGGCGTACGCCGCTGAGACGCCGGCACGATCGGGAGGCGTGTCCCACGACGACCAGGAGCCCTCGTCGAGCACGAGGTCGATCAGCTCGCGGGCACCGAGCCGGCGCGGAGTTCGGGAGGGGGGGGTCACGGGGCGGATCGTACTTCGAGCCCGCAGGTCAGGAAGCCACCCGTGGTCCGGCTTGCAGAGTCACGGTGCTCTGGCGGCCATTGCGCGTCGCCGTGACGGTGATCGTGCCGCCGATCGTGGCGCCGTCGAACGCGAAGAGGTACTTCCCCGACGAACCCGGTCCGAGCTCGGGGCGGCCGAGCGTCATCGTGGACGCAGATGCGGACGCGGCGCCGGGGGAGCGGTACGACGCCTGCACCCCGCTGAGCGGTGGGCCCGAGTCGGTCCCGATCCAGACGACGACGAGGAGCTTGCCGCTCGCGGTGGCCTCGTAGGCGGACTCGAAGACGGCCTTCGCCGCGAGTCCGCGGAACGGATGCGATGCCATGTCGCCCGCGGCGAGTCGGCTGGCGACGGGCTTGCCGTTGATCGCGAAGTCGGCGACCAGGCCGTCGCGTCGGGTGACTGCGGTGTACTCGTAGCAGACCTGCTTGGTCGCGGATCCCTGGCAGAACCGGTAGCCGGAGTCGGTGCGTTCGGCGGTCTGCTTGGTCGGGTCGATGGTCTGACCGCCCTCGGCCGCAGCCTGGGTGCTGCCCTCCAGGTACGTCGCGTAGGTGGCGGCCGGAGAGCCGGGAGCGGCGAGGCGGATCGCGCTGCGCAGCGAGTCGACCGTCTGGGTGGCGATGTCGTCGAAGTAGGCCTGGATCTGCTTGTCGGCGGCTGGCACGTCCTGTGTCGTTCCGCTGCACGCGCTCAGCAGGAGCAGAGGGACGAGGAGGAGGCCGAGCCGTCCGATCACCATGGCGAGCACCATCGCACGACGACCCGGACACCCGTGCCGAAACGGTGACAGCGGGCCCTCAGCGCGGGCCGAGCGTGACCGTGTCGATGGACTCCGAGCCGTGGCCCGGAGCCGGCTCCTTCAGCTCGACGAACACGGCGTGGGTGTCGGTCTCGCCGACGTTGGTGCCGGAGTGCTCCTGGGCGTCGAGCCACCGAGCCTGGAACGCGGGCAGCTCGAGCTCGACCTCCCGGTCACCGCTGCGCAGCCGACGCTTGAACGACCCGAGCGTGACCATCACCGAGTCGGGATGGGTGTGCGGGGAGGTCTGGTCCCCGGGATGGTCGAGGTACTCCAGGACGCGCACCCGGTCGTTCTCGAAGAGCACGTGGTAGAGCTCGGGGTTGGTCTGCACAGGGTCGGACATGGTGCACCGCCTCTCCGGCTTCGTGGTACTGGCGTCCCACGATGGAACGACGGTACCATCGGGGGCGTGGCGGCGGAAGGGTACGAGTCGACCGGTCGGACGTCGCAGAAGCAACGGACCCGCGACCTGCTCGTCCGGACCGTCCGGGACCTGATCGGCCAGGGCCGCGACCCGACCGTGGACGAGGTGGCTGCGGCCAGCGGCGTCTCGCGGACGACCACCTACCGCTACTTCCCGAGCCAACAGGCGATGGTCCTGGCCGCGTTCCCCGAGACCGAGGGCGTCGCCTTCGGCCCCTCCGTGACCGACGTTCGCGAGCGGCTCGCGACGGCGCTCGAGCACCAGTTCCGGGTCCTGCGGGAGTGGGAGCCTCAGCTGCGCGCAGCGCTCCGCGCCTCCCTCGCCCCGGCCGCCGGCGGCCGGCTGCTGCGCGGCGGACGGGCGATCGGCTGGTTCGAGGATGCACTGGCGCCGATCGGCGCGACGCACGACGTGCACGCCCTGGCGATCTCCCTCCGCGCCGTGGCCGGCATCGAGCCCTATGTGTGGCTCACCGACGTCGCCGGGCAGTCGCCCGACGCCGCGGTCGCGACGATGCGACGTACGGCGATGACGCTGCTCGACGCCGCGCTCGCGGCCAACCCGTGACCAGACCGGTGCGACCACCGCTACGGTGGGGGATCGAACAAGGAGGCCGGATGACTCGGAGCCTGGTCTGGCGCACGGTGGTCGCCGCTGCCCTGCTGGTCACGATGGTCGCGCTGCCCACGCCCACGGCGTCGGCCGGCGTCACCAGCCAGCGCGCGGTCATCACGTTCGACAAGTTCCCCGACGACCCGAGCGCCTCCCGGATCACCTGGCAGGTCCTGCGCGAGGGCAGCGACGGCAGCTGGAAGGTCGTCGACCAGGCGTCCTGGCGGGCGGGCTCCGGGATGCTCGGCCGCGCCGGCCGCAACGAGTGCGCCAAGGGTCGCGGTTGGCTGCCCGACGGCACCTACCGGCTGCGGTACTGGCGTGACTATCCGGGCACCCTGATCAAGGGCCGGGCCTTCCGGCTCGACGACCACCGCTGCCACAACGGACGTCGCCGGGTGCAGCTGTTCATCCACACCGAACAGGGCGCCCACGACAGGCAGTGCCGCAACCGGCCGGGCGACCAGGTGTGCCGCTGGGAGTTCCCGAAGATCAACGACTACAAGTCGGCCGGCTGCATCAAGATGGCGCCCGGTGACCTCGCCGACCTGAGCCGGCACTTCCTCCGGTTCTACGCCGCCGGCGTGCGCTACCCGAAGTCGCGCGTGGTCCTCCGCGTGGTCAGCTGACCGCGCCGAGGTCCTTCACCATCAGGCTGACCCGATGGCCTGAGGAGTCGTCCTGCCCCACCTCGACGAAGCCCCGGCGCCGGTGGAACGCGAGGGAGGGCTCGTTCGGCGGGTCCAGGTTGACCTCGAGGCACATCACCGGCGCGAGCGCGCGGGCCCGCGCCTCGATCTCGTCGTACAGCCGCGTGCCGACGCCCGTACGCCGCACGGACGGGTCCACGACGACGCGGTCGAGGTAGTAGAAGTCGCGATAGCGCTCGCTGAACCAGCGGTAGTTCACCGAGTCGTACGCCGTGCCGCTGGGGAACGTGAGCACGAACCCGACGTCGCGTCCGTCGTCGACGATCACGCTGCCCCGATCGGTCCAGCCCAGCAACGTCACCAGCCGGGGCTCGTCGAGCTCCGAGAGCAGCTCGACGTGCTCGTGGTTCCAGGTCAGCACCTGGGGGTGGTCGGCGGCCGTGATCGGTCGCAGCACGCTGGCGGTCGGTCCGGTCACAGGTAGTGGATCCCGACGGCGGCCTCGCTCAGCGCCCACAGCCGGCGCTGCGCCTCCTCGTCGAGCGCCCGGCGGCTCGGGCGCACGACGCGCGGGTGGCCACGCATCTGCCCCAGGCCGTCCGGGCCGACGTAGGTGGAGCCGGGGAGATCCGCGGTGGCGGCCATCAACGTCGGCAGTGCCCCGAGCTCGGCTCGCTGGCCGAGCAGCCGCGTCGCCGCGGTCATGATCTGGCCGCCCACGCCACCGGTCTTGCCGACCAACTCGGTCGCGGTGTAGCCGGGGTGCGCCGCCAGCGCCTTGACCGGCAGGCCGGTGGCGCGAGCACGGCGGTCGAGCTCGAAGGTGAACATCAGGTTGGCCAGCTTCGACTCGGCGTACGCACCCCAGCGCGAGTAGCGCACGCTCTGGTCTCGCGGATCGTGCAGCGGTGCGCGGCGCGCCATCCGGTGGGCCTGCGAGGAGACCGTGACCACGCGGCCGTGCTCGGAGGCGATCAGCTGCGGAAGCAGCAGGCCGGTCAGCAGGAACGGGCCGAGATGGTTGGTGGCGAACTGGGTCTCGAAGCCGTCGACGGTGCGCGCGTAGGGCAGCGCCATGACGCCGGCGTTGTTGACCAGCAGGTCCAGCGGACCGTACGCCGAGATCTCGGCCGCCCCGCGGCGGACCGTCGAGAGGTCGGCCAGGTCGACGATCGCGGTCCGGAACGTGGCCGCCGGCAGGGCCGCCTCGAGCCGGGCCCGGCTGGCGGCGAGCCGGTCGGACGACCGAGCGACCAGCACGACCTCGGCGCCGGCGCGGGCCAGCTCCAGGGCAGTGGTCGCACCGAGGCCCGCGGTGACACCGGTGACGACCGCCCGCGTCCCGGTGAGATCCGGCATGGCTGCGAGCGTCCAGCTGGGCTCGCTCATGGGGTGACGGCGAGCTGGGCGAGGACGGCGCGGCCGAGCTCGGTGTCGCCCTCGATCTTCGCGCTGGTGGCCTCCGGTGGGCGGCGGCCGCCGGCGAGGATCACGAAGTCCTCGGCGCCCAGGGTGATCCGGACGCTGGGCTGCTCGACCGGGTCGACGATGCCGGCCCGGCCGTCGTCGCCGACCAGCACGGTCCAGCTGCGGTCCGCTTCGGGCACGTCGACCCGCACCGTCGTACCGGGGGCGGGTGCGACGCGCTTGCCCACGACGACCGGCAGGGCCTGCCCGAACACGTCGATGGTGTGCCGCGCCGCGGGCGTGTCGAACCCGCCCGGGCGGCCGATCGCCCGACGGATGTCCTGCTCGTGCATCCACACGTCGAGGGGCCGGTTGCTCAGCAGCCGCTCGGTGGTCCAGGCGACGTCGCCGGGCGTCTTCGGCGGCGGCGCGCTGCCGTCGGTCGGCGGGTCGGCCTGCAGGGCGGCGTCCCTCGTGGCCGACGCCTGCTCGATCTCGTCGGCCAGCTCGGCCATGCCGCGATCACGTCGGGCGGCCACGCCCTGCTCGGTGTACATGCCGGTGACGCCCCGGACGTGCGGCGCCTCCTCGACCGAGCTGATCTCCGGGCCGGTCTCCTCGTTGCCGGTGGCCAGCACCGCCTCGAGATGAGCGGTGTGGGCGACGTTGTCCTTGACGGTCCAGCCGGCGAGGTCGGTCGGCGTGTGCCACTGGTCCTCGGGGATGTCGCGGGCCAGCGCGACGAATTCGGCGATCGCCTGGCGCCAGATGTCGATCAGCTCGGCCAGACGGCGTGCATCGGTCATGTGCGCAGGTTACCGGCCCTCCTGCACGCGCTTGCGCAGCTCCTCGGAGCGGTCCCACTCGTTGACGTGCATCGCCGCGACCAGCCGGCCCTCGCGCGACCAGTACGCCGCGAACGCGTCGTCCGACGGACCCGGCTCGATCCTCACCTCGTCGAAGCCGGCCGCGCCCGGGTGGCCGAAGTACTCCATGCCGAGGTCGTACTGGTCGGTGAAGAAGTAGGGCAGCTCGTCGTAGGACACCGGCTCGCCGAGCAGGGCGTGCGCGGCCGCGCGTCCCTGCCCGATCGCGTTCTGCCAGTGCTCGACGCGGATCCGCTCCCCGAGCACCGGGTGGAGGGCGTTGGCGACGTCGCCGGCCGCGAAGACGTGCCGGTGGCTGGTGCGCAGGCCGGCGTCGACGAGTATCCCGTTGTCGACGCCGAGGCCGGCCGCGCGAGCGAGGTCGTCGTTGGGCACCGCGCCGACGCCCACGAGCACCGTGTCCACCACGACCGTGGTGCCGTCGGTGAGCACGGCCACGTCATGCTCGAGGTGGTCCAGTGCCGTGCCGGTGCGCAGGTCGACGCCGTGGTCGCGGTGGACGGCCGCGAAGCGGCGACCGATCTCGGGACCGAGCACGGCCATCAGCGGCTGCTCGGCCGGGTCCACGACCGTCACCGCTGTGCCCAGCTGCCGGGCCGACGCGGCCACCTCCATGCCGATCCACCCGGCACCGACCACCAGGAGCCGGTGGCCCTCGCCCAGCCGATCCCGCAACCGCTCGGCGTCGTCGAGGCTGCGCAGGTAGTGCACCTCGACGGCATGCGTCGGCTCGATCGGGAGTGTCCGCGCGCGGGCTCCGGTCGCGAGCAGCAGCGAGGCGAAGGGGGTCTCGCCGACGTCGGTGTGCACCACGTCGTTCTCCAGGTCCAGCCCGATGACCGGGTGGCCGGTGCGCACGACGACGTCGTGGTCGGCGTACCACTCCGCGGGCTGGACGTACGTCGACTCCGGCTCCTTCTCGCCGCGGAGCAGGTCCTTGGACAGGGGCGGCCGTTCGTACGGCAGGTGTGCCTCGTCGGCGAACAGCACCAGGTCGCCGTCGTACCCCAGCTCGCGCAGGGTGGTCGCCGCGGTGCCGGCGGCGAGTCCGCCGCCGACGATCACGATCGGATCGCTCATCGCGTGCTCCTTCCGGTGAGTGCGAGGAACTCGGCCCGTGCGGCCGGCTCGTCGCGCAGGTGGCCCAGCATCGACGAGGTGACCGTGCGGGTGTCGTGGGCCCGGGCACCGCGCAGGGTCATGCAGCTGTGTGCGGCCTCGATCACGACCCCGACCCCGCGAGGCGCCAGCTGCTCCTCGAGCTGCCGGGCGACCTGCATGGTGAGCCGCTCCTGGGTCTGCGGCCGGCGTGCGAAGTGGTCCACGGTCCGGGCCAGCTTCGAGAGCCCGACGATCCGCTCCGACGGCAGGTAGCCGACGTGGGCGACCCCGCAGAACGGCAGCAGGTGGTGCTCGCACAACGACTGCACCGGGATGTCCTGGACCAGCACCAGCTCGTCGTACCCCTCGGTGTTCGGGAAACTCGTGAACTCGTACTCCGGGGCGTCGAGCAGCTCGGCGTACGCGCGGGCCAGCCGGCCGGGCGTGTCCACCGTGTCGGGGCCGTCCAGCGAGATCCCGAGTGCCTGCATGAACTGGGCGGCCGCGGCCTCCGCGGCGGCCAGGTCCGGCCGGGTGCGGAGGTGGGTCACCCGCGGTCGCAGCGGTACGGCGTGCAGCGCGTCGGTCATCGCGCGGCCGAGGAGGACGCGAGGCGGCCGAGGGCGAGCGCGGCGACGAGCAGGCCGAAGTCGCGCAGGGCCACGTCGCCGTACCCGCCGAGGGTGAGCAGGTCGACGATGATCCCGGCCAGCCACAGGGCCACGACGTAGGCACCCCAGCGGGGTGCGAGCGCGACCAGCACGCCGGCGACGACCTCGATCACGCCGACGATCAGCATCGCGGCGTGCGCGTCGCCGGGCACGAGGTCGTTGATCCACGGGGCGAGGTACTTGTCCCAGTGGGTCATCACCTGGGCGAACTTGTCGAGGCCGAACAGGATCGGCGCCACGGTGAAGACGGTGCGCAGCAGCAGGTAGGCGTCGTGGGCGCCGTCCCGGCCGATGTGGACGGTGGAGCTGGTGCGGTCGAGGGTGGTCATGGTGACTCGCTTTCTAACGGATGGGAGTTTTCACGTTAGAGCGATGGCATTCTTACGTCAAGAGATCTATTCTTTAGAGATGGACGACGACCTGCCCCGGGACGACCTCGCCGACATCGCCGGGATCGCGGCCCTGGCCGATCCGCTGCGCTGGCGGCTGTACCGGTACGTCGCGCGCAGCGCTGAGGCGGTCGGCCGGGAGCAGGCGGCCGACGCGGTCGGCGTACCGGTGCACACGGCGAAGTTCCACCTCGACCGGATGGTCGACGACGGGCTGCTGGCCGTGGAGTTCCGCCGGCTCACCGGACGCAGCGGCCCGGGGGCGGGACGCCCTGCGAAGCTCTACCGTCGCGCCGGGAGGGACTTCGCGGTCTCCCTGCCGGAGCGCCACTACGACCTGCTCAGTGAGGTGCTCGCGGACGCGGCGGCCGCCTCGGTGGAGCGGCGGGTCCCGGTCGACGAGGTGGCCCCCGAGGTGGCCAGACGGCGGGGCCGGAAGATCGGGGAGGCGCACGCCGACGCCGGTGCGTCGGACCTGGAGCGGCTCGCCGACACCCTGGACGAGGTGGGCTACGAGCCCCGCGTGGTCGGGGCCCGGATGGTGTTGGAGAACTGCCCGTTCGACCGGGTCGCGCGCGAGCACACGGCGCTGGTGTGCGGACTCAACGTCGACTTCGTCGGCGGCGTGGTCGACGGCCTGGGCTGCCGCGGCCTGACCGCGAGCCTGGAGCCGTCGCCGGGCCGGTGCTGCGTGAGCGTCCGCGACGACGGGGAGGCCTGAGAGTCAGGCCCGGCTCGAGACGCGCCCGGGCCGGGCGGACCGCAGTCCCACCCGGCCCAGGTCTCGGGGGTTCAACGCTTGCAGGCTACTCCTCGATGTGGCGCTCGACACGCGTCGAGTGCACGCGGCTGCGCTGGGCGTTGATCACCAGTGCGAGCACGATCGCCAACGCTCCCACGAGCACGAGGATCCAGCCGAGACCGTTGTCGTTGACATAGCTCAGGTCGAAGTTCACGACTCCGGACACCAGGATCAGCCCGATCACGAGCAGCACGATCCCCAGACCGATACCCATGTTCACTCCCTAGGTCACGGCGACAGTCTCG
>DATAKN010000112.1:0-20231 GCA_036261595.1 Marmoricola sp.
CAAGGCCGAGGGGAAGCCGATCGATACCGAGCACAAGCGCCGGGTCTTCGGTCGACGAAGGAAGTAACTGGGGTGGGACATGAGCGACTTCTCTGACCGGCTGGCCGAGCTCATGCGCGGCGCAGGCGGAGCGAGCGAACCAGCCGGAGCGCCGGCGTCCGCACGCGCCGACGAGGCCCGGACCGCCCCACCGCCGCCCCCGCCGGCGGCCGCCCACGCCGCTCCCCCGCCACCACCGTCCCCGGTGTCGCCCACCACGCCACCGGCACCCGCGGCTCCGCCGGTGACACCGCCGAGCTCCGGCGGAGGCCACCGTGAACCGGCCACGACCGCGACGCAGCCGGTCCCGCACGTCCGCGTGGAGTCGGCGACCCCGGCCAAGCGCGGCCCGAGCAAGGGGCGGTTCGACGACCTCAAGGAGAACGTCCACGAGGAGCTGCTGATCCAGCTCGGCCCCAAGCTGTACGACGCCAACCTGAGCCCGGCAGAGCTCGAGGCGATGGTGCGGCAGGCGCTCGCCGACGTGATGGCCGCGAGCGACCGCCCGCTGACCAGCACCGACCGACAGCGGATCACCCAGGAGATCGCCGACGACATCCTCGGCTACGGGCCCATCGAGCCCTACCTGCGCGACGACAGCGTCTCCGAGGTCATGGTCAACGGACCCTTCGACATCTGGCTCGAGCGCAAGGGCAAGCTGACCCGGGTCGAGGCGAAGTTCCAGGACGAGGCGCACCTGCGTCGCACCATCGACAAGATCGTGTCCCGGATCGGCCGCCGCATCGACGAGTCCTCACCGATGGTGGACGCGCGTCTGCCGGACGGTAGCCGTGTGAACGCCGTCGTACCGCCGCTGGCGATCGACGGCAGCTCGCTGACCATCCGGAAGTTCTCCCGTGACCCGCTGACGGCCGAGGACCTCATCGACTTCGGGTCGCTCTCGCGCAAGACAGCCGACTTCCTGGACGCCTGTGTCCGTGGCCGGCTCAACATCATCGTGTCCGGCGGTACCGGTGCCGGAAAGACGACCACGCTGAACGTTCTGTCGTCCTTCATCCCGGCCGACGAGCGGATCGTCACCGTCGAGGACGCTGCGGAGCTCCAGCTCAAGCAGGAGCACGTCGTACGACTCGAGTCCCGACCCGCGAACATCGAGGGCAAGGGCGCGGTCACGATCCGCGACCTGGTGAAGAACTGTCTGCGTATGCGCCCCGACCGGATCGTCGTCGGTGAGGTCCGTGACGCCTCGGCCCTGGACATGCTGCAGGCGATGAACACCGGTCACGACGGCTCGATCACCACCGTGCACTCCAACGGCCCGCGCGACACCCTGGCCCGCATCGAGACCATGGTGATGATGGCCGGCATGGACCTGCCGATGCGAGCGATCCGCGAGCAGGTCGCCTCGGCCGTCGACCTGATCGTGCACCAGGCGCGTCTGAAGGACGGCACCCGTCGGATCACGCACGTCACCGAGGTGGAGCGGATGGAAGGCGACGTGATCACCCTGCAGGACATCTTCCTCTTCGACAGCCATGCCGGCTTCGACTCCGAGGGCCGCAGCCTCGGCTCGCTCAAGGCCACCGGCCTGCGTCCCAAGTTCCTGGAGAAGATGGCGTTCGCGAACGTCGTCGTCGACCCACGCGTGTTCGTCCCGGAGACGATGTGAACGCCCTGCTCCGCCGGGTGGCGGTCGTCTGCCTGGTCGCGTTCGGCCTGTTCGGGATCCTCGCGGGCCCGGCCCAGGCCGCGAATGACGCCAGCATCGACCACACCGAGCACGCCAACGGCCAGCTCAAGCTCCTCGTCTCCGTGCCCGGCGACGCTGCCGTCGACCTGAACTCGGTGTCGGTGACGCTGGACGGCAAGACCGTGGACGCGACCGCGCAGGATGCCGCCAGCACCGACGAGGTCAAGCGCACGACCGTGCTCGCGATCGACACCAGCAACAGCATGAAGGGCGCCAAGATCGCCGAGGCGCAGAAGGCCGCGCTCACCTACCTCGACACGGTGCCGGCGAACGTCGCCGTGGGGATCGTGACCTTCGACAACGACGTCGTCGTACGCCTGGCGCCGAGCCTGGACCGCAATGCCGCCCGGACGGTGGTCAACGGCCTCACCCTCAAGCTGAACACCGCGCTCTACAAGGGCGTGAAGACGGCGATCGACACGACCGGCACCGACCAGGGGCAGCACCAGGTGCTGGTGCTCTCCGACGGCAAGGACAACACCAAGGAGCCGCTCCAGCCCTTGGTGGACGCGATCAAGGCGTCCAAGGTCAAGGTCGACGTGGTCTCCCTGGAGCAGGGCTCGACCGCCCACGAGCCGCTGGCCGCCATGGCCCAGGCCGGTGGCGGCAAGGTGATCTCCGCCGGCACCGATGCTCTCACCACGGCGTTCTCCAGCGAGGCTGCGGTGCTGGCCCGCCAGGTGCTGGTCACCGCGACCGTTCCGGCGGACCAGTCGGCCACCGATGCGACCGTCGCAGTCAGCCTCACCGCCGGCGGGGAGACCCACAGCACCTCGGCGTTCGTCGAGGTCAAGTCCGCCGACGCCAAGCCCGGCAAGACGGCCGACCCGTTCGCCGCCAAGCCGGCACCCGCGTCCGCCCTCGCCATCCCGAAGCCAGCGATGTACGGCGCGATCGCCGCGATCGGACTCGGGCTGATCGGCCTGGTCGTCGCCCTGTCGATCGGTGGGAAGGGCGACGGTCGACCGACCCTGGACCAGCAGCTCCAGCTGTACAGCGCCAGCGAAGAGGGCGCCCGGCTCTCCCGGGCGAAGATCAAGCAGGCGCCCGCGGCTTCGATCACCGATCAGGCCCGGCAGGCGGCGCAGAAGGCGCTGGCCAACAACGCCGGGTTCGAGGCTCGGATCGCGGCTCGGCTGGAGGGCGCCGGGATGGCACTCAAGGCGCCGGAATGGCTGCTGCTGCACCTCGGCATCGCGTTCGGAGCCGGCCTGTTCGGGCTGCTGCTCAGCGGAGGGAGTCCGATCGCAGCCGTGCTCTTCCTGCTCTTCGGCATCGTTGGCCCCTGGGTCTACCTCGGTCTCAAGCGGTCGCGCCGCCTGAAGGCGTTCGACTCGGGTCTGCCCGACACCCTGCAGCTGATGTCCGGCAGCCTCTCGGCCGGTCTCTCCCTGGCCCAGTCCCTCGACACGATCGTGCGCGAGGGCCAGGAGCCGATCACGTCCGAGTTCAAGCGGGTAATCGTCGAGAGCCGGCTCGGCGTCGGGCTGGAGGACGCTCTCGAGGGCGTGGCCGAGCGGATGCAGAGCATCGACTTCAAATGGGTGGTCATGGCGATCCGGATCCAGCGCGAGGTCGGCGGCAACCTGGCCGAGCTGCTCAACAACGTCGCCGCAACGCTGCGTGAGCGGGAGTTCCTCCGGCGGCACGTCCGAGCCCTCTCGGCCGAGGGCCGACTGTCCGCCTGGATCCTGGGCGGCCTGCCACCGGGGTTCTTGGCGTACCTGACCCTGACCAAGGGGGACTACGTGCACCCGATGTACACGACGCCGATCGGCTGGATGATGTTGGCCGGCATGGCGGTGCTGCTGACGGTCGGGATCTTCTGGATGATCAAGGTCGCGAAGGTGGAGGTGTGAGATGGCGAGTGCCGTCATGTTGGCCGGCATCGGGCTGATCTTTGTCGCGCTCGCCACTGCTATCGCAGCGCTCGCGCTGTCTCCACGTGGCGAGGTGGGTGTCAACCGCTCGATGGCCGTCCTGGAGGCTCTCACCTCCGCGCCCAAGGAGATGAAGGAGGAGCTGGACGTCCCGTTCAGCGAGCGCGTCCTGATGCCTCTGCTCGCGCGGGCGCAGGGGATCGGTCGCCGGCTGACGCCAGCGGATGCCAACGAGAGGATCCACGAGAAGCTCGAGCTGGCCGGGAACCCGCCCGGCTGGACGGCAGACCGGGTCAGTGCCGGCAAGGTGGTGGGCTTCTTCGCCGCTCTGGGCCTCTCGCTGGTGCTGGCGCTCCTGATGGGCCTGAGTTTCCTGCCGACCCTGGGCTTCGTCGTCGCCGCCTCGGTCGCTGGCTATATGGCGCCGAACATGTACCTCTACCAGAAGGCCTACGACCGCTCGGGAACGATGCAGCGCGCCCTCCCGGACGCCATCGACCTGCTCACGATCTCGGTGGAGTCTGGCCTCGGTTTCGACGCCGCGGTGGCCCAGGTCGCCCGCAACACGGAGGGTCCGCTGGCGGAGGAGTTCGCCCGGATGCTGCAGGAGATGCAGATCGGGCGGGGCCGCTCCGAGGCGCTGCGCTCGTTGGCCGAACGCAGCAACCTGCCGGACCTGCGTTCCTTCGTCAGCGCGATGGTGCAGGCCGATGCCTTCGGCATCCCGGTCGGGCAGGTGCTGCGGGTGCAGTCCTCCGAGATCCGGGTCAAGAAGCGGCAGTGGGCGGAGGAAATGGCACAGAAGGTCCCGGTCAAGATCTTGGTGCCGCTGATCTTCTGCATCCTGCCCACCCTGTTCATCGCCGTGCTCGGGCCAGCCGGTATTTCGATCATGGACAACTTCAGCGGCAAGATCCGGTGAACGAGGTACGCCGGGTCGCGCTCGCCGCACGTGTCTTCACCCTCGCTGTCATCGCTTCGACTGCCTTCGTGGGTGACGTAGGAAGGGACGGTATCTGGTACGTCCTGGCGATCGCCACATTCGCGGAGTGCGTCTCCTTGTCCAGGATCCTTCCCGAGCAGCCGCTCGCGATCGTCGAAGGCGTCCTCACGGCGGCGGCAGCGGTGGCGAGCTTCCCGGCCAACCAAGCGGCTCTGCCCTACCTGGCGACCCCGGCACTGATCGCCGGCATCGCTGGCGGGTTCCGGTGGGTCTGGGGCGTCCTCGCCTCGGAGGCCATCTTCATCGGTGTCGTGGCCTGGGTGTTGATTGGCCACTACGACGCAGACCTCGCCACCGGATCGGTCACCTGGCTGACGACGGGATTGGGCCTTGGGATGCTCGGCACGTTCACGCGCCACAACATCACTCGTTCGGGAAGCGACAGCACCTATCGGAGCGCGCTCGACCTGATCAAGCAGCTGCATGCCCTGTCAGGCCGGCTCACCTCCGGCCTGGACCCGGTCGACCTGGCCGACCAGGTGCTGGCCTCGGTGTCCGAGGAGATCGTCGTGCGACAGGCCGTGGTGGCGGTGCGCAGCGCCTCGGGTACGTTCACGCCGCTGCGGTACTCGAAGGGCGCGATCCCCTTCCCGATCGAGGGGGCGGAGGAACTCCTCTACCGCTGCTGGCAGTCACGTCGGCCGATCCTGGGCACGTCGCGGATCACCCTTCCACTCGCAACGGAGAGCGAGCGCGTGGCCGTTGTCTTGGTCGAGTGCGTCACGGAACCGGACAAGCGGGCGGTCGACCGTGCGATGGCGAGGCTGGAGGCTCAATCGGTCCGGCTCCACGCGGCGCTGCTGTTCACCAGTGTGCGAGAGTCTGCGACGAGCGAGGAGCGGCAACGTATCGCGCGCGAGGTGCACGACGGTGTGGCGCAAGACGTCGCCTCGCTCGGCTACCTGATCGACAACGTCGCGGTGACGGCCACCGATCCCCAGCAGATCGAGGACGTGGCACGGCTGCGCAAGGAGGTTTCGCGCGTAGTGGCGGAACTGCGGAACTCGGTGTTCGACCTGCGCAACGAGGTCGGTGCCACCCAAGGGGTCGGCCAGAGCCTGGCGTCCTTCGCCCGGCACATCGGCTCGCACTCCGACCTGACCGTGCACGTGACCCTCGACGAGTCCACGGTCCGGCTCCGTCCGCGAGTCGAGGCCGAGCTGCTCCGGATCGCCCAGGAGGCGATCAACAACGCCCGCCGGCACTCCGGCGGCGAGAACCTCTGGGTGCACTGCCGCGTGCACCCACCGCAGGCCGAGATCAGTGTCCTCGACGACGGCGACGGCCTTGGCGCCGGGCGTGAGGACTCCCACGGGTTGAAGATCATGCGCGAGCGGGCGGACCGGATCGGCGCCGATCTGCTCCTGCAGTCTCCCGCGCTGGATGGTCGCGGCACGCGCGTGACCGTGCGAATCGACTGAGCGAGCGACGTACTGCGTCAAAAGCCCGCGACAAGAACGACCAGCGACTAACCTGCGGGACAGGAAAAGGGGGCATGATGACCACCTCCGTCGTACTCGTCGACGACCACGAGCTGATCCGCAACGGCTTGGCCGGCGCGTTCACGCGCGACGCCGACTTCACCGTCGTCGGCCAGGCAGGGACCGTCGCCGACGGAATCGCGGTCACGCAGTCGACCGTCCCGAACGTCGTGGTCATCGACCTGCAGCTGCCCGACGGCTCAGGCCTCGACCTGGTGCGGACCGTGCGCAAGGAGCGCAAGGACGTCGGCCTCGTCGTGCTCACCATGTACGCCGGTGACGAGCAGATCTTCGCCGCCATGGACGCCGGCGCGTCCGCGTTCGTGGGGAAGGACGCACCCAGCACCGAGGTCGTCGCTGCCGCCCGGCACGCCGCCGTGTCGCCGCTGAGCTTCACCTGCGCGGGGCTGCCCGAGGCGATGATGCGACGGATGTCCTCGAGCAACCCACGCCTGTCCGACCGGGAGCGACAGGTGCTCGACCTGCTCGCGGACGGGCTCGGTGTGGCCGCGATCGCCGGCAAGCTCTACATCAGCGAGTCGACCGCAAAGACCCACATCGCCAAGGTGTACGAGAAGCTCGGCGCCGCCAACCGCGCGCAGGCTTTGGTCTCAGCAATGCGGATGGGCCTCATCGACGCCTCGGCACCGCCCCACTGAACTGCACCTACTAGTCCCAATGGACTACTTAGATGAAACCGCTTAGCCGATGTCCCTATTCGGCACAAATGGGACGCTTGGTGTAGTCGGTCCAGCAGGACGACCATCCACCCGTGAGTTCCCTAGGGGAAGGAACCCCAATGCTTGAATTCTTCCGCACCATTCTCGCCAAGCGTGACCAGGACGGCGCCTCTGCCGTCGAGTACGGCCTGCTGGTCGCCGGCATCGCCGCACTGATCGTCGCGGTCGTCTTCCTCTTCGGCGGAATGATCAGCAACGTCTTCAGCAACACCTGCGACCAGATCACTTCCGGAGCAACCGGCGTCACGGCTTCCTGCTGACCGACCAGCGCACCGCGGTCGGCATTCCCGGCCGCGGTGTTGGCTCGCATCAGAAAGAGTTGGGGGCCCTGATGGCACTACGTGAGGACGACGGAGCCTCTGCCGTTGAGTACGGACTGCTTATCGCAGGCATAGCCGCCCTCATCGTCGCCCTCATCGTCGTACTCGGCGGGGCGGTCTTCGGCCTCTTCGACAACAGTTGTCAGACGATCGCCGGTCACATCTCCAACGCGTCCTGCTCCGCTCCGTGAGCAACAAATTCGACGTTCGACTACCGATATCCTGGCTCGTAAGCCCCGGCCAACCCGATCCGCTGCAGCGTCGTCGGGTGCGAGCCGAACCAGAACTGGCTCCACGCCGGCGGCGTCGGGTCGGACAGCGACCGGAGCGCGAGCTGCTTCTGCATCGCGATGAACGTCTCTGGGTCCTGAGTCGCTGTCAGGGCAGCGCGATCCGCGCGCGCCTCGATCGCCCGGCTGATGCTGTTCTGCACCGGGCTCGCCAGCAGCGAGCCGACGAGCGCCAAGGCCAGGACCAACGGCACCGCGCGAGGGTCGCCCAGACCCTCCACGTGAGCGTGGTCGAGCAGCCGCCTGCGGGTGAAGACCAGCGCGAGCAGGCCCACTCCTGCCGCTGAGCCCAGGGCGCCGAGCACGGTGCCCACCAGCACGTCGTCGTGCTTCGCATGACCGAGCTCGTGCGCGACGATCATCTCCGTCTCCTTCTGCGGGAGGCCGGTCAGCAGGGTGTCGTAGACGACCACCCGACGAGTGCTGCCGAATCCGGAGACGTAGGCGTTCAACGTCGTCGTACGGCGCGACGCGTCTGCCACGAGGACGTCGTCGATGTGGACGTGCTCGCGAGCGGCCAGCGCGAACACATCGGTACGCAGCGAGCCCGCTTTCATCGGGGTGAAGTGGTTGAACAGCGGCTCGACGAGCACCGGGTAGACGAACGATCCGGCCATGGCGAGCAGCACGGCCGCCGCACCCGCCCACAGCGGCCAGGTGCGTGGGGCCAGACGGGCCAGTCCGACCACCACGACCAGCGCCACCGAGGTGAACGCCCACGTGACGCCCAGGCCGATCGCGTGGTCGCTGAGCCAGCTACTCCACGCCTGGTGGCTGAGGCCCTCGGCGAGCTCCACCCGCTGGGCACGCCAGGAGAGCGGGAGCGACGTGACGGCGCCTGCGAGACTCACCACAAAGCACGCCACCACGGTCTTCACCCACCAAGGGCCGGGGATCCTGCCGACCAGCGCACTGCCGAAGCGGGTGAGGCCGAGGAGGCCGGCCACCAGGACACTGATCGCGATGTTGCCCCAGGCGGCGTGCCGCAACATGCCTGAGACGTGGTCACCGCGCGCCAGCTGGGCCGGAGTGAACACCTCACCCGGGGCGACAGCAGGCAGGTGGCCGCCGGGCACCCACTGCCAGGGCACGAGGACTGCTGCGAGCACAACGAACGCCGCCCCCGCGACGACGGTGACCGCCAGACCGAGCGCCAGGCTCGGCCCCGGCTTGGCTGTCATGGCATCAGCCTGCCACGCCGTCGGCGAGGTCCCGCAGATCGGTTCGCCACTGTCGCACGAACGCCGGCTCGGTGGTCCCGAGCACGGTGCGGAAGGCGTCCTCGACCTTCTCGCCGTCGCTGACCTTCTGGTAGAAGGCGACCAGCCGCGGCTCGCCGTACTCGCGGGCGAGGAACCGGGCGGCCAGCCAGGCCTCCTCGTACGTCGCCCCCAGGCCAGTCGCCGTCGGGTCGAGCTCGTCCGCGGTCGGCAGGTGGTCGGGTGGGCCGTCACGCCGGATCCGGGCGAGGATCTGCGAGGCCGCGGTCTCCACCGGGATGCCGGCGTGGGCCAAAGCGACGTAGTCGGCGAACCCTTCGAGCAGCCAGGTCGGCAGGGTGGCGAAGGTCGCGTTCGTCGCGACGTGGGTGCTCTCGTGGCTGACCACGACCTGGGCACCGCGCGGACCCAGGCGATCGAAGACCCGCGGGTTGAGGAAGACGTGGACGGGTGAACCGGGCACGAGTGAGCCGTCCACGGTGGTCGTCACCGCCGCGATGTTGGCGTACTGCTCCTGTGGCGCGTCGAGGGCATGGTCGAGCTCGTCCTCGCTCGACGGCACCTCGATAACGAGTCGCCCGTGCCAGGCCGGGAGCACCTTGCCGACATCGACGAGGGCCTGCTGGGCGAGATCGAGGTAGCGACCCGGATCCTGTCCAGCACCGGCCACGACGAGGGCGCGGCCTGCCTGACGGGAGGTGACGGGTCCGGCCACCCAGAGCGGCGTACGGTCGTCTCCCCCGCCGACGCCGTCGATCAGGTCACGGCCTCCCGAGTGGATGAAGACGAACCTGGTCTCCAGACGCGTCGGGTTCGTGTCCCATCCGGACACCCGGTAGGCGAGCTCGGCCGTCCCGGCCCAGGCGCCCGAACCGTACTGGTCGCGGTCGCTCGCGCTCAGCACGCTCTGGTCGTCGACGAACCGCAGCGACAGGTCGTCGAGACCGAGCACCTTCACGTTGGCGGCCATGGCCGCGACCGCTGCGCGCGCCCGGCTGGTCGCAAGAGCGGTGGCTGCGCCGGCATCGGCGTGATCCAGCGCTGCGGCGAGGGCGGAAAGGGTCCGCTGGGCGGAGAGGGCCCTGCCGCTGCTCGAGTCGCCGGCCGGCTTGGGAGGCGCGAGGGTCTCGTCACCCCCGCATCCGGAGAGCGCGACGGCGGCCAGCAGGAGCAGGGCGGTCAAGCGTCCCAGCCAGGCGTGCCCCCTTCGACCGACGCGCGTTCCCACGGAGTTGGATCCTAGCCGCGGGGTGGTGGCCGGAAGCCGGCGAGACGCTGGCGAGTTGCGAGCAGACTCAGCCCGGGCGAACGGCGCCGACGTACGGCATCATGTGCAGCGGGGTGACCTTGATGCCCTCCCCCGGGTTCAGCGCGCTCACGATCAGGCCGTGGCCGATGTACATGCCGACGTGGCTGACCGGGCTGTAGTAGAAGACCAGGTCACCCGGCTGCAGCTGGCTCTCCGAGACCCGCGTGCCGGAGCCCTGCTGCGCGGCCGCCGAGTGCGGGAGGCCGACACCGGCGGCTCCCCAGGCACGCATGGTGAGCCCGGAGCAGTCGTAGGCGTTCGGGCCCGCGGCGCCGTACACGTAGGCCTTCCCGACCTGCGCCATCGCGAACGCGACGGCGGCGGCGGCGCGACCGGACGCCGCGACGGCCGGAACGGCGGTGGTGCCGCCGGACAGGAGCTGGGCGCGAGCCTTGGCCTCGAGGTCGTCGAGGATCGCCTTGGCCTTCGCGGCCTTCTCGTCGGTGTCCTTCTTCTGCGCCGCCATGGTGTCCTGCAGCGCGCTGAGCCGCTTGGCCTCGGCCTGCACCGCGGACTTCTGCAGCTGGAGCCGGTTCAGCTCGTCGCTGAACTGCTTCATCACCTGACCGCGCTGGTTGTTGTACGCCGACACCGCGTTGAGGTTGTCGAGAAACGCGTCCGGGTTGCTGGAGAGCACCACCTGCGACGTGGTGGACAGCGCATCGCCCTGGTACTGGTCGACCACCATGGTGGCGACCTGCTTCCGCATCGCGTCCACGACCTGCTCCTGGCGGTTCAGGTCATCGTTCAGCGCGCTCAGCTTGGTCTGGGTGGCCTGGAGCTTGACCTGGGCGTCGTTGTAGCGCTCCGAGGCCTGCTCCGCGAGGTGCTCGTACTGCGCGTACTGCTTCTTCGCGGTCTCCAGGTCGGGCTTCGCCGTGGCAGCGGGCACAGCCACGCTGAGGCCGACGCCCACGAGGGCAGTGATGAGTGCGATCAGGGTCGCAGCGACAGCGCCAATGCGCTTCCGGCCGTTCAGCACGAGCGGACGGTCTCCTCTTTGTCTGACGCCTACCAGGTGAGCTGACGGATTCGGGCGCAAAGATCGCCCTACCAGCACGCCTTGGTCAGGTCAGTAACCTCAACGCGCCGGATTCACCCCAAGGAACGTGGTTCCCCGGCTCCGGTCTCGTGCTCCCCCCGGATCACGATCCCAGACTCGGCGCGGTCCTCGAGCCACCCAGGTCGGCAGCTGGTGCGAGGGCCAAGCACAAGATAAACGACTGGTAACGGCGCGCAAACCCGGACTCGCTAAGAATTCCTGTGTCGTTGACCACTGACGACCCCATCTGCCTCACCAGTCACAACCGCACCGGGCCCGTCAGGCGGACTCGACGTCCGGCCCGGTCACCGGCGTCACCATCCGCAGCGGCGGCACGAGTCCAGAGCCCGCGAGCACCTCGAGCGCCTGCTGCTCCTCGGCGTCGAAGCTCAGCTCCGGGGGCGGCCCGAGCAATACGGTCACCACACAGTCGTGGCAGGCCAGCCCACGCACCAGGCAGGTGTCGCAGTCGATGCGCACGCTCATCGGTTCACTCTCCTTCGGCCCTCGGTGGTGGGCTCGAAACGACTCTGACACCCCCCACCGACAAGAACGCCCTCAGCTGATCAGTCGCACCATCGCCCGGGCCCCGACCACACGCACACCGGCCTTGCGTACGACGTCCCGCACGATCTCCTGGTCGCTGGTGACCACGGCGATCGGCCGGCCGGCCGGCTCGACCGCGACGAGCTCGCGGATCACGTCGTCGGCCAGGACGTCGCGCGGGCTGAACAGCACGCGCACACCACGGGGCTGCTGGACGACGGGGCGCGTCTCGGCCTTGGCGCCGTCGAAGACGACGGTGATCTCGACGCCCGTCCGGGCCGCGAGCGGACGCAGACCGGCCAGCAGACGGGTCCGCTGCGCCTCCAGGCTGGCGTCGTCCCACTCCGCACGGGTCACGTTGTAGCCGTCGACGATCAAGTGGAGCTGCGGCAGGGTGAGCAGCTCGCGCACCAGGGCGGGGTCGTCGAGCGACAGGGAGGCGGTGCCGGACGACTCCCGCGCCCCCGTCTCGGCCAGGTGCGCCTCGACGCGGTCGGCCGGTGATCCACTCACCACCGGGAGGGCGAGCTCCTGGCGCAGGCCCTGCGCCGACTGGAGCAACGTGTCCAGCAACAACCGGGCCCGCAGCGTGCCTTCCTCCCGACCGGCCCGCGCGGCACGCTGGGCACGCGTCAGCTCGGCCGTGACCGCGGTGACTTGACCCCTGAGCCGACGGGCCTCCGCCTCCGCAGAAGCCAGGTCGGCCTCCAGACGACCGAGCCGCTCGGCCGATTCGGCAGATGTCCGCTCGAGGTCCGCCTGGGCGGCGCGGACCCGGCTGCGCGAGTCGCCGAGCTTGCGTCGCAGGTCGGCGATCTCGGTCTTCGCGGCGGCCAGGTCCTCCTTGGCGGCGCGCTTGATCGCCGCCTGCTCGTCGAGCGCAGCCTCCAGCCTGCGGCGCAGCACTTCGGTCTCCGCGCCGGCCCGAGCGTCATCAGCCACCGCCGACTCGGCCCCCGCCGCGCTCACCAGCAAGGACTCCCAGCCATCTGGTCGCACCAGGAAGGCCAGCGCCGCCGTGTCCGCGGTTGCCGTACCGTCGGCGAGCTCATCCGCCACAGCCGCCTGTCGGACCTTGGCCTGGACGCCGATCCGTTCGCGGAAGGCGTCGTCGGCGTACAGGTGGTCGAGGATCTGCTGACCGGCGATCCGGGCGCGACGCTGAGGGGTGAACACGGCCGCCCGCTTCAGCGGGCCGGGCACGTGGTCCGGAGGCAGGACGCCCAATGCGTCCGCGGCGTAGGCGATCACCCGCGCGCGGACCCGCTCGGGGAGCGCGATGGGTGCCGTGCTCATGAGCCTGGTGAGCCCTCGACCTCGGCGCCGGCCCGCTCGATGATCTCGATCGCGTCGGCACGGCCGCACCAGCGACACGTCACCGAGTCCACCACCTCGTCGAGGACCTGGGTCTCCTCCACGACGTGGTCGCCGGCGAGGTCGAAGTGCCAGAACTCCGTCGTACGCCGGCTCCGGGACACGTCGAACCGGGTCAGGTTGCCGCAGCCGCCGCACCGCCAACGCTCGTGGACACCCGGAAGCGCAACGGTCACGGTCTCTCCTCGGCTCGGGTCACCGCATCCGGCGGCGACAACCAGAGCCTATTGCGCGCGTCGAGCCCGATTCTGTCGGCGGAGGTTCATACCGTCAGGGGCATGAGCTCCGCCCCGATGCTCGACCCGGTGCTGACACCGCCGACCGCGCGCCCCAAGGCGACGGCGCGGTGGGAGCGCCAGATGAGCTTCGACGAGCTGGGCCGCCCGCTGCGCGACCTGACGTTCTGCGTCGTCGACCTGGAGACCACCGGCGCCGCGGTCGCGCAGGGGTCGATGATCACCGAGATCGGTGCGGTCAAGGTGCGCGGCGGCGAGGTGCTCGGGGAATTCCAGACCCTGGTCAACCCGCATGCGCAGATCCCGCCGTTCATCGCGGTGCTGACCGGCATCACCAACTCCATGGTGGCCTCCGCTCCACCGATCGAGGTGGCGCTCCCCTCGTTCCTCGAGTTCGCCCGCGGCTGCGTGCTCGTGGCGCACAACGCGCCGTTCGACGTCGGATTCCTGCAGCACTTCGCGCGCGAGCTCGGGCACCCCTGGCCTTCGTTCGAAGTCGTCGACACCGCGCGACTCGCCCGTCGCGTCGTGACCAGGGACGACGCTCCCAACTGCAAGCTGAGCTCGCTGGCCGTGGCCTTCGGCGCTTCCACCACGCCCAACCACCGCGCGCTGTCCGATGCCCGGGCGACGGTCGACGTGCTCCACGGGCTGTTCGAGCGGCTCGGCGGCTTGGGCGTGCACACGCTGGAGGAGCTCCAGACGTTCACGTCCCGGGTGACTGCGGGGCAGCGGCGCAAGCGTCACCTCGCCGAGCACCTCCCCCACGCGCCGGGTGTCTACCTCTTCCGCGACGAGAGCGACCGGGTGCTCTACGTCGGCACGTCGCGCGACCTGCGGTCACGGGTCCGGTCGTACTTCACCGCCTCGGAGACGCGGTCGCGCATGGGCGAGATGGTGGGGCTCGCGACCCGGGTGCAGGGCATCGAGTGCGCGACGCCGCTGGAGGCCGAGGTCCGCGAGCTGAGGCTGATCGCCCAGCACAAGCCGCGCTACAACCGGCGCAGCCGTTTCCCGGAGAAGGTGCACTGGCTCAAGCTGACCAAGGAGCCCTGGCCGCGGCTCTCGCTCGTCCGCCGGGTGCTCGACGACGGCGCCGACTACCTGGGTCCGTTCTCCTCGCGCAAGCGGGCCGAGAAGTCACTGGCCGCACTGCACGAGACCTTCCCGGTGCGCCAGTGCAGCGGTCGGCTGCCGGTCGCGCCCTCCAGGAGCGCCTGCGTGCTGGCCGAGATGGAGCGCTGCCTCGCGCCGTGCGACGGGAGCGTCGGGGTCGACGACTACGCGCTCATGGTCGCCGACCTGCGCGACAACCTCCTGCGTCGCGCCGACGAGGTGGTCGAGACGATCACCCGACGGATGACCGCACTGGCCGCCGAGCAGCGGTTCGAGGACGCCGGGGTGCATCGCGACCGGCTCGCGGCCTTCGTTCGCGCCGCGTCGCGCACCCAGCGGCTGAGTGCGCTCACCGGCTGCCCCGAGCTGGTCGCGGCGCGGCGGGAGGACGACGGCCGGTGGGCCGTGCACGTCGTACGCCACGGTCGGCTGGCGGGCGCCGGTGTGATCCCGCCGGACGCGCACGCGGGTCGGTACGTCGAACAGTTGCGGCTCAGCTCCGAGGCGGTCTCCCCCGGCCTCGGGCCGACGCCGGCCGCCAGTGCCGAGGAGACCGAGAAGATCCTTCGCTGGCTCGAGAGCCCCGGCATCCGCCTGGTCCACGTCGAGGGCGAGTGGACCTGCCCGATCCGTGGCGCCACCCGCCACCTCGCCGCCCACGACGCCGTCGAGCAGTCGCTCCTCAGCCTCGTGCCGTTCGACGAGCGGCGCTCGTTGCCGACGGTGCACCAACCTTGAGCTCGAATGCATTGTCGAAGAATCCAGGAAGCACACTGACTGTGCGCGATAAGTTGCTCCACATGATCACCGCCATCGTGTTCGTCAAGGCCGACGTCGCGCGCATTCCCGAGATCGCAGAAGCGATCGCGGCGCTCGATGGTGTCAGCGAGGTCTACTCGGTCACAGGCCAGATCGACCTGATCGCGATGGTGCGCGTACGCGACCACGACGAGGTTGCTGCAGTTATCGCAGACAAGCTCAACAAGGTGCCGGGCATCCTCGAGACCGAGACCCACATCGCCTTCCGGACGTACTCCCGGCACGATCTGGAGTCAGCCTTCTCCCTCGGCCTGGACTGACCGGTGCTACAGCGCCACCGCGACGCGACCTCCTCCATCGTTGACGTGACCGTGGACACGGATTCCGACGGCTTTCCTGCGCGCGACGTCGCTACAGATAGATCGCCGATCCTTCGATTGGGTCCGTACCTGGTCGTCATTCTGACGGTGCTGCTCGTAGTAGAGATCGCCAGTTCATCGGTTACCAACTTCGACACGTTTTTCCATCTCCGGATCGGCCAGGAGTTCAGTCACGGCTGGTCATTACGACACCCAGGGCACTTCAACCGGTTCGCCTCACGCGACTGGCTGCCTACGCAATGGCTGACCCAGATCTGGATGTACCGCTTCGAAGAGTGGTTCGGGCTGGGTGGAGTGGCGTGGCTGTCGGGCTTGTGGTTCCTCGGGCTCGCGGCCACGCTGCTCGTCATCTGTCGACGCCACGCCTCACCCATCGTGGCAACCGCAGTCGTCGCAACAACGCTGCTCGCATGTCGCTACGGGCTATCTCCCCGTCCGCAGGTGCTGAGTTACATCCTGATCGCCATAGTGGTGGATGCGTGGCTGCGCACCGATCGGGACGGGCGGCCACGCTGGTGGCTGATCCCACTTGCGTGGCTGTGGGCGATGCTGCACGGCATGTGGATCCTCGGGGTCGTCACCTCCTTTGTCGGGGCCGCAGCGATGTGGATCGACCGCTCGAAGACCCGCAAGGCACGGTGGTCCTTCCTCGGCATTCCAGTAGGGATGGCCTTCGCAGGAGCAATCACGCCCGTGGGCCCTGGCCTGTACAGCGCCGTGCTGCTTGTGGGCAGTCGCAGTGATCTGTTCACTGAGTGGAAGCCAGCTGACTACACTCAACCCCCTAATGCAGCGCTTGCGGTCATGCTCGTCGCCTCCGTCGGGCTGAGTCTTCGGTCGCGGCGGTCCACGGTTATCGAAATCGGATTCTTGCTGCTCACGATGGGGTGGGCCCTATACACGCAACGGACCGTGCCGATCGCTGCCGTCACGTTGGCCCCGCTGCTCGCCGGTCAACTGGCTCTGCTCACCTCTCCACGGATGCCAATGCGACGCGGCGAGAAGGCGACCCTGACGGTCATCATCTCCTTAGGACTGGTCGTTCTAGGGTTCACCGCTCACCGAGCTGGTGAAGTCCATGAGCCCTCGTGGGTGCGGCCGCAGCTGCAAGCGTTGCCCAATGGCACACCGCTGATCGCAGACATGGCACCCGCGGGCTACTTGATCTGGCGCTACCAGAACGTCGCCCCCTTGATCACAGGATACGCCGACATGTACACGGACCGCGAACTCGCAAACAACCGCAAGCTGATGGCGCTGGATCCCGGATGGGACGAGCAAGTGCGCCGTCTCGATGTGCACTGGGCGCTCGTGGACCCGAAGTCCGCGATTGCCTATGCGCTCACCCATTTCGAGCACTGGCGAACCGTTGGGACGTCGAAGTATGTCGTTCTCTTGACGGACACGGTTTTACCGCCCCATTCGAGCCAGGGCAGCGCCCATCCGTGAGCCCGCTCGACGCTCTCGGCTGGATCGGGTCTGCCCTGCTGATCTACTCCGTCATGCAGGCCCGAGTCCTGCGATTCCGGATACTCAACCTACTCGCCTCCGCGATCCTCGCCGGATTCAACGCCGCCCTCGAAATCTGGCCGATGGTCGCGATGAATGTCGCCCTCTGCGCCATCAACCTGTGGCACATCCACTCGCTCCTGACCACGCGTCACGACGAGGCGACATACGAAGTGCTCGAGGTCGGCCCCCAGGACGAATACCTCCGTCACGTCCTGCGAGTGCACGAGAGCGACATCCTGAAGTACCAGCCCGACTTCCTCTGGGACGGCGCCGCCGAGGGCAGCGTGGCCTACCTCGTGCAGCGCGGCGACGAGACGGTCGGGGTTGTCCTCGTCCACGACACCGGCGACGGCGTGGCCCAGGTCGTGCTCGACTACGTGACCCAACGGTTCCGGGACTTCTCCCCGGGGGAGTTCGTCTGGCGTCGAAGCAACGCGCTGCGTGGCCGTGGCTTCCGTAAGGTGGTCACCCCAGAACGCATGGTCGCGCCCTATTACGCCCGCCTCGGTTTCGAGCCCCGCGTCGACGGATCGTACGAGTTGAGCCTCTGACCGCTCCCGACGCTCAGGCCGACGCCGCGGCCACCCAGCGCTCCAGCACGGCCTGTGCCTCACCGGAGTCGAGGGCCTGCTCGGCCCGCAGGATGCCGTCCCGCAGCCGGTCGTCGACCGATCCGGCCTCGGCGGCGTGCACGGCCAGTGCTGCCCCGGCGTTGAGGACCACCGCGTCGCGCACAGGTCCTCGCTCACCGGCCAGCAACCGGCGCACCACTCCGGCGTTGTACGACGCGTCCTGACCACGCAGACCCTCGGCCGTGCCCGCCGGGATGCCGAGCCGGCTCGGATCGACGGTCTCCTCGACCACCTCACCCTCGTGCACCAGCCAGAGCCGCGACGTGGTGGTCGTGGTCAGCTCGTCGAGACCGTCGTCGCCACGGAAGACCCAGGCATCCACACCCCGCCGGGCGAAGACCCCGGCCATGACCGGGGCCATCCGGGCGTCGGCGCACCCGATCGCCTGCGCGGCCGGCTTCGCCGGGTTGGCGATCGGACCGAGGAAGTTGAAGGTCGTGCCGATGCCGAGCTCGCTGCGAGCGACCGCGGCGTGGCGCAGGGCCGGGTGGAAGGCAGCCGCGAAGCAGAACGTGATGCCGGCCTCCCGCGCGACGCGACCGACGTCCGCGGCCGGCAGGTCGAGGCGGATGCCGAGCTGCTCCAGCACGTCGGCGCTGCCGGCCTTGCTGGAGGCCGAGCGGTTGCCGTGCTTGACCACGGTGACGCCGGCCCCGGCGGCGACGATCGCTGCCATCGTCGAGATGTTGACCGAGAACGAGCGGTCGCCGCCCGTGCCGACGATGTCGAGGGTGCGCCCCTCGACGGACAGTGGGGTCGCGTGGTCGTACATCGCGTCGACCAGGCCCTGCATCTCCTCGACGGTCTCACCCTTGGCGCGCAGCGCCACCGCGAAGCCGGCGATCTGCACCGGGGTCGCCGCACCGGCGAGGATCTCGCCCATCGCCCAGGCGGTCTCCTCGGCGCTCAGGTCGCGGCCTTGGACCAGGCCGGACAGCACCTCGGGCCAGCTGTGCCGGCCCGACAGGTCGCTCACGCCTGGGCGGGGACCCGGGAGCGCAGCAGCCGCAGGACGGCCTCGCCGAGCTCGATCGGGTCCAACGGGTGCGACACCGCACCGTCGGCGCGCGACCAGGTGGCCAGCCAGTTGTCCTGGGGGCGTCCGACCAGGACCAGCGCAGGCGGGGCCTGGTAGACCTCGTCCTTCATCTGCCGCGCGATGCCCATCCCGCCGGCGGGCGTGGCCTCGCCGTCGAGGATCGCCAGGTCGATCCCACCGGCGTCGAGCTGCTGCCAGACCACGGGCTCGGTCGCCACCTCGACGTACTCGAGCTCGGGGAGGTCCGGGTGGATCCGCTTGCCGAGCCCCAGGATCACCTGCTGGCGCACGTCGGAGTCGTCGCTGTAGACCAGCACGCGGAGCTTCGGGGAGTTCGTCGTCACGACAGCGATGCTACTAGTGCGCCTCGGGGGCTCGTGGGGTGGTTTCGGGGGTCTGCACGGCAGCCTGTCGCTCGAGCCGGTCCAGCCGGCGGTCCTCGCGCCGCGCCTCCTGCATGGAGGCGCGCACCCACTGGACGAAGAGCACCACGAAGAGCAGCAGGCCGATCAGGTCTCCCGAGGCCCACAACAGCCCGCCGGCGACCTTCTGGTCGCTCGCCGGATCCGGCAGCCAGGCCATCGTCCGGTGCAGGTCCGGGTACCAATTCCCGCCGATCAGGCGGGACTGGTCCATGATCGTGACCCCGAGGAACGCGTGGAACGGCAGCGACAGGAAGATCACCAGCAACCGGAACGGATGGCTCAGGCGGCCCGGCAACGGGTCGATGCCGAGCAGCGGCCAGAAGAACAGGGAGCCGACGAGCACCAGGTGCACGTGCATCATCTCGTGCTGGTACGCCGAGTGCAGGGTCACGTCGTACCAGTGGGTGAAGTACAGCGCCCACGGGCTGGCGACGTACAGGGCCAGCGTGAGGGGCGCGAAGGTGAGCACCTTGGCCACCGGTGAGTGCAGCACGGCGAGCAGCCACGCGCGCGGCCGCCGGGGCAGCGTGCGCAGCGCCAGCGTGACCGGCGCGCCGAGCGCCAGGAACAGTGGCACGACCATCGACAGGATCATGTGCTGGACCATGTGCGCGCTCAGCAGCGTCGTGTCGTACGCCGCCAGGCCCGACTGCGTGGCGACGTAGAACGAACCCACGCCACCGACCACGAACGCGAGCGTGCGACCCAGGGGCCACCGGTCTCCGCGGGCGTGCAGCGCCCAGACCCCGAACAGGTAGAGCCCGGCGACCCACACCGTGCCGACGAACAGATACGGGTCCAGGCCCCACTCGGTGATGAGTTTCGACGGGCCGAACTCGGGCAAAGCGGACGTGTCCAGAAGAGCACCGGTCGGGTTCAGCACACCGACAGCGTAAGAGGGCCTGGGGCCACCCCGATGGGCGCCTCCAGGGTCGGGACTTACGCCTCTGGCGCCCGGGCGTAAGGCCCCGCACGCTTGGCTCCGGGTGTGATGATCGAAACAGCGTGACCAAAACCGGGGGTCGAGGTGGCGGGGCCCCGGACTATCGACATAATGGCCGCGTGGCGACAGCAACTGCGATTCCGGCATCCCGTCTGCACGGGCATCACGACCGTCCCAGCATGGTCAGCGTAGGCACGATCATCTGGCTCTCCAGCGAGCTGATGTTCTTCGCGA
>DATAKN010000154.1:0-2034 GCA_036261595.1 Marmoricola sp.
TCCGTTGGTCAGCTCGACCCGGAACATGGCGTTGGGCAGGGCCTCCACGACGGAGCCCTCCATCTCGATCACGCCTTCTTTCTTCGGCATGTCCTCCACAATCTGTTGCCTGGTTGTCTACCGTTGGCCCGGGAACCGCCCCGCCCGGCCGTGCCGGGCGAGTGGACCTCGTCGAGCCGTCCTGGGCACCTCATTCCCCGGGCCCGTGCACGCGCCGAAGGACGACGAGCAAGGGATTCCGGGCAGCCGCGAGGCACCACGAGAACAGCCCACGTTGGGCCGACGCACAAGTCTACGGGAAACGGCGGCCCGAACGCGAATCGACGGCCGTCATGGCCCCTGTCGCCCCAAACGTCCCAGCAGCCCCTCCAGGGGCGCACGCTCCGCCGGCGGGCCCGGCCTCTCGCGCGCCGACGACCACGGTCAGCCTCGGCGACCGCCGAAGGGCACGCCCAGCTCGCCCAGCTTCGCCTCGCCACCGTCGATCGCGGTGAGGATCCAGGCGCCGTCCGGGGTGAGGGTGAACGTGTGCTCGAAGTGGGCGGCCCAGCTGCCGTCGGCGGTCACGATCGTCCAGTCGTCCTCGGCCACGAGGGTGTGCTTGCTGCCGAGCGTCACCATCGGCTCGACCGCGAGCACGAGGCCCCGCTCGAGCTTCGGCCCGCGGCCCGGACGGCCGTAGTTGGGCACGTTGGGCGGCTGGTGCATGGCGGTCCCGATGCCGTGCCCGGTGTAGTCCTCGAGGATCCCGTAGCTCCCGTGGGCCCGGACGTGGCTCTCGACGGCGTGGGAGATGTCGGTGACCCGGCCACCGAGACGCGCGGCCGCGAATCCGGCCCACATCGCCCCCTCGGTGACGTCCATCAGCTTCTGCAGGTCGGCGTTGACCTCGCCGACCGCCACGGTGATCGCCGCGTCGCCGTGCCAGCCGTCCACGATGGCGCCGCAGTCGATCGAGATCAGGTCACCGTCGGCCAGGACCCGCTCCCCCGGGATGCCGTGGACCACCTCGTCGTTGACCGAGGCGCAGATGCTCGCCGGGAACGGCGGGTGGCCGTACCCCTTGAACGACGGTGTGCCGCCCGCACTGCGGATGTTGTCCTCGGCGATCGCGTCCAGCTCGCCGGTGGACACGCCGGCCCGGACCGAGCCGCGCAGCAGCTCGAGGGTCTCGCCCACCAGCAGGCCGGCGACCCGCATCTTCTCGACCTGCTCGGGCGTCTTCAGCTCGATCCCGCGATCCCGGAACCCCACGGTCTAGCTCTGCTGGACGGACTCGAGCGCGGCGAAGATGCGCTCGGTGACCTCGCCGACCTCACCCTGACCGTCGACCTCGACCAGGATGCCGCGATCGCGGTAGACCCCGATGAGCGGCTCGGTCTGCTCGGCGTACAGCTCCTGGCGCCGGCGGATGACCTCTTCGGTGTCGTCGGCGCGGCCCTCGATCTGGGCGCGCTGGAGTAGCCGCTGGACCAGCTCTTCCTGGTCGACGGTGAGCACGACCACGGCGTCCAGCGCGTGGCCGGTGAACTTGATCATGCCGTCGAGCTCCTCGACCTGCGCGAGGGTTCGCGGGTAGCCGTCGAGCAGGAAGCCGGGCTCGGCATCCGGCTCGTCGATCCGGTTGCGCACCATCCGGTTCGTCACCTCGTCGGGGACGTACTCGCCGGCGTCCATGTAGCGCTTGGCCTCGACCCCGAGCTCGGTGCCCTGCGAGACGTTCGCGCGGAAGATGTCGCCGGTGGAGATCGCGGGGATCCCGAACTTGCCGGCCACGAACGTGGCCTGGGTGCCCTTGCCGGCGCCCGGGGGACCCATCAGGATCATTCTCATCGGAGGAAGCCTTCGTAGTTGCGTTGCTGCAACTGGCTCTCGATCTGCTTCACGGTGTCAAGTGCGACACCGACCATGATCAGCAGGGAGGTGCCACCGAACGGGAAGTTCTGGTTGGCGTTGACCAGCACGAGCGCGGCGAGCGGGATCAGTGCGATGAGACCCAGGTACAGCGCGCCCGGCAACGTGATGCGGGACAGG
>DATAKN010000142.1:0-3939 GCA_036261595.1 Marmoricola sp.
GTCGAAGAGGTCCTTGCGCATCATCGGGTCGCCGCCGGTGAAGACCAGGATCGGGGAGCCGAACTCGGTGAACCGGTCGATCAGCGCGTAGCCCTCCTCGGTCGAGAGCTCGCGGGGGTCACGACGGTGCTGGGCGTCGGCTCGGCAGTGCACGCAGGAGAACGCGCACGCCCGCGTGACCTCCCAGGCGATCGTGAACGGCGCGCGGTTGAAGTCCACCTCCGACATCCAGCGGGTGCGTTCCCCGCGCTCCAGCCGGGCCGTCCGGGCAACCTGTTGCGCCTCCGGCACGCTCGTCATCGATCCCGCCTTCCGTGGAGCCGGTCGTGTCCAGAGACAGGGTGCGGGGCCGGGCCGGTGGTCGGCAGGGCCGTTGGTCCTTTCCCGGGCCTGACGTGATGCTCCGCACGTTCGGGGACATCCACTTGACCGGTAAAGAACGGCGAGGTTCACTTTACCGGTACAGAACGAAAGGAGCTGACCATGCTCGAGCACTACACCGCCGGCCACCTGGCGCTCGGCACCGCCCGGCGCGAGATGACCAGCGCCCGCCCCGACGCGCCCGTGGTGGCGCCCCGGCCCGACGGCCGACTGATCACGCTGCGTGTGCACGCAGCCGCGTCCCTGCACCGCCTCGCCGCGGCCCTGGAGCCGGCCGAGCGGTCCGACCGTAGGCTGGTCGAACCGGCCGCATGAGGGAGGGTGCGTTGACGAAGGTCACGCTGCAGTCGATCGCCGACCAGGTCGGCGTGAGCAGGATGACCCTGTCCAACGCGTTCTCCCGGCCCGACCAGCTCTCCGCCGAGCTCCGCGAGCGGATCCTCGCCGCCGCCGACGAGCTCGGGTACGTCGGTCCGGACCCCGCCGCCCGAGCCCTGGCCCGAGGCCGCGTCGGCGCCGTCGGCCTGCTGCTCAACGGCTCGCTCAGCGAGTCGTTCGAGGACCAGGTCTCCGCGGAGTTCGTCGCGTCGGTCGCCGACGAGCTCGCCGACCGAGGGCTGGCGCTCACCGTGCTCACTCCTCCCAAGGACGAGGCGTTCGTGCCGGTCCGTGACGTCGCGATCGACGGCGCGCTCGTCTACACCTGCGAGCCGCAGTCGGCCGGAGTCGAGTGGCTCGCGCGCCGGGGCCTGCCGGTCGTCGCGGTGGACCAGGACCTCGGCAGCACCGTGCCCGGCGTACGGGTCGACGACCGCGAGGGCGCCCGGGCCGCGGCTCGCCATGTGCTGGAGCTCGGGCACCGTCGGATCGCGCTGCTCGGGCTCGGCCGCAGCACCGGTGACGGCGTGGTGGTGGACAAGTCCGAGAGCTACCCGTCGCAGGAGCGGATGGCGGGCTGGCGGGAGGCCCTCGCCGAGTCCGGCGTGGAGCCGGTGGTGGCGCTGGCGCCGTACGAACCCCGCGGGGCCGCCCAGGAGGTCGCGCGCCACCTCCTCGAGACCACCCCGGTGACCGCGGTGCTGTGCTTCTCCGACGTCTTCGCGCACGAGGTGGTGCTGGCAGCAGAGGCCTTGGGGCGCGCGGTTCCCGGCGACCTCTCCGTCGTCGGGTACGACGACAGCCCGCTCGCGACCACCAGCCGTCCGGCGCTCACCACGGTGCGCCAGGACATCAGCGAGAAGGGCCACCGTGCGGCCGGGATGCTGGCTGACCTCCTCGCCGGCCGGGAGGTCGCGTCCCGTCAGCTGCCCGCGACACTGGTGGTGCGGGACAGCACCGCACCGCCCGCCTGACGGGCGGCGGTCAGGACGGCGGCTTCAGCACGGCGTGTGTGCCGACGGCTCGAGCGACCACCACGCCGCCCTGCGTGAGCTCGGCCTCGGTCGAGCCGATCCGGCCACCGACCATGATGCAGCGCCCCCGGCAGACCAGCGTCGCGCCGGGGACCGCGGAGCGGACGTACTGCACGCTGAGGTGCACGTGTGGCGCGGCGGTGCCGGGCCGGACCTTGGCGTGCACGGCCCACCCCGTGGTGGTGTCGAGCAGCGAGGCGAGGAATCCGCCGTGCACGATGCCGCCGCCGTTGCAGTGCTCCGGCCCCGGGTCGGCCTCGACGACGGCCTCGTCCTCGTCGAGGCCGACGTACCGGAAGCCGAGCAGCCGCGAGTACGGCCCCGGCGTCGGCCCCTCGGCGTGCGGGTCCCGAGGCAGGTGGCGGAGCGTGTCGTGCGGCTCGGTCATGGGGCCGACCCTCTCACGAGGGCCGGCCGTTCAGACCCTGGTGACCTCCGCTGCGACCACGTGGTGGTGGCGGGCCACGGATCCGTCGTACGGTCCGAGCCGCCACAGTGCGATCGCCATGGCCGCGGCGAAGAGCAGGAGCCCGAGAACGAAGGCGATCCAGATCGAGAGGTTGGACGGGTAGCTGAGGCGTCGGGGCATGCCCAGCCTCCTGACGTGCTGGGAGGACGCGAGCCCGCTGTAGGACCGGCGCGTGCGGCAAGCCTGCGTCACGCCGTGCGCTGCGTCCATAGTCCGACCGGGCCAGTCCCAGCGGGCAGGCGTCGTCCTCAGCGCGCGAGGATGGCGGGAAGCCGGCGCCGCGCCTCGACCAGGGAGGGGCCGTACCAGGTCAGCAACCGGCCGCTGACCAGCGCCGTCGGCACCCGCTCGAAGGCCTCGGGGCCGTCGTCCGCGGTGAACGCGTAGGGCTCGTCGGGCAGCAGCACCAGGTCGACGCCCTCACGGTCGACGTCGGAGAGCTCGACGTGCGGATAGCGATCCGGGTGTCCGTCGAAGGCGTTCCGCAGGCCGAGGCGCGCGACCAGGTCACCGGTGAACGTGCGGCTGCCGACGACCATCCAGGGGTCGCGCCAGATCGGGATCGCCACGGTGGCCTCGGGCGCCGGGACCGGTCCGCTCCACAGCTCGCCGGCGTCCGCGAGCCAGCCGGGGACCTCGTGCTCGAGCACCTCGGCGAAGATCCGCTCCAGGGACGCCAGCGCCTGCGGCACGGTCTCGATGTCGGTGACCCAGACCTGCAGGCCGGCCTCGCGGAGCCGGCGTACGTCGAGCTCGCGGTTCTCCTCCTTGTTGGCCAGCACCAGGTCCGGCGCGAGCCCGGCGATCGCCTTCACGTCCGGGTTCTTGGTGCCACGGACGCGCGTGACGTCGAGGTCGGCCGGATGGGTGCACCAGTCGGTGGCACCGACGACCAGGCCGGTGTCGGCGACCGACTCGGTCAGGGACGGGACGAGCGAGACGATGCGGCGCGGCGGGCGGTCCAGCTCGACCGGATGGCCGAGGTCGTCGAGCAGGGAGGGCACGCCTCAGACGTTACGGCGGTACTGGCCGCCGACCTCGAAGAACGCCTCGGTGACCTGCTGCAGCGAGCACACGCGGGCGGCGTCCATGAGCACGGCGAAGACGTTCTCATGGCTCATCGCCGCCTCCTTGAGCCGGGCGATCGCCGCCTTGGCCTCGTCGGAGTGCTCGGCCTGGAACCGCTGCAGCCGCTCGAGCTGGGAGGCCTTCTCCTCCTCGGTCGCCCGGGCCAGCTCGAGCTTCTGCGGCTCGTCGTCCTCGGCGTGCGGTCGGCGGAACGTGTTCACGCCGATGATCGGCAGGCTGCCGTCGTGCTTGCGGTGCTCGTAGAGCATCGACTCGTCCTGGATCCGGCCGCGCTGGTAGCCGGTCTCCATCGCGCCGAGCACACCGCCGCGCTCGTTGATCGCGTCGAACTCAGCGAGCACCGCCGCCTCGACCAGATCGGTGAGCTCGTCGATGATGAACGAGCCCTGGAGCGGGTTCTCGTTCATCGCCAGACCCCACTCGCGGTTGATGATCAGCTGGATCGCCAGCGCGCGCCGGACCGACTCCGCCGACGGGGTGGTGACCGCCTCGTCGTAGGCGTTGGTGTGCAGGCTGTTGGCGTTGTCGTAGATCGCGATCAGGGCCTGCAGCGTCGTACGGATGTCGTTGAAGTCCATCTCCTGCGCG
>DATAKN010000155.1:0-6395 GCA_036261595.1 Marmoricola sp.
CGGCCGAGAACCCGCAGGCCATGTTCGCCGCGGTGAACATGCTCGGTGCGGTGACCCGCAGCTTCTCCTTGGTGGGCAGCTGGCGCAGCGAGACGACCTCGGCGCCCGAGTGCGACGCGATCCGGAAGCGTCGCCGTCGCAAGAGACGACGCCGCCTCCTCGGTGCTGTGGTCTCGGCCGCCAGCGCCTCGTCAGCCACCGGACGGCTCCAGGACCGTCTGCCACCGCCCGAGCACGGTCTCGCCTGCCACGGTCCGGTCCCCCTCGGCCACGGTCAACGCCACGTCCACGGGGAGGAACACGTCCATCCGCGAACCGAACTTCATCAGGCCGATCCGCTCGCCCGTCGCGACCACGTCGCCCGGGCTCACCCGGGTCACGACCCGACGGGCCACGGCTCCGACGATCTGCCGGAACACCACGGTGCGCGTGCGCCCGGCGACCTCCCGCTCGACCGTGATGTCGCTGCGCTCGTTCTGCGTCGCGCTCTCGAATTTGTACGCCGCCAGCCATCTGCCAGGGCGATAGGTGACGTCGGTGATCCGCCCGCCGTACGGCGCTCGGTTGATGTGGACGTCGAACACCGACAGGAAGATGCTGACCTGCTGCCACTCGCCCGGGGGTGCCACGCCCGGCTGCCCGGGACCGGCGTGCATGACTTTGCCGTCGGCGGGCGCAAGGACGACGTCGTCGTCGACGGGCATGGCGTCCACGCGGCGCTCGGGGTCTCGGAAGAAGGCGACGATCCCGGCCGGGAGGGCGAGCAGTGCGGCGGCGGCGCGCCGGCGGCCGAGGAAGGCGGCGACGAGCGCTGGAGCCGCTCCGACGGCCGCGGCCGGCCAGGCCTCGCGGTCGATGCTGGTCGGCATGCTGACCTTTCGACGGTGGATGCTCGGCGCAGAGTAACTGCTCGCTGCCGGCCGTGGCGCCCATGTCACCCGGTGGTCGAGGCACAGATCACGGCCCCGCCCCGCAACGTCGTCCGAAGTGTGCACTCAAGCCCTCGGAACGTATGACGTCCGCGCACACGGCCTCGTCGGCTCGGTCGACGTCGGTGCCGCGTGGCGCCCTACCAGCCGCGGTCGCGCCACTCCTGGAGGTGCGGCCGCTCGACGCCCAGGGTCGAGTCGTTCCCGTGACCCGGGTAGAACCACGTCTCGTCGGGGAGCCGCTCGAAGACCTTCGTGCTGACGTCGGCGATCAGCGACTCGAACGCGTCCCCGTCGCCGAAGGTGTTGCCGACACCACCGGGGAAGAGCGAGTCGCCGGTGAACAGGTGCGGGGTGCCGTCCGGGTCGTCGTACAGGAGTGCGATCGAGCCGGGCGTGTGGCCGACCAGGTGGATCACCTCGAGCCGGATGTCCCCGAACTCCACGACGTCGCCGTCGGTCACGCGGTCGTCCACCGCGACCCCGGTCTGCTCGGTGATCGCGGCGGCATCCGCGTGCCCGGCCACCACGAGCGCGCCGGTGGCCTCCGTCACCTCCCGCAGCGCCCGGTGGTGGTCCCAGTGCTGGTGAGTGGTGATCACCTTGGTCGCGCCGGCGTCGCCGAGGACCTGCAGCAGCGTGGCCGCGTCGTCGGCGGCGTCGATGAGCACCTGCTCGTCGGTGGCGCGGCACCGCAGCACGTAGCAGTTGTTGGACATCGTGGGGTCGACCGCGACCTTGGTGATGATCAGCTTGCTGAGCTCGCGGATGTCGGGGGTGCCGCCAGGGGTCACTTCGCCGGTGTACGTCGCCATGGGCCCAGCCTAGGGAGTCCGGCGTCGCAGGTGAGGCCCTCGCCGCGCCCTCGTCCGGTCAGCCACCAGCCCAGGTCGGCCGCCGTACCCTCGACCACCGGCTGCTCCGCGCCGACGCTCCAGGTCCGGATCGTGTCGGTCGCGCGCACTGTGAAGACCGGCGAATCCGCGGAGGCCGCATGGTCGGCGGTGACCACCTCGAGCAGCTCGACGGCGAAGTCCTCGGGCCAGTCGTCGGGGGCGTAGCCGGCGTCCAGGTCGGCGTGGTGGATCTCCACCTCCCGCCGACGCGACGTCGGGATCGTGGCCACCGCCCAGGTCGGGCCGCCGGGCACGCGGGGGACCGAGGCTTCCCAGTGGGCGGTGCCCAGTGCGGCGAAGGAGTCGCGCAGAGCCTGGCCCGCGGCGAACAGCCGCTCCCGGAGATCGGCCGGATCGGCCTGACTGAGCGCCTCGATGTCCTCGTCGCGCTTCTCGGCCGACTCGTAGACCGGGACGTCGAGATCATGGGCGAGCCCGTCCAGCGCGGTGGCGAAACCTTCCGCGTTGAGGGCGAGATGGGCTGCCACGTGGGCCCGGGTCCACCCGGGCAGCAGCGAGGGCCCGGACCAGTCGTCGGCGGTCAGGGAATCGACGGTGAGGAGGAGGCGTTGTTCCGACTGGTGCAGCGCGTCGAGGGCGCCGGCGAGATCCGGGTGCGCGGTCATGGCGACAGTCTGCCGCGCGGACCCACGCTTGAGCGCCAGCGGATCATGTCGGTGGTGCGTGAGATGGTGTCGCGGTGACGGCTGAGCTGCGTCCGCACGTCCCGGGCTCACGGTTCTCGGGTGCGCGGAATCGGCGTGGTCGTGTGCGAACATGTGTTCGACCCACCGCACCAGCAGGGACGACAGGCAGCATCGGCGAGGTCGGGGGACGGCCCGGAGAGCAAGGGAAGCAGTGACCGAACAGATCGTCATCCGCGGCGCGCGGGAGCACAACCTCAAGGACGTCTCCCTCGACCTGCCCCGTGACTCCCTCATCGTGTTCACCGGCCTGTCCGGCTCCGGCAAGTCGTCGCTCGCGTTCGACACGATCTTCGCCGAGGGCCAGCGTCGGTACGTCGAGTCGCTGTCGGCGTACGCCCGGCAGTTCCTGGGCCAGATGGACAAGCCCGACGTCGACTTCATCGAGGGGCTCAGCCCGGCGGTGTCGATCGATCAGAAGTCCACGTCGAAGAACCCTCGCTCGACCGTCGGCACGATCACCGAGGTCTACGACTACCTGCGCCTGCTCTACGCCCGCGCCGGCCACCCGCACTGCCCGCAGTGCGGTGCCCCGATCGAGCGCCAGACCCCGCAGCAGATCGTCGACCGGGTGATGCAGCTGCCCGAGGGCACCCGCTTCCAGGTGCTCGCCCCGGTGATCCGCGGCCGCAAGGGCGAGTACGTCGAGCTGTTCCGCAGCCTGCAGTCGCAGGGCTTCAGCCGGGCCCGGGTCAACGGTGAGACCCACCCGCTGTCCGAGCCGCCGAAGCTGGACAAGCAGAAGAAGCACACGATCGAGGTCGTCGTCGACCGGCTCTCCGCCAAGCCGACCTCGAAGCGCCGGCTGACCGACTCCGTCGAGACCGCGCTCAGCCTGGCCTCGGGCCTGGTGATCTTCGACCTGGTCGACGCCGACCCGAAGGATCCTCACCGGGAGCTGAAGTTCTCCGAGCGGATGGCGTGCCCCAACGAGCACGACATCGAGACCGACGAGCTGGAGCCGCGGTCGTTCTCGTTCAACTCACCCTTCGGCGCCTGCCCGGCGTGCCACGGGCTCGGCACCCGCATGGAGGTCGACCCCGAGCTGGTGGTGTCCGACCCCGAGGCGACGCTCGGGGAGGGTGTCATCGCCCCCTGGTCCGGCGCGCACGTGGCCGACTACTTCGTCCGCCTGCTGGGTGCCCTGGGCGACGAGCTCGGTTTCGACCTGAACACCCCGTGGGCCAAGCTGCCGAAGAAGGCGCAGACCGCGATCCTCGAGGGCCACCCGACCAAGGTCCACGTGCGGCACACCAACCGCTACGGCCGCGAGCGGTCGTACTACACCGCGTTCGAGGGGGTCCGGCCCTACATCGAGCGTCGGCACCGCGAGGCCGAGTCCGACACCAGCCGAGAGCGGTTCGAGGGCTTCATGCGCGAGGTCCCGTGCCCGACCTGCCAGGGCAGCCGGCTCAAGCCGGTCTCGATGGCGGTGACGGTGGGTGGCAAGAACATCGCCGAGGTGTGTGCGCTGCCGATCAACGAGGCGGCCGAGTTCCTGGGCGACCTCGAGCTGTCTCCTCGCGAGCGTCAGATCGCCGAGCGCGTGCTCAAGGAGATCCAGGAGCGCCTGCGGTTCCTCCTCGATGTGGGGCTCGACTACCTCTCGTTGGACCGTGCGTCCGCGACGCTGTCGGGCGGCGAGGCCCAGCGGATCCGCCTGGCCACGCAGATCGGAGCCGGGCTGGTCGGGGTGCTGTACGTCCTCGACGAGCCGAGCATCGGGTTGCACCAGCGCGACAACCACCGCCTGATCGAGACCCTCGTGCGGCTCAAGGACCTGGGCAACACCCTGATCGTGGTCGAGCACGACGAGGACACCATCCGCACGGCCGACTGGGTGGTCGACATCGGGCCGGGAGCCGGCGAGCACGGCGGCCAGGTGGTGCACTCCGGTACGGTCAAGCAGCTGCTCAAGCACCGCGACTCCGAGACCGGGCTCTACCTGTCCGGCCGCAAGTCGATCCCGCTGCCCGACGTACGCCGCCCGCGCACGAAGGGCCGCGAGCTGGTCGTGCAGGGGGCGAAGGAGAACAACCTCAAGGACATCGACGTCACCTTCCCGCTCGGCCAGTTCGTCGCCGTGACCGGGGTGTCGGGGTCCGGCAAGTCGACGTTGGTCAACGACATCCTCTACACCGCGCTCGCCAAGCAGATCTACAACGCCCGCACGGTGCCGGGTCGGCACACCCGGATCACCGGCATCGAGCACGTCGACAAGGTCATCCACGTCGACCAGTCGCCGATCGGCCGCACTCCGCGCAGCAACCCGGCGACGTACACCGGGGTGTTCGACCACGTCCGCAAGCTGTTCGCCTCGACACCCGAGGCGAAGATGCGGGGCTACCTGCAGGGGCGGTTCTCCTTCAACGTCAAGGGTGGCCGCTGCGAGGCCTGCGCCGGTGACGGCACGATCAAGATCGAGATGAACTTCCTGCCCGACGTCTACGTCCCGTGCGAGGTCTGCCACGGGGCGCGCTACAACCGCGAGACGCTCGAGGTGCACTACAAGGGCAAGACGATCGCCGACGTGCTCGACATGCCGATCGAGGAGGCGGTCGACTTCTTCGCCGCGATTCCTGCGATCGCGCGGCACCTCAAGACGCTGGTCGAGGTGGGCCTCGGCTACGTACGGCTCGGGCAACCCGCGACCACCCTGTCCGGTGGTGAGGCGCAGCGCGTCAAGCTCGCCTCGGAGCTGCAGAAGCGGTCCACCGGGCGCACGGTGTACGTCCTCGACGAGCCGACGACCGGGCTGCACTTCGAGGACATCCGCAAGCTCCTCCTCGTGCTGGGCCGGCTGGTCGACCAGGGCAACACGGTGCTGGTCATCGAGCACAACCTCGACGTGATCAAGACCGCCGACTGGATCATCGACATGGGGCCCGCCGGCGGCAATCGCGGCGGCACCGTGGTCGCGGAGGGCACGCCCGAGGAGGTCGCGGCCGTGCCGGAGAGCTTCACCGGGGAGTTCCTCAAGCCGCTGCTCGCCTGAACCGTTGCGGCGTTGGGTCCGTGGTCTCAGCAAGCTCCAAGAATCAGGTCCTACGCTCGCGACCCCGGACGAAAGGTGACTTGCCGATGACCGACCTCGAACCGACCCGACGGAATCTCCTCACGGGACTGGCCGCTGCTGGTGTCGCCGTCCCGCTGCTGGCCGCGTGCGGCAGCGGCGGCAGCGGTGACGAGAACGCTGCGACCGGGACGGTGCCGTCCTCGGGCACGTCGCCGAACGCGGGCGGGAGTCCCGCAGGCGGATCGGGCGGCGGTGGTGGCGGCATCAACACCGCGGAGATCCCGGTCGGTGGCGGCAAGATCTTCGCCAACCAGCAGATCGTCGTCACGCAGCCGACCGCGGGCCAGTTCAAGGCGTTCTCCGCCATCTGCACCCACGCGGGCTGTCCGGTGACCAGCATCTCCGGCGGCACGATCGACTGCCCCTGCCACGGCAGCCAGTTCTCGATCACCGACGGGTCCGTCAAGGGCGGTCCGGCGCCGACTGGCCTGCCGGAGAAGAAGGTCACGGTCACGGGCAACACCCTCAAGGTCACCTGATCCGGATCGGGAACGTCCCCGCGCGCCCGTAGGGTTGGGGCGTGGCAGATCCGTCGACGTACCGGCCGAGACAGGGGTCGATCCCCACCCGGCCAGGGGTCTACCGCTTCCGCGACAAGGACGGCCGCGTCGTCTACGTCGGCAAGGCCAAGAACCTGCGCGCCAGGCTCTCGTCGTACTTCCAGGACGTCGCCAACCTCCACCCGCGCACCGCGACGATGGTGACCACCGCGGCGAGCGTCGAGTGGACGGTGGTCGCGACCGAGGTCGAGGCCCTGCAGCTGGAGTACTCCTGGATCAAGGAGTTCGAC
>DATAKN010000177.1:0-1954 GCA_036261595.1 Marmoricola sp.
CTACAAGAGTCTCATGGACCGCGATCAGGTATCAAGCCCGGCCGTCGGCGGCAGCAGAGGGGGTCCGCCGCCGGCGCGGTGGCGGCTGGCAGGCCGGGCAGAAGAACGAGGAGCGGTTCATGAAGGACACGCGGCGGATCGGCGTACCGCAGCGCGAGCAGGGTTCGCCCTCGCGGCCGTAGACCTGGAGGGAACGGTCGAAGTACCCGCTCTCCCCGTTGACGTTGACGTACAGGGAGTCGAACGACGTGCCGCCCTCACCGAGGGCGGCCGTCATCACGGTCCGGGCCGCCGCGAGCACCTCGCGGATCTGGGCCGCGGTCAGCCGGTCGCCGGTCCCGTCGCCGTGGAGCCGCGCCCGCCACAGCGCCTCGTCGGCGTAGATGTTGCCCACCCCCGACACCAGGGTCTGGTTGAGCAGGATGCGCTTGATGCCGGAGGTGCTGCGCCGGACGCGGCGGACGAAGGCCGCGTCGTCGAACTCCGGGTCCAGCGGGTCACGGGCGATGTGCTCGAGCTCCGCGGGGACGTCGCCACCGGCCGGGGAGTACCAGAGCCCCCCGAACATCCGCTGGTCGACGAACCGGAGCTCGAGCGGCTCCCCCGCGTCGGACGCGCCGAGCCGGAACCGCACCCGCAGGTGCCGCTCGTCCGGCGCACCGACAGGCTGCACGAGCAGCTGCCCGCTCATGCCCAGGTGCGCGAGCAGTGCGTCGGAGGGCTGGTCACCGGGTCCGCCCGGCGAGCCCAGCGGGAGCCAGAGGAACTTGCCTCGCCGCCGCGCGGCGGCGAACACCCGCCCGGTGAGCAGGCCGGCGAAGTCCTCGGGCCCCGGGAGATGCCGGCGGACCGGGCGGGGGTGCAGCACCTCGACCGCCTCGATGCGGCGCCCCAGGACGTGGGCCTCCAGCCCGCGCCGGACGACTTCGACCTCGGGAAGCTCAGGCACCGGCGGAGTCGTCGGCTCCCTGCGACACTGCCAGCTCGTCGACGAGCGTGCGGTACGCCGACTCGGCGGCCTGCTGCTCGGCCTCCTTCTTCGACCGGCCGAACCCGTCGCCGTGGAGGCGGTCGGCCACCCGCACCTTGGCCGTGAAGGTCTTCATGTGGTCGGGACCGTCGTCCTCGATGACGTACTGCGGCACACCGAGGTCGTGCTCGGCGCAGAACTCCTGCAGGCTGGTCTTCCAGTCGAGGCCGGCACCCAGGGCCGACGCGGCCTCGAGCAGGGGGTCGAAGAGCCGGTGGACCAGCTCGCCGGCGGTCTCGAACCCGCCGGAGAGGTACGTCGCCCCGATGATCGCCTCGACGGTGTCGGCCAGGATCGAGGACTTGTCGTGCCCGCCGGTCGACTCCTCGCCCTTGCCCAGCCGGATGTGCGGCCCCAGCCCGATCGTGCGGGCCACCTCCGCGAGGGCGCGTGCGTTCACCACCGCGGCACGCAGCTTCGCCAACCGGCCCTCGGAGAGGTCCGGGTGGGTCAGGTACAGCGTCTCGGTGATCACCACGCCCAGCACGGAGTCCCCGAGGAACTCCAGCCGCTCGTTGGTGGGCAGGCCGCCGTTCTCGTAGGCGTACGAGCGGTGCGTCAGGGCAAGCTCGAGCAGCTCGGGATCCAGCTTGGGATCGCCGAGCGCGGCACGCAGGTCTCGGAACGACTCGCTGTCGTGGGGTTGCTGCGTCACTGCCTTGTCAGGGGAGCGCGTCAGATCACCTGGCGCCGGTCGGCGCGGGCGCCGTACTGGCCGCACTCCGGGCACGCACGGTGGGGCAGGTGCTTGGCACCGCAGGCCGGGTTGGCGCAGGTCACCAGCGAGGGCGCCACGGCCTTCCACTGCGAGCGACGGTGGCGCGTGTTGCTCCGCGACATCTTCCGCTTCGGGACAGCCACGATGTACTCCTTGTCCGGGTCAGCTGACCGGTCGACTTGGTGCTTTCAGTCTTCGTCTGGTTG
>DATAKN010000187.1:0-1716 GCA_036261595.1 Marmoricola sp.
ACAACACAGCAGGAGGTCGCCCATGAGTGCCCCGGGTACGCCCGACATCACCGACCGCCTGACTGGGTTGCTCGCCGGGCCGGTCGAGGCGCTCGGGCTCGACCTCGAAGCGGTCGATCTCTCCAGGGCAGGCAAGCGCTCGGTGCTGCGCATCGCCGTGGACAAGGACGGCGGCGTCGACATGGACGACATCGCCGCCGCCACCGCGGAGGTCTCGCGTGTGCTCGACGACTCGGACGTGATGGGCAACCAGTCCTACACGCTGGAGGTGTCCTCGCCCGGCGTGGACCGGCCCTTGACCCACCCCAGGCACTGGCGTCGCAACACCGGGCGGCTGGTCAAGGCGACGCTCGCCGAGGGCGAGGAGGTGACCGGCCGGATCGTGGACACCGACGACTCCGGCGCGGACGTCGACGTGGAGGGCACGGTGCGCCGGCTCGCGTACGCCGACGTCTCGAAGGCCAGGATCCAGATCGAGTTCAAGAGGGAGGCCTGAGCCGTGGACATCGACATGAGCATCCTGCGCATGCTCGAGCGCGAGAAGGAGATCTCCTTCGACGTGCTCGTCGAGGCGATCGAGCAGGCGCTGCTGACGGCGTACCACAAGACGCCGGGGGCGCTGGAGCACGCGCGCGTCGAGCTCGACCGCAAGAGCGGCCACGTCGTGGTCTACGCGCGGGAGGCCGACGAGGAGGGCAACGCCGAGGGTGAGGAGTTCGACGACACCCCGGCGGACTTCGGCCGGATCGCCGCGACGACGGCGAAGCAGATCATGCTGCAGCGGTTGCGCGACGCCGAGGACGAGCTGAAGTACGGCGAGTTCTCGGGCAAGGAGGGAGACATCGTCTCGGGACTCATCCAGCAGGGTCGCGACCCGAACGACGTGCTGGTCGACCTGGGCAAGCTCGAGGGGTTGCTGCCGCTCGGTGAGCAGGTGCCGGGCGAGGACTACTCCCACGGCACCCGCATCAAGTGCCTGGTCGTGAGCGTGCGCAAGGGCATGCGCGGCCCGCAGGTGATGCTGTCCCGTACGCACCCGAACCTGGTGCGCAAGCTCTTCGCGCTGGAGGTGCCCGAGATCGCCGACGGCACCGTGGAGATCACCGCGATCGCCCGTGAGGCCGGGCACCGCACGAAGATCGCCGTGCGGTCGCACGTGCCCGGTGTCAACGCCAAGGGCTCCTGCATCGGGCCGATGGGGCAGCGGGTGCGCAACGTGATGAACGAGCTGCACGGGGAGAAGATCGACATCGTCGACTGGTCCGACGACCCCGCGGAGATGGTCGGCAACGCGCTGAGTCCCGCCCGGGTCTCCAGCGTCGAGGTGGTCGACCTGGCGGCCAGGTCGGCGCGGGTGATCGTGCCGGACTTCCAGCTCTCGCTGGCGATCGGCAAGGAGGGCCAGAACGCGCGGCTCGCCGCACGCCTGACCGGATGGAGGATCGACATCCGCAGTGACGAGGCGGATCTCGGTTCGGACTAATCCGCGCGAGCGGCTAGACTCGCCGTTGGTGACTCCACGTGACAACGCTGTCGGCCCTGTCCGGACCTGCATCGGATGTCGCAAGCGGGCCACCAAGCGTGAGTTGCTGCGGGTCGTCGCAGGCACGGGCGCGCACGGTGCGGACTCCTCCGCGGCCGTCGTACCCGATCCGGACGGCACCGCACCGGGACGTGGGGCGCACCTGCACCCCACGCTCGAGTGTTTAGAACTCG
>DATAKN010000189.1:0-17904 GCA_036261595.1 Marmoricola sp.
GCTCCTCCGCGACGCCGTACATCGTCGGCGGCGGCATCCTGCTCGTGCTCCTCTTCCTGATGGCGGCCCTGCTGTCCTTCGGCAACGGACGCGAGCACTCCTGAGCACCACGCCAGCCGAGCCCGCCGACAGCCGTCGGCGTGTGGGCGTGATGGGCGGCACCTTCGACCCCGTCCACCACGGCCACCTCGTCGCTGCCAGCGAGGTGCAGGCCTGGTTCGACCTCGACGAGGTCGTCTTCGTGCCCACCGGGCAGCCCTGGCAGAAGACCACTCGTGAGGTCACGTCGGCCGAGCACCGGTACCTGATGACGGTGATCGCGACCGCGTCGAACCCCCGGTTCACGGTGTCCCGGGTGGACATCGACCGGCCCGGCCCGACGTACACGATCGACACCCTGCGGGACCTGGCCGTGACCATGCCGGACGCCGACCTGTACTTCATCACCGGCGCAGATGCGCTCGGCGACATCTTCACCTGGCGCGACGCCGCGGAGCTGTTCGGACTGGCGCACTTCGTCGGCTGCACTCGGCCGGGCTACGAGATGGTGCCCGGCGTCCTCGAAGGAATCCCGCCCGAGCGGGTGACGATCGTGGAGATCCCCGCGCTGACGATCTCCTCGACCGACTGCCGGGAGCGGACCAGCCGCGGCGAGCCGGTCTGGTACCTCGTGCCGGACGGCGTCGTGCAGTACATCGCCAAGCACAAGCTCTACGAAGGACCACAGCCCGTGACTGGGAGGCGCTCGTGACCGCGACGCCCCGTGCTCTCGAGCTCGTCCGTGCTGCGGCCGCCGCCGCCTCGGACAAGCTCGCCACCGACATCCTCGCGTTCGACGTCTCTGAGCAACTGGTGATCACCGACGCGTTCCTGCTCTGCTCGGCAGCCAACGACCGTCAGGTCCGGGCGGTCGTCGACGAGATCGAGGACCGCTTGCGCGAGCTCGGCGCCAAGCCCGTACGCCGCGAGGGTGAGCGTGACGGGCGCTGGGTCCTGATCGACTACGCCGACATCGTCGTCCACGTCCAGCACACCGAGGAGCGCGCGTTCTACGCGCTCGAGCGACTCTGGCGCGATTGCCCCGAGATCGACCTCCAGCTGCCCGAGGCCGGGCCGGCGGCCGCAGCGTCCGAGCCGCGACGCGAGCGGTGACCCGGCTCGTCCTGGTCCGGCACGGTCAGACCGCCTGGAACCTCGAGGGCCGCGCCCAGGGCCACACCGACGTGGGGCTCGACGAGACCGGCCGGGCGCAGGCGGTGGCGCTCGCGCCGTACGTCGCAGCGATGGCACCGACCGCGCTGTGGAGCAGCGACCTCACCCGGGCCCTCGAGACGGCCGCGACCCTGGCCTCGGCCACCGGCCTCGAGGTGCGGGCTGATCCGCGGCTCCGGGAGTTCGACGCGGGTGAACGGTCAGGACTGACGATCGCGCAGTTCGCGGAGCGGTTTCCCGAAGCCCATGCCGCCTGGCGCGAGGGACACATCACCGGACACGTCGCCGGGTCGGAGACGATCGCGGAGGTGGTCGCCCGGATGGTGCCGGCGCTGCGCGAGATCTGGGATGCCACGCCGGCGGGCGAGACGTCGGTGGTGGTCGCGCACGGGGCCTGCCTCCGGGTCTCGCTGCTGGCGTTCCTCGGCTGGCCGGAGAGCATCCTCGGCACGCTGCGGGGGCTGGACAACTGCGGCTGGTGCGTCGTCGAGGCCGACCCTCACGGGCGTGGCGTCCGGCTGGCGTCGTACAACGAGACCGCACATCCGGCCGTGCACGGACCCGATTTCGCATCCGACGCCCCGGTTGGCTAACATTCTGCGAGTTGTCCGGGAGACCGGGACGACAGCGGGGCTGTGGCGCAGCTGGTAGCGCACTTGCATGGCATGCAAGGGGTCAGGGGTTCGAATCCCCTCAGCTCCACTCGGTGAGGAGGGCCGCCTGCGGGCGGCCCTTCTGCGTACGAGTCGAGTGCCGGACCGGTCGCCACAGCCGCCACCTCAGCACTCGACCGGAGGGTTCCGGCAGGCCGGCGATGCGGGGTCAGTGCCACTCAGGAGATGCGCGGGTGCCGGACCTGCCGTTGCCCCGCCTCGATCTCGGCGATCGCGACGTTGATCGACGCGAGAGCGCGGGCATCGGTGAGGCTCCGGCGGTCGAGGGTGGCGGCCAACAGGTACACGCGCGCCGCGCGCAGCGGCGCCGGGTCTCCGTCGACGTGTGCCACCAGGGCGTGCCCGGCCGTCACCAGCGACCATCCCGGGTCGCGCACCTCCCGGACCACCTGGAGCAGGACACCTTGGGCCGAGCGTGGCGACACCCGACGCACCGCCCGGATGATCGTCCGCTCACGGCCCGCGCGGGACCGCTCGGGGACACCGGAGCGCGGGCGCGGGACGATGAGGATTCGCGTCGATGAGCCGCGTGCGTCCATCTGTGTCCTCCCGATGGCCCATCGCCGACCGCGACGGCCGACAACAGTTCGACCCTAGTGCGCGCGTGGCGATGCGCCAGCGGCGTTGGTACGGAGCTCTCCGGCCCAACGTCCCGAACCGGTCAGCGCTCGGCGGTGGAGGGAAGGATCTCCCAACCATGTGCGCTGACGTGGACGTCGTAGTGGTTCGCGCCGAAGGCGATGTTGCCCAGGACGAGCGGGAGGAACCGCTCGGGCAGATCCGGGGTGCACGAGAGCTCGCCCTCTGCCGGCTCGAGCCGCAGCAGCGCGCGGAGGAGCTCGATCGGAGCTGCCGAGGCCCAGGCCTGCGGGCTGCAGGCCGCCGGGTAGGGGACCGGTACAGGGATGTCGTCGCGCGAGAACCCCGCGAACAGCTCCGGCAGTCGTCCTCCGAACGCCGCCGCGGCGTCCAGGAGGCCGATCGCCACCCGCTGCGCTTCGGCCATGTAGCCGTAGCGGGCCATACCGGCGATGCAGAGCGCCGTGTCGTGCGGCCACACCGACCCGTTGTGATAGCTCATCGGGTTGAACGCGCCCATGGAGGAGCTCAGCGTGCGGATCCCCCAGCCGGAGAACATGTCCGGCTCGATCAGGCGGCTCACCACGGCTCCGGCCCGGTCCTCGGGGACGATCCCGGTCCACAGACAGTGCCCGATGTTGGAGGTGAGTGCGTCGATCGGCCGGTGGTCACGGTCGAGACCGACGGCGTACCAGCCCCGCTCCGGCAGCCAGAACGCCTCGTCGTACGACGACCGCAGCCGGGCTGCGCGCTCGCGGTACAGGTCGGCCGTCGGAGAGTCCCCGGCGACCGCCGCGATCTCGGCACGAGCCCGGAATGCGGCGTAGGCGTAGGCCTGGACCTCGGCGAGGGCGATCGGCGCCTCCGCGAGGGTGCCGTCGGCGAAGTTGATGCCGTCCCAGGAGTCCTTCCAGCCCTGGTTGACCAGTCCGTGCTCGGTCTGGCGGTGGTACTCGATGAATCCGGAGCCGTCGCCGACGCCGAAACCGAGCATCCAGTCCAACGCCTTGTCGACCTGTGCCACGAGGTCAGCGGTCACCAACTCGGGGTGCCACCGGTTCAGCTCGCCCGCTGCGACCACGAACAGTGCGGTGGCGTCGGCGGTGCCGTAGTACGCATCCCCGTCTCCCAGCGCCAGCGTGCCGGACGGGCCGAAGCGCAGCTCGTGGAGGATCCGACCAGGCTGCTCCTCCGTGACCGGGTCGGCCGACCTGCCCTGGTGAGATCCCAGCGTCGCGAGAGTTCCCTGGGCGAGGCTCGCGTCAACCGGAAGGAGCATGATCGAGGTGAGCAAGGAGTCGCGGCCGAAGAGGGCCATGAACCACGGTGCCCCGGCTGCGATGACGGGCAGCTCCGGATGGGTGGGGTCGAAGATCCGCAACGTCGCCAGGTCTGCGATGCTCCTGCGCAGCACCTCGGCCAGGCCGCGGTCGGCCGTGGTGAGCCTCGGTGCGTTGGTGCGGAACTGGCGCTGCCGGCGGGCTGGCATCGCCTCCTCGGGCGGCATCCCGGGCCGGTGGAGGCCGGCCAGCTCGCGACCGCGGAGACGGGCCGTCACCTGGACCGTCGTGGACCACGACGACTGGCCGACGAGCTCCACGGGCCAGCAGAGCGATCGACCGTCGGTGTGGGCGCCGGGAGCAGTGACCGTCACCCCGTACACCTCGCCGTCACGCTCCACGGACAGGTCCACCCCGTCGGTGAGCGGGTCGACGCGGATGTCGCTCGCTGGGGCGGCGCGGCCCTCCTTGACCTCGAAGAGGTCGGCGAAGTCGGCGTCGACCTCGAGCCTCACCTCGACGTGCACCGGCTGCCAGCCGGTGTTGCGCACCGTGATGTCCTCACGCATCCCGTCACCGACGAAGCGCGCCCGGGTCACCAGGACGTCGCCGAGGGTGTGCTCGGCGACAGCCACGGCGAGGTCGACGAACATCGTCGCGTGCGGCGAGTAGTGGTGCACGCGCAGGGCGTCGAGGCGCCGCCCGGCCAGCGAGAGCGTCCAAGTGCTCAGGACACGTGTGTCCCGGACGAACAGGCCGCCGGCGGGCAGCACACCGACGTCCCCCTGCGCGTCGCTGATGCAGAACGTGGTGCCCTCCATCAGGGTCACCGCGGTGTCCGCGACGGGGTCCGGCGCGCCGGCGTACAACCAAGGTGCGCTCATGACCTGCTCCGATCGGTGGTCACCAGTGAGCGCCGGTCGGATCGCTGCGCCGGTGCCCGGTCAGACGTACGCCGGGCCGCGGACCGCTCGAGGATGCGGCGGTAGAGCCGCTCGTGGTCCGCTGCCATCCGGGCCGACGAGAACCGACGCTCGGCATCGGATCGGCAGGCGCCGCGGTCGATGGCCCCCACGTGCCGGATCGCGTCCGCTGCCTCGTCGTCGCTGTCCCGCAGGAAGCCCGTGGTCCCGTCGGTGACGATCTCCGGGGCCGCGCCGACCGGGCTGGCCACGACCGGCGTCCCGGTCGCGAGGGACTCCGCCATCACCAGCCCGAACGGCTCGGGCCAGACGATCGGGTTCACCAGGGCGGCCGCCGACTGCAGGACGCTGATCCGCTCCAGCAGCGGGAGCTCCTCCGGCTCGAGATCCGCGGCGGAGAGCATCGGCCGGACGCAGTCCTCGTAGTACTCGATCTCGTCCGCGTCGCGCATCTTCGTGATGATCCGGAGGGGCCGGCCGGCGACCTTGGCGATCTGGACAGCGCGGTCGACGCCCTTGTCCGGTGACATCCGCCCGATGAAGACGATGTGGTCGTTGACCACCGGGCCAGGTCGGTAGAGCTCGAGGTCGACACCGTGGTGGATCACGGCGGTGATCGGCACGTCACGGGACCGGCTCGCCTGGTCGGCCGAGATCGCGACCACGGCAGCGGTCCGGGCGATCACCCGGTAGATCGGGAGGGTCACCGGCGTGAACGCGCCGTGGCTGGTCGTCACCACCGGCGGGGTGGGCATTCCGGACCGTTGCGCGATGAGCGGACCGAGCACGGTGTGGTCGTGGATCAGGTCGACGTCGCGGAGCTCCTCGTAGGCGGCCAGCACGTGCGTGGCCTCGGCGACGCTCTGGCCCATCGGGACGGCCGGCTCGTCGTACAGCTGCCGTCGTTCAACAGGACAGGCGGACGTGCCCACGGTGAACACCACGACGTCATGCCCACGCGCGGTGAGGCCGCGGGCAAGGTTGTCCACCACGGCCTCGGTCCCGCCGTACGCCGGCGGGGGGACCGGGATCCACGGTGGCGCGATCAGTCCGATCTTCATGAGCCGTCCGGCCCTCCGCGAGGCCTGCGTGGGGGCGGCACCTGGCGGCGCTCCGGTCCCTCGGGGCTGGGCAGCATCCTGGGCAGCATCGCGCCGAGCTCGAACGCCCAGGCACCGCGACAGTCACGGCACCGGAACGTCACCACGCCGTCGCGCGCCACCGGCGTCAACCGGTCGGAGGTGCAGGTGGGGCAACGCGCGGGGCCCGCCAGGGCCGACGTGAAGTCCAGGTCCAGTTCGAACATGGCCACCTCTCACTCTCTGTTCGGGGAATGCCTGTGCTGGAAGGGTGAAAAGGTCCGCCCGTCGGGGACGAAGGTCACGTCAGGCCGGCGCGCGGACGAGCAGCATCGGCACGGTGCCCCGGGTGAGCGCCTCGCGTACGATGCGCGCCCTGCCGGGGCTGAGGTCCTGCGACCAGCCGAGGAGCAACGCGTCGAACCCGGCTTCGAGCTCTGCAAGGACCTCGGCGGCGGGGTCGCCGCGCCGCAGCCCGAGGTCGCGAGCGGCCGGGAGGTTGCGGCGGAGGAACTCCGCGGTCCAGGACCGGTGGGAGTGCGCCGCCTGGTCCCAGAACGCCGGGACCGTGGTCGGCTCGAACACGTGGAGGGCCGAGACCTCGGCCCCGCGCGCGACCAGCCGACGTGCCATCGCCGCGATGCCCGCCGCGGTCTCTGGCACGCCGTCCAGAGGAGCCAGCACCCGTCGGGGACGGCCGGCGTCCGGGTCGGCCCCGTCGGGTACGACGAGCAGGGGCCGGGCCACCCGCGGGATCACACGCCAGCAGCCGCCGGGCGGTCGGCCGGCTCCGAGGACGCCGAGCTCCACGTTCTCGCCCGCGAGCGCCTCGACGACGAGCTCGTCGGGGTCGTGGTGCTGACCCCGTTCAGCCGGGTCGAACCACACGACGTCCACGCCGAGCAGATCCCCGAAGCCGGCCGCCGCAGCACCGACAGCCCGGTCGTTGTCGCCCAGGACGGCGATCACGTGACCCATGATGTCCTCCTTCACACGCTCTCCACGGGACCGGTCGTGACCACACGGTGCTCGCCGGCCTCGAGCCGTACCCGCAACGGTGCCGTGGTCTGCACGAACACGGTGGTCGCGTCGACGCGGACCCGGACGTCGCTGCCCAGGCACCGGAAGCGGACCTCCAGGTCCGGCCACGCGTCCGGTGGATGCGGGGACAGGTGGAGCACGCCGTCATCGACAGCGGCGCCCAGGAATCCGGTGAGCAGCGCCTGCCACGCGCCGCCTGCGGCACCGATGTGCACGCCCGCGGCGGTGGTGCCGCCGATGTCGTCGAGGTCGATCCGCAAGCTGTTGCGCAGCAGCTCGAGCCCCCGGTCCGCCCGGCCGGCTCGCGCCTCCAGCCCGGCCACGATCGCCAGCGACAGGGAGGAGCCGTGCGCCGTCCTCGGACCGTAGAAGTCGAGGTCGGCGAGGAGCGATCCGGGCGTGGTCTGCTCGGGCACGAGATGGTGCAGCATGAGCACGTCGGGCTGCTTGACCACCTGGGTCCGGCTGATCCGTTCCTGACCGACCAGCACGTCGGCGGCCACGGGAGGCGTGGCCAGGTCGGTGATCAGCAACGGCTCGAGGTCGAAGTAGCCGCGGAACTGCTCGTAGCTCCCGGTGCCTGGGTCGAAGCCGTCGACCAGGCGGCCAGCCGCAGCCTGCCAATCGTGTCGCTCCTGGTCGCTCGCAGGTGCCCAGCGTGCGGCCGCCTCCAGGTTCCAGCGCGCCATGACGTTCGTGAACGCGTTGTCATCGACGTCCTCGTGGTACTCGTCGGGTCCGATGACGCCGTCGATGTGGCCGACATGCTCGGCGTCGTAGCGGATGCGGGAGTGCCAGTACCGCGCAGTGTCGGCGAGGAGCTCGGCCTCGCCGGGGGTGAGCTGGAAGTGCCGACGCGACCACGCCGCGTGCCGAACGACGGCCCAGGCGACGTCCGCGGTGATGTGCTCCTCCATCTGTCCGGTCAGGATCGCCACCCGGTCGGCGCCGACGTAGCCGACAGTCGGCGTGACGTCGGTGCCGTCCCTGGCCGATTCCCAGGGGAACCGCGCGCCGCGGCGTCCTTCCGTGCGGGCCCGTGCACGAGCCGCTTCCAGCCGCCGGAGCCGGTACCGCACCATGGCCGCAGCGGCAGCCGGATCGATCGTGACGAGTGCCGGCAGCACGAAGACGTCCGCGTCCCAGAACACATGGCCTGCGTAGCCGTTGCCGGTCAGGCCGCGGGCTCCGACGGCGAGCTCGCGGCGGCTGCCGCTGCCCGCGCTCCACAGCTGGAACAGGGCGAACCGCAGCGCCAGCTCGGCCTGAGGATCGTCCGGGATGCGGACCCCTACCGTCCGCCAGCGCTGCGCCCAGGCCGCACGCTGGCCGCAGAGCAGCCGTTCGAAACCGGTCTCAGTGGCGCGGCTCAGGCGCTCGTGCGCTCGGTGCCGGGACGGCGCGGGGCCTGTCGTCGTGTCGGTCGCGATGAGTCGTTCGACCGACGTGGTCCCGGCCGCGTGGTGGACCGACTGCCGCACAGCAGCCCCGATTCCGCCACTGGCGGTGCTGACCTCGCTCCATTCCTCGTCCTCGGGGCGCGACCTTCGGAGGCGCCCGGCGTCTCCCTCGATCCGCAACGCGAACACGCCCGGCTCCAGCAGGCTCCCGAACCGCATCGACCGCACGGGTTGACCGTCGCCGCCCGACTCGTCCCGACCGAGGACGCCGGTGCGCAGATCGAGGACCCGGACGTCCTCCGCGACCGGCGGATCGATGACCACGTCGAGCACGTCAGGGCCCGCGAGGAGGCCGTCATCGACGCCGGGGCCGGCGTACACGCCGTTGGCCACGACCAGCGGGCGGCCGTACTCAGGCGCCTCCTCGACCGATCCGCGCATGCCGACGTCGCCGGAGGTCAGGGTGAACAGGCTCTCCGACACAGCATGTCGGGCGACGTCGACGCCGACCTCCAGCACGGTCCACCCGGCGTCCCGCGAGACGGCGGGGACGCGGTGAGCCCGGGCGCGCTCGATCTGCTCGTCGAGCAGGCCGATGAACGTGGCGGGACCGCCGCCGAGGTGCTGCACCCCGGCAGGCACGCCGGCAGGCTCCGGGCCGACGGACACGAACGTCGCGCCGGTGGTCTCGGGTGCGATCAGCAGCGAGTCGCTCCCCGGTACGCCGCCCAGGTCGCCGAACTCGTCGCCGGCGACGAGCACGAGATCGGCACTGGCACCGTGCTCCTGGAGGCGGCGCATCACGGCGCGCATGGAGTCGGCCTTGTCGGTCAGCCCGATCTCGACGTGCTTGGCGTCGGAGGTGACCCGCGGGTGAGGGAGGCCGCTTTCGCGCGCCAGCTCGGTCGCGAGCGCGACCACCTCGGCGAGGGAGGCGAAGCCGGCGCGTCGAACCCGTTCCTCGACGGCGACGACAAGCCGGGCGATCTGCGACTTCGGTGGGTCCGCCCACGCCGGCTCCGGGACGAGGTCGATCTTGCGCCGGTTGATCCGGTGCGACACCACCTCGACCGGCAGCCCGCGTTCGCGCAGGCTCGCGGCGACCGTGGCCGCTGCCTGGTCCAGCAGGCGCCCGTCCGCCTCCGTCTCGACCCGGCGGCTGAGCAGGTGCGGACCGGTCGGGGACACGTGGAACAGCTCCGAACCGCGGTTCAACGCCAACAGCAGCTCGCCGGGGCCGGCAGGACGTGCGCGCAGCTGGCCGTCGACGTTGCCGACGTGGGTGCCGCTGACCACGACTGTGTGGATGCCCAGCTCGGACAGGCGCTCCAGTCGCGTGCGCACGCCGCGAGCCGGGGCGTGCCGGTCGGGGACCGCCGTACCGTCCCAGTCGAAGACGACCGCAGCGAAGGTGCGGTCGAGTGCTCGCATCGCAGCGTCCTCCCGCGTCCTCCTCGTCCACGGTGGCACCGGCCGCCCGGGGGGCCCAGAGCCGAAGGTCCCCAGCGAGACCCGACCGGCCGCCGGACGACCGGCTCAGACGACGCTGGCCATGAGCAGCAGCGCGGCCGAGGTGGTCAGCAGGACCGGACAGATCTTGAACCAGATGACTGCGGTGCGAGCCCCGGTGAGGGCCGTGAGGGCGGCAAGCACTGTCAGGGCCACCGCCGTGACGCGGTACACCCAGTGCGCCGTCGACGTCGCACCGTCGACCGCGGTGACCACCAGGACCAGGGCCGCGAACGACCACATGGCCACGGCTTCGGCCAGCCACTCCTGGACCAGTACACCGCGGTTGTCGGTGGAGAGGTCGCCGAAACCGGCGACCACCGAGCGGGTGGGGATCGCGTGCGAGACACCCCACAGGCCGACCAGCCCCGCCGCGACGTACGCGAGGATCTCTGCCATGCCACCACGGTGTGTCTGCTGCCGCCGATCGCGGTAGAACCGTTCGTCCCCACTCCCCGTCGCTCGTACGCCGCACTGGCTCACGGTGCGGCAGCGACGTTCCTCCGGATCTCCTCCCAGCGCTCCGTGGCCAGCATGCTGACCGTGCCGGGGCGACTGAACGAGTGGCGCTGCCAGGCCCGTGGCGGTGCGTCCACGACCATGTGGCCGTCCGCGTCGGTGTGGCCTCGGAGCTGCTCGACGGCGTCGAGGAAGCGGGGGTCGTCGCGAACCTGCGGCAGGTGCGAGAGGACGTGGACGTAGTAGAAGAGGTTGTACCGCCAGAAGGGATACTCGACCTTCGCGAACCGGGTGCCGATGCCGAACGTGCACGGGCCGAGCGGCGAGCGGGTCTCCCAGTGGTCCAGCAGCGTGCCAGCGGCCGCGGCGAGCCTCGTCTCGTCCTCCCGGGTGTTGTCGCGGAAGCGGAACGCGTCCAGGACGAAGAGGGTCGCGCCAGGGTTGCTCGCGTCCGTCTCGGGCGACCTGCCCAGCTTCACCGTGGCGCACCGCCACCCGGCGTCGCTCCACTGCTGTTCGAGCAGCCACCGGTAGCCGGCCTCGGCGCGCTGGTCACCGGCCAGCCCGAGTCGGCCCAGCGCCGCGAGGGCCTGGCCCGTGATGCACGGGAACCGGCTGCTGTTCGCGGAGTACCGGAAGGCGCCGTCGTCGGTCTGGTTCCGGAAGAGGAGATCGATCGCGCCGGCGATGGAGGGATCGGTCGCGCGGGTGACCCCGAGCTCGCCGAGGACGTTCAGCACCAGGAGCGTCGAGAGGCCTGCCGGCGCGTGGATGTTGCCGTCGGCCCGCGACCAGAACGGGCCGCCGTTCTCCCGTTCACGGTCCAGGATCGACCGGATCTCGGTCGACCACCTCCTCGGCCCTACCGGTCTCGAGTCGGGATGCGACATGTCTCCAGTGTGTGCCCGTGCGTCGGCGGCCGTCGGCCTTTCGCCCTCGCGTCCGACCCGGGACTTCAGGCCCTGTTGCGGCCCCGGGCCCCGGCATAGCGTCCAAAGGATCCCTGCTCAATGGAGGCTGGAATGGCGATCAACACGTCAGAATCCTCAGCTCCGGCGCCGCGAGCGCCGCAGGCGGGCGAGCAGTCGCGGCCGGAGCCCGCCGTACGTTCCCAGCTGTTCGAGACCATGGTGCTGTGCCGCACCTACGAAGAGGCGATCCTGCGCGAGTACCACGCCGACAAGGGTCCCGGATTCGACATCGGCAAGGGCCTGGTGCCGGGGGAGATGCACCTCTCGGCCGGACAGGAGCCGGTGGCGGCAGGCATCTGCGCGCACCTGACCACCGATGACGCGGTGACCGCCACGCACCGCCCCCACCACCTCGCGGTCGCGCACGGCGTCGACCTCCGCAGGATGACTGCGGAGATCTTCGGCCGCGAGACCGGTCTTGGACGGGGTCGGGGTGGGCACATGCACCTGTTCGACCCGGCCACGCACTTCTCCTGCTCGGGCATCATCGCTGAAGGCTTCCCACCGGCGCTCGGCCAGGCGTTCGCCTTCCAGCGCCGGGGCACGGACCGGATCGCCGTCGCCGTCACCGGTGAGGGTGCGGCGAACCAGGGCGCCTTCCACGAGTCGCTCAACCTCGCCGCCCTCTGGAAGCTGCCCGTCGTCTTCGTCGTCGAGGACAACGACTGGGCGATCTCGGTGCCACGGCCGGCGTCCACGGCCGTCGGCTCCAACGCCGACCGCGCCGCGGCGTACGGCATCCCGGGGATCCGCGTCGAGGACAACGACGTCGACGCGGTGTACGCCGCCGCTGCCGACGCCGTGGCCCGCGCCCGTGCGGGCGAGGGGCCCTCGCTGATCGAGGTCCACACCCTCCGGATGTGGGGTCATTTCGAGGGCGACGCGCAGGGCTACCGCCCCGAGCTCGCGGACGTGGCCAGTCACGACCCGATCCCGCGCTACGAGCAGCAGCTGCGGGACGCCGGGATCCTGGACGACGGCCTCGTCGCTGCGATCCGCGACCGGGCGACCGCCCAGGTCGAGGACGCCGTGGCCTTCGCCAAGGGCAGTCCGACGCCTGATCCCCTGACCGCAACCGACCTCGTGTTCGCCTGAGAGGAGGCCACGATGACCATCATGGAAACGCCGCAGGCAACGCGGCGGCTCACGACCTCGAAGGCCATGGTCGAGGCGATCGCGCAGGAGATGGAGCGCGACCCGTCGGTGTTCTACATGGGCGAGGACGTCGGCGCGTACGGCGGCATCTTCAGCTCCACGACGGGCCTGCTGGAGCAGTTCGGACCGCAGCGGATCATCGACACCCCGATCTCGGAGACCGCGTTCATCGGTCTCGGCATCGGCGCTGCCGTCGAGGGCATGAGACCCATCGTCGAGCTGATGTTCAGCGACTTCATGGGCGTGGCCATGGACCAGATCTACAACCACATGGCGAAGATCCACTTCGAGTCCGGTGGGAACGTGAAGGTCCCGATGGTGCTGGCGATGGCCGCCGGCGGCGGGTACTCCGACGGGGCCCAGCACTCCCAGTGCCTGTGGGGAACCTTCGCGCACCTGCCGGGGATGAAGGTCGTGGTGCCGAGCTCGCCAGCCGACGCCAAGGGCCTCATGACCGCCGCGATCCGGGACGACAACCCGGTGGTCTACATGTTCCACAAGGGTGTGATGGGCCTGCCGTGGATGGCGAAGAACGCACGCAGCCTCGACGAGGTGCCCGAGGGTGAGCACGTCGTCCCGATCGGCAAGGCGCGAGTCGCGCGGGAGGGCAGTGACGTCACGCTCGTGACCCTGTCGCTCTCGGTCCACCACGCGCTGGACGTGGCCGAGAAGCTGGCTCCGGAGGGCATCGACGTCGAGGTGATCGACCTGCGCAGCCTGGTGCCGCTCGACCGTGAGGCGATCCTCACGTCGGTCGGGAAGACCGGGCGGCTCGTCGTCGTCGACGAGGACTACCTCTCCTCCGGGGTCTCCGGAGAAGTGGTCGCCACGGTGGCGAGCGTCGACCCCGGGCTGCTGGTCATGCCGGCCCAGCGGGTGGCCGTACCGGACATCCCGATCCCGTACGCACACGACCTCGAGTACGCCGTCCTGCCGCGGCACGACCGGATCGAGAAGGCGATCCACGCGGTGACCGCTCGATGAGCACGGTGGTGCCGTTCCCGGCACTGTCCAAGGAGACACCGGACGCCGAAGGAGTCCTCGCGACCTGGTTCGTCGCCGAGGGCTCCACGGTCGTCCCCGACCAGCTCCTCGCCGAGGTGCAGGTCGACAAGGTCGCGGCCGAGGTCCCGGCGCCGTCCGGAGGCGTCGTACACCTCCTCGTCACCGAGGAATCGGTGGTGCGACAGGGGGAGCCGATCGCCCGGATCGACTGAGGCCGCATCGCTTCGCGTGGGCGGTTGGGGGTGGCCGCCCACGCGAAGACCATGTGCCCGGAGCCGCTGTGCCCCGTCCTGGGGATGGAGCGGCCTGCCCGTGGATCTCACACCCGGTTGGGGACTTTGGACCCGTGGCAGGCCGGCGAGCCGTCGGTAACGTCCGGGGCACCGTCCCACCGAGGAGGGGACGGGGGAGGAGCCGACGCCGTGAGCCAGACCAGCACGAGAGCCAGCCGGAAGCACCAGACCAGCGAGCCGATGGATGTCCGGAACGCCGACGACCCGAAGCAGCCCCGGCTGGCCGAACCGGCCGACCGCTCTGCGACCCCTACGACGGTCGGCTGGCGCTACGGCAGCGCCCTCGCCGCTGCGAGGGCCCTGAACGCCCGGCCCGTCCGGGCCTGAAACGCAGGCCGTTCGACTCATCCCGGCGGCCGGCGCCATCGGTAGCGTCAGGGGTGCAGTGAACGGCGAGGATCGCCGTCGCCCGACGGGGGACCGAGATGACCACGGTGCCGCGCAGATCGCACCACGAGCATCGGGTGCAGGCCGGGAGGGTGCCGCACCCGCGCCGGTCGACGGACGCGCCTGTGACGCGCGCCGACGACACCGGGGAGCCGGACCCCCGGACGGCGGCGCTGGGTGACCGGCCGAGGCCGACGGTCCCCGAGCCGAGCCTGGTCCGAGCCGGTGTCTCGGCGGTGGTCGGAATGGTGCTGCTGGCGGCGCTGCTCGGCGCTGTCGGCGGGATCGCCCTGCTGTGGCTGGGGACCCAGATGCTGGTCTACCTGCGCTGACCTCAGGCGTCGCCGCCTCGAGAGGTGAGGAAGTCGATGCTGCTCGCCATCGTGGCGAGCCGGGGGTAGTCGTCCTCGTCGATCCGGATGCCGGTCGCCTCGCTGAGGACCTGCACGAACGACAGGAAGTCCAGGGAGTCCAGCTCGAGCTCCGCGCGGAACGTCGCATCGTCCCCGAGGGCGTCGAGGTCGGCGTCCGGCACGATCTTCCTGATGGCCTGGGCCACCGCGGTCCGGGCGTCGGTCGCGGTCAGTACGGACGTGGTCATAGCTCCTCCGGTTGCTGCAGGTGTTGCTCGATGTCGGCGAGGAAACGAGCGCCGGTGAACCCGTCGGTCGCGCGATGGTCGCCGGCCAGCGTCAGCGTCGTCAGCGGACGGACGCCGAGCATCCCGTCGACCGCCCAGGGCCGCTCGCTGATCCGGCCGAACCCCACGAGCGCGACCTGCGGGGGATAGATCACGCCGTGCACTGCCTCGACACCCTGCTCCCCGAGGTTCGTGACCGTGATGGTGGGGTCGCTGAGCTCGGAACCGCGCAGCCGTCCCGCACGCGCCCGGGTCACCAGGTCGCGCATCCGGGCCATCAGCTCGACCAGGTCCAGGTGCGCGGCGTCGTGCAGCGCGGGGGCCACCAGGCCGCCGCCGCGCAACGAAACCGCGACCCCGAGGTGCACCCGCGGGGCAGCCTGGAACGCGTCGTCGACCCAGAAGCCGTTCATCGCCGGGGTCGCCTCGGCGGCGAGGGCGGTCGCCTTGAGCAGCAGCGCCGCGGGCACCAGGCGGTCGCCGACGGCCAGCGCCCGGTTGCGCTCGTGCAGCCAGTCCAGGGCGCGGGACAGGTCCACGGTGGTGGACAGGTAGTAATGCGGGATCTCGCGCTTGGAGCGGCTCATCAGCCGCGCGATCGCCTGCCGCATCGCGTCGGTGCCGGACACCTGGCGCGAGGGAGCCGGCTCGCTCGTGGCGGGTGCCACCGGCTCGTCGACGGAGGCTCGCGCAGCGGGCTCGGTGACCGTCGCGGGCGGGTGGGTCGCAGCGGCCGCGGCCAGCACGTCCTGGGCGCGGACCGGTGGCCCACCGGGCTGGGCCAGCGCCTGGATGTCGACGCCGAGCTCCGCGGCCACCCGGCGTGCGTGCGGCGTCGCCCGGATGCGGAGCGGCGCAGCGGACGCGACCGGCGCCGGTGCCGACGCGGTGGTCGTTGTCGACGGGTGTCGCGCTGACCGCGCGGCGGCCGGCTTCATGGCCGGTTTCGCGGCCCGCTTCCGGGGCGGTCCCGCTGCCCGCTTCTTCGCGTGCCTGGTCGCAGGCTGGGCGGCAGGTGTCGGCACCGGTTCGGTCGGGGCTGCTGCGCCGACGGGGCCGAACACGGCCATCGTCCCGCCGACCGGGACGACCGTGCCCGGCTCGACGAGCAGCTCGCGGACGACGCCGTCGGAGAACGTCTCGATCTCGACCGCGGCCTTGGCCGTGTCGACGACCGCCACGATGTCGCCCCGGTGCACGGTGTCGCCGGGTTTGACCAGCCACTCCAGGAGCGTGCCTTCGACCATGTCGGCACCGAGCGAGGGCATCGTGAAGTCGGACATGGCCTCAGCCCATCGTCCGGTGGGCGGCGGCGACGATGTCCTCGGGCTGTGGGAGAGCGGCGTCCTCGAGGTGCTTGGCGTAGGGCAGCGGCACCTCCACGGTGCACACCCGCTCGACCGGGGCGTCGAGGTCGTAGAACGCCTGCTCGGTGATCCGGGCGCTGACCTCGGCGGACAGGCCACCGCTGCGCCAGCCCTCGTCGACGATCACGGCCCGGTGGGTGCGTCGTACGGACTCCATGATCGTGGCGTCGTCGAGAGGTCGCAGGGTGCGCAGGTCGACGACCTCGGCCGACACGCCGTCGGACTCCAGGGTGGAGGCGGCGGTGAGTGCCTTCTCCAGCGTCCCGCCATAGGTGATCAGGGAGACGTCGCTGCCGGGCCGGCGGACCGCGGCGTGGTCGAGGTCCACGGGCGTGAGTTCCGCCGCGAGCTGGCCCTTCATCCCGTACAGCGAGCCGTGCTCGAAGATCAGCACCGGGTCGGGATCGGCCAGGGCCGGAGCGAGCATGCCGCGGGCGTCCTCGAGGGTCGCCGGAGCGACCACCCGCAGGCCCGGGATGTGGGCGTACCAGCCCTCCAGGCTGTGCGAGTGCTGCGCTGCCAGCTGACGTCCGCCTCCGGTGGTCATCCGGATCACGATCGGGACGTTGTACTGGCCGCCGGACATGTGCAGCAGCGACGCGGCGTTGTTCATGATCTGGTCGAGCGCGAGCAGGCTGAAGTTGACGGTCATGATCTCGACGATCGGCCGCATGCCGCCGATCGCGGCCCCGATGCCGGCCCCGACGAAGGCCGACTCAGACAGCGGAGTGTCGCGGATGCGCTCCGGGCCGAATTCCTCGAGCAGACCGAGGCTGACGCCGAAGCAGCCGCCGTACGCACCGACGTCCTCGCCCATCAGGAACACCCGGTCGTCCTCGCGCAAGGCATCGCGGAGCGCCTCCCGGAGCGCCTCCCGGTAGGTCGTCTCGACCGCCATCACCGTCATCGGTCCGCCTCCTGCTCCCGTGGCTCGGAGTGCACGAACCGGGTGAGGTCCTCGAGCGGCTCGTACGGCGCGGCGTCGGCCGTCTCGACCGCCCGGTCGATCTGGTCGGCGACCTCCGCCTCGATCCGGGCGAGCGCGTTGTCGTCGAGCTGGCCCTCGGCGCGCATGGTCGCGGAGAGCAGGTTGATCGGGTCGCGTTCCTTCCAGCCGGCGATCTCGGCCTTGTCGCGGTACCGGTCTGAGTCGTACATCGAGTGCGCGCGGAACCGGTAGGTCTCCAGCTCGAGGAAGTGCGGGCCGGCCCCCGAGCGGATCCCGTCGACGGCCCGCCGGGCGGCCTCCTCGACCGCCAGCACGTCCATCCCGTCGACCGGCGCCGCCACCAGCCCGTACGACGCGGCGCGCAGCGCGAGGTCGGTGCGGGCGTGCTCGCGGGCGATCGCGGTGCCCATCGCGTAGCGGTTGTTCTCGCAGCAGAACAGCACCGGCAGCCGCCACAGGGCAGCCAGGTTCAGCGACTCGTGGAACTCGCCCTCGGCCGCCGCGCCGTCGCCGAAGAAGCAGACCGTGACCCGATCCCGACCGCTCAGCCTGTCGGCCAGCGCGATGCCGAGCGCGAGCGGGATCCCGCCTCCGACGATCGCGTTGCCGCCGACCAGCCCGGCCTGCTTGTCGAACAGGTGCATGGAGCCGCCGCGACCGCGGCTGCAGCCGGTCTGCTTGCCGAACATCTCCGCCATGACCGCATCCATGGGCACACCGCGGGCGAGTGCGTGCCCGTGCTCGCGGTAGGTGGCGACGATCTGGTCGTCGGGTCCCAGCGCGGCGATCACGCCGGTGCCCACGGCCTCCTCGCCGACGTACAGGTGCAGGAAGCCGCGGATCTTCGTGGCGCTGTACAGCTCGGCACAGCGCTCCTCGAAACGCCGGATCGTCACCATCGTGCGGAGCAGCTCGAGCCGGTGCTTGGCCACCGCCTCGGCCCGCTGCGCGCCGCGCACCTGGGTGGTCATGGCGTCTGCT
>DATAKN010000196.1:0-5272 GCA_036261595.1 Marmoricola sp.
GGTGCCCTCCGTGCCGACCAGGAACCGGTCCAGCCGGCGGCCGTTCTCGGGGAGCAGGTGCTCGAAGGAGTAGCCGGAGACCTGGCGACCGAAGCGGCCGAACTCCGTGCGGACCAGGCCGAGGTGCTCGTCGACCAGCGCCGCCAGCGAGGTCGCCACGGGGTGGCGGGCGTCCCCGTCGGGCCCGAGGACGAGCGTGGAGCCGTCGGCGAGGGCGACCTTGAGCCGCTCGACGTTGTCCGCGGTGCGTCCGTAGCCGAGGGCACGGGAACCGCACGCGTTGTTGCCGATCATGCCGCCGATCGTGCAGCGCGTGTGCGTCGAGGGGTCGGGCCCGAAGCGCAGGCCCTGCGCGATCGCCTCGACCTGCAGCGCGGCGTGCACGATGCCGGGCTGGACGGTCGCCGTACGGGCCTCGCGGTCGAGCGAGACCAGCCGGTTGAAGTGTCGCGCGGTGTCGATCACGATGCCCGGGCCGACGGCGTTGCCGGCGATCGACGTACCGGCTCCGCGCATGGTGACGGAGGTGTCGGCCTCGCGGGCAACGGCGAGGACGGCGAGGACGTCGTCGGCGTCGCGCGGCCGGACGACGACCTGCGGCGGAACGCGGTACAGCGAGGCATCGCTGGCGTACATCGACCGAGCCAGGCTCGAGTCGTCGGCCTCGAGCCCTGCCTGGCGCAGGGCGAGGATCAGGTCGCTCACCACAGCTCCAGGGAGCGCTCCAGGATGCCGGCGGCGTCCGTCTCGGTCACCTCGCGGGGCGCGGTGGCCAGCAGCCGCTGCTGCTTCATGGCTCCCTCGACCAGGTCGCCCACGTCGTCCTTCCGGTAGCCGACGGCGGCCAGGCCGTTGGGGATGCCGATGTCGCGCATGAGGTCGACGAGGACGCGCGGCAGCGCGTCCTGACCGGCGTACTCGTGCCCGGGGGCGAGCAGGGACGCGGCCCGCAGGTGCCGCTCGGGGTTGGACTCGAAGGTCCACCGGAAGGCCTCGGGCGCGGTGAGCGAGACCGCCATGCCGTGCGGCACCAGCGCCTCCTCGTCCGGGTAGCCGTCGGGGTGGAAGTCGCGGACACGTCCGGCGATCGGGTAGGCGTTCGCGTGCGGGATGTGCACCCCGGCGTTGCCGAAGCCGAGCCCGGCCATGGTCGCGGCCAGGGCCATCTGGCCGCGGGCCTCCTCGTCGTCACCGTGCTGCACTGCCCGGCGGAACGACGTGGCGAGCAGGCTCATCGCGTGCTCGGACCACATGTCCGAGATCGGGTTCGCGCCGCAGTAGGGCACCCGCTGCTCCGGCCGCTTCCGCTCGTACGACGTGTACGCCCGCGCCGTGTAGCTCTCCAGCGCGTGGCAGAGGATGTCCATCCCCGCGGCTGCGGTCACGCCGGCCGGCTGGGTGACGGTGAGCGCCGGGTCCACGACCGCGAGCGTCGGACGTAGTCGGGCGTGGCTGATCCCGGTCTTGACCTTGAGAGAGAGCACGTCCAGCACGCAGATCGTCGTGGACTCCGCCCCGGTGCCCGTCGTGGTCGGCACGGCGACCAGCGGCTTCAGCGGCCGCTGCGGCGCACGCGCCTTGCCGACGGGCGCGTTGACGTAGTCCATCAGCTCGCCGTCGTTCGTGGTGAGCAGGTTGACCGCCTTGGCCGTGTCGATCGAGGAGCCGCCGCCGACGGCGACGAAGGCGTCCCACGGTCCGGTCCCCCGCGCGTGGGCGATCGCCGCCTCGAAGCTGGCATCGGTCGGCTCGACGTGGACCCCGTCGAAGACGTCCGCCTCGATGCCGAACGCCGCCATCTGGTCGGCCACCCGTTGCGGGTGGCCGGTCGCGGCGACACCGGGGTCGGTGACGACGAGCACCCGGCGGACGTCGTACTGGCTGAGGTCGAAGCCGATCTCGTCGGACGCACCGACCCCGAACTTCAGGCCGGGCGCACCATAGGTGAAGACGGTCTCGCGGTCCATGGGACGAACGCTAGTCCAGGACTATCGGCGACCGGGACCGGCCGGCGGCCGGCAAGACGCCGCGCCCGACGCGCCCAGTCCAGCTCAGTCCAGCGCGAGCGCGAACCGGACCAGGTCCGTGACCGGGACCGCGCCGGAATCGACCTCGGACACGGGTAGCCACTGCACCGCGTCGGTGGTGCCGTCGACCTCGCCCACGACGGGGTCCGCGTCGGCGGGGACCTCGGCCTCGTAGACGAGGTTCACCGCGTGGAAGTCCTCCAGACGGCCGCTGGGAGCGTTGCCGGTCAGGTGGACGTCGTGGACGCCGACCAGCGACCCCACCGCGGGGGTCAGACCCGCTTCCTCCCGGACCTCCCGGACGAGTGCCGTCTCCGGCGACTCGCCGTGGTCGACGCCGCCGCCGGGCAGGGTCCAGCGACCCGCCTCGACGGCGCGGGCCGACAGCCGGGCCAGGAGGATGTGGTCACCGCGCCGGATCAGCGCCTTGACCGCGAGCCGCTGCCGTTTGGTCGGCAGGTGCACCTCCAGGGCGTCGTGCACCAGCCGCACGACGGGGAGACGCCCGGAGAGCACGTCGTCGAGCGGGTGCCAAGCGGCGTCGACGGTCGAGCCGTCGGTCTCGATCACCCGGGGCTCGGGCGCGTCGGGGCCCACCCAGCCGTCGTACACGATGCGTACGGCGTGCCGCTCGCCCTCGTCGACCCCACCGCTGATCAGCGCCGAGTCGATCCACGCGTGCTCGCCGACCTGCGCGTGCAGGCCGGTCTCCTCGTAGACCTCGCGCACCACGGCGTCACGAGGATGCTCGCCGAAGTCGATGCCACCGCCCGGCAGGGTCCACCGCTCGGTCGCCGACAGGTACGGCGCCAGCCGCGAGAGCAGCACGCGGTTCTCACGGAGGATCACCGCGTACGCCGCGACCCGCTGACGGCGAGGCAGATCACGTCCCTCCGGGGCATCAGGAGGTGTCGAGCCGGGTATCTCGGGCACGTGACGACTCTACGCAGCCGGGCCGTCCTCTCTGCCGAGCCCACGGACGCACCACCCCGCGCCGAGCCTCCGGACGCGGCCAGGCCGACCGGTCGCGACCCGTGGTTCGACAACATCAAGATGACGATCGTGACGCTCGTCGTCGTCGGGCACTCGCTCACGCTGCTTCCGCACAACCTGGTGCAGAGCTCGGCATACACCTTCCTCTACGCCTGGCACGTCCCGGCGTTCGTGATCGTCACCGGCCACCTCTCCCGGTCGTTCGCCTGGACACCCGCGAAGCTGATCGCCCTGGTGCGGACGGTCGCGGTCCCCTACGTGATCTTCGAGGCGGCGCTGGCCGCGTTCCGCTACGGGGTCGGCGGGGTGAAGCTGGACGACCTGTTCGCGGACCCGCACTGGCCGATGTGGTACCTCTCGGCGCTGTTCTTCTGGCGGCTGATGGCGCCGGCGTTCCTCCGGCTGCCGAAGGGTCCAGCCCTCGTGGTCGCGGTGGCGATCAGCCTGGTTGCGGGGATGTACGCGACCAACATCCTCGACATGGCACGCATCTTCGGCCTGCTGCCGTTCTTCGTGCTCGGTCTGCGCCTGGGCGACCGGGAGTGGGCCTGGGCCCGGTGTCGGCGTGCCGTCCCCTGGGCACTGGTGGGCTTCGCCGCCGTGCTGGTCTTCACCGTGACGACCGACAGCTGGATCGCGACCGAGTGGTACTACTACCGCTCGCGCTACGACGCCCTGGAACCGAACAGTCTCGATGCCATCGGCATCCGCGCACTATTGCTGCTCGTCGGGCTGATCGGGGCGGTCTCGTGCTTCGCACTCGTGCCACGTGTCCGCGGCTGGTTCTCCACGCTGGGCGCGGCGACCCTGGTCGTCTACCTCTTCCACGGCTTCTTCGTGCTGACCGCGCAGTACGAGGGGTTCCCCGACTGGGCCGACCAGCACGTGTTCTCGTCGTTCGCGCTGACCACCACGGCGGCCGTGCTGCTGGCCCTCGTGCTCGCCGCTCCCCCGGTCGCCCGGATGCTCAACGTCGCGGTGGACCCGGTCGGCTGGCTCGTGCGCCACCGTCCCGGCCGGGAGCCGGCGACGGCCTGACCCGCGGGCTCAGCTGAACGGCGGGCGCTCGTCCCACCGAACCGACTTCCGGCCGGCCCACCGCCAGATCCGCGCGGCCCGGTCGCGGTCCTCGTCGGTGACGAGGTTTCCCATCCAGCGAAGAGCGAGCGTCATCAGCCAGTCCGAACGCATCCCGGCCGGCCCCAGGGTCGGCAGCAGTCGCGGCACGGTGACCAGACCCGCCAGCCGGCGGGCGATCGAGAACGCCTCGCCGTAGTGCTCGCGGAGCAGCGACGGCCACGCCGTCCGCAGGTCCTCGTCGAGCAGGTCGACGACCATCCGGCCAGTCTCCAGGCCGTAGTCGATGCCCTCGCCGTTGAGCGGGTTGACGCAGGCCGCGGCGTCCCCGATCAGGGCCCAGTTCGGCCCGGCGACGTTCGAGACGGCGCCACCCATCGGCAGCAGCGCCGAGGTCGGCCGCCGGAGATCGCCGGAGAGCTGGAAGTCCTCGCGACGCTGGTCGGCGTAGTGGCGCATCAGAGGCCGGAGGGCGACCTCGGCGGGGCGCCGGGCCGTCGCGAGCGTGCCGACACCCAGGTTCACCGACCCGTCGCCCAGCGGGAAGATCCACCCGTAGCCCGAGAGGATCTCGCCGCTCTCCCCCCGCAGCTCCAGGTGCGAGCTGATCCAGGGGTCGTCGGACATTGCCGAGTCGACGTACGAGCGGCCGGCGACGCCGTACACGGTCTCCCGGTGCCACGCCCGGCCGAGCAGCTTGCCCAGCGGCGACCGCACGCCGTCGGCGACGATCAACCGCTTGCAGCCGAGCTCGAAGGACTCGCCGCCGGTCTCGAAGCGCACCGACGACACGCGCCCGTTCTCCAGCTGGACGTCGACCGCCCGGGCGCCGTCGATCCCGATCGCGCCGGACTTCATCGCGGTCGTGCGCAGATGGTCGTCCAGCTCGGTCCGCGCGACCGCCGACCCGTACGCCGGCAGCGACCCACCGGGCCAGGGCAGGAGAAGGGTCTGCCCGAACCCGTGCGCGCGCAGCCCGTGGTTCACCGTGTGCGCTCGTACCCACTCGTCGAGGCCGAGCCGGTCCAGCTCCGCGATCGCTCGCGGAGTGAGGCCGTCACCGCAGGTCTTGTCGCGGGGGAAGACGGCGGCATCGACGAGCACGGTGTCGCGGCCACTGCGCGCCGCCCAGGCCGCCGCAGCGGACCCGGCCGGCCCGGCGCCGACGACGAGCA
>DATAKN010000213.1:0-2906 GCA_036261595.1 Marmoricola sp.
CCGCCTCACCGCCACCGATCAGCCCTCGCGCGACACCGTGTCGTCGCCCGCGTCCGAGAGTGCGCGTCGCAGCACCTCGTGGGCCTGCTCGAAGGCAGCCACGTGCTCGTCGACCGGACGCCCGTCGAGCCCCTGCAACGACCGCAGCACCTCGTCCACCGCGGCATGACCGGTGGTGACATGCGCCCCTGCGTGGTCCGGGTCCACGTCGGGTTCCTCGGCGCCCGGCTCGCCGGCGTACGGAGCATGGCTGTCCTCCGCGGCGTGGTCCACAGGGTCCAGGCCGGCGTCCTCATCGGGCTGGTCGGTCATGGGCAGCACGCTACCGGGGCTCCTCCACGCCGGTGGGATCGGCCGCGTGTCCGGTGGCGTCGAGATGGGTCCACAGCGCCGCCGCCGCGGCCCGCCACCAGTCGTGGCGCTCACCCTCGCCGCGCACCACGAGCCGACCGCCCTCGACCGTGGCACACCAACCGCCGACCCGGCAGCCGGACTCGTCCACGTGGAGCGCAGGCACCGGCAGGTCGAGACAGCTGAGGTCGGCGCCCACGTACGTCGGCCTCGAGGCTTGGCCCAGCGCGGCCAGATCGGGCAGCCTGGTCACGCCGGTCATCACGAGCAGGCTGTCCCACCCGACGTTGTGAGCGCCCCAGATGTCGGTGTCCACCCGGTCACCGACGACCAGCGGACGCTGACCGCCCGCCCGGGTCAGCGTCTCCTCGAACAGGGGTCGCTCGGGCTTGCCCGCGACCTGCGGCGTGCGACCGGAGTACTCAGCGACCAGGTTGACCAGCGCACCGTTGCCGGGTCCCGGTCCCCGCGTCGTGGGCACGGTGAGGTCCATGTTGCTGGCCACCCAGGGCAGCCCCTCCTTGACCAGGATCGCGCCGTCGATCACCTGCCGCCACGGCATGTCCGGCCCGTAGCCCTGGACGACGGCCGCCGGGTTGTCGGTGAGGCGCACCACCGGCTCGAGCCCGTGCTCGGTGAGCGCCTCGTGCAGACCCGGACCTCCGATGACGTAGACCTCACTGCCCACCGGCACCTGGTCCGCGACCAGTCGCGCTGCCGCCTGCGCGCTCGTGACCACGTCCGAAGCTCCGGCTGCGATCCCGATCTCGCTCAGGTGGGCGGCAACGGTCGAGGGCGGCCGCGAGGCGTTGTTCGTGATGAACGCCAGGTGCATACCGCGCGACCGGGCCGCCTTGAGACCCTCCGCGGCTCCGGCGACGGCGTGGTCCCCCACGTACACGACGCCATCGAGATCGAGGGCGGCGAGATCGTAGGTCTGATCAAGAGGGCGTTCAGCCGGTGGCAGCACGAAGCGATTCTCGCCCACGGCCCGAGGCCCGGCGCAGGAGGCGTCCGCCGAGCATCTCGACCTCCACGCTGCTACGTCCCTGATCGCCGGTGCGGAAGAACCGGCGACGCAGCGAACCCCGCACCTCCACCTGGTCGCCGTCGTGCCAGCTCTGCGCCTGCTTGCGCACGCGTGCACCCCAGGCCGCACACTCGATCCAGTCCGAGGACTGCTTCGATGCTGCGGTCATCGGCGTCCGCTCCCTGGCCAGCACCAGCCGGAAGCCGACCAGCACCGAGCCGCTCGGCAACTCGCGCTGCAGCGGCTCACCGCTCACTCGACCACGCAGGATCACTTCGTTCAACGGCCCCGATCCGTCCGGCTGCTCCACCTCAACCACCTCCACGCCCAGCCTCTCAGCGAGCTGCGCCGGCTCACCAACGCCCGGGGTGGGTCTGGGGACACACGGGTCCGGCAAGGCGTCTGTGGAAGTGGAACGGCCTCAGTCCTCGCCGAGGCTCCGCTCGACCTCGGCAGCGCGCTCGGCGGCGTCGGTGATCTCCTCGACGTCGACCGCCTCCGTGCGGTGGAACCACTCGAGAGCCTCGCGGGGCCGTCCGGCAGCCAGCAGCGTGTCGGCGTACGCGTACCGGAGCCGGGCCACCCAGGGCGCCCTGCTCTGGGAGTTCATCTTCGAGTGCTCCAGTGTGCGCAGGGCCGCGTCCAGCTCGCCGCGGTCACGGCGCGCACCGGCCTCGACGATCACGGTCTCCGCCAGCAGGGCAGGCGAGAACTTCTCCCGCGGGGCGTTGCGCAGCAGCGTCAGGGCTCGATCGGGCCGGCCGAGCGCCCGCTCGCAGTCAGCCATGATCGCCACGTAGTCGTGGGCGCCGTTCATCCGCTTCGCGGCTCGCAGCTCAGCGAGCGCCTCGGCGTACTCCCCGGCCGCGTACGCCGCCTCACCGACTGCTTCGCGAACCACGGCGAGCCTGGATGCTCGAGCACGCGCAGCAAGCGTGTGCTGGTAGGCCGTCTTCGGGTCGGACTCCAACAGCTCGCCGGCCGCAACCAGGTGCCGAGCGACGCGCTGGCCGAGCTTCTCCGGCAGCGAACGCAGCTGGGCCAGCACGGAACGGTCCAGCTCCTTGCCCGTGATCGCTTCGGGGATCGCCGGGCCGTCGTAACGCTGCTGGTCGGCGCTGCGAGGTGCAGCCGCCGACCGCTCTTCACGACGATCACGAGAGTACGGCCTGCTCGCACCGGTTTCCGGCCTGCGACCGCGACCGCCGACGTCCTTGCGCTGCGCCGACCCGCCGCGCCCCGCGCTCCCGCCCCGCTCGGCGGCAGTCCCTCGCGAACTCCGGCCCGTGGCACCGCTCTGGCCGGCCTTCGCGGGCTGGGACTTGCTGGGACGGCGTTCTGGCGCCACGGTGTGCTCCTGGTGTCGGTCGCGGACAAAGCCTTCGGAAAAAGAGTAAGGGCCGCCCACGAGGGGCGGCCCTTACGAAAAGTATGTCCGGCGACGTCCTACTCTCCCACGACCTCCCGGTCGCAGTACCATCGGCGCTGAAGGGCTTGACTTCCGGGTTCGGAATGGAGCCGGGTA
>DATAKN010000239.1:0-22561 GCA_036261595.1 Marmoricola sp.
CGTGCGGCAGATGTACGAGCAGGGGATGGGGTTCACCGACTTCGTCGGTCGCCACAAGATCGCCCGGTCCGAGGGCCTGCTGCTGCGCTACCTCTCCGACGCGTACCGCACGCTGCGGCAGACCGTGCCCGACGCCCACCGACCGCCGGAGCTCGAGGAGCTCGTCGACTGGCTGGGCGAGACCGTGCGGCAGACCGACTCCTCCCTCCTCGACGAGTGGGAGGCCCTGAGCGACCCCGACCACCAGCCGCACACGCTCGACGCCGCGGCGCCACCACCGCCGAGGCCGCTGTCCCAGCAGGAGCGGGCGTTCCGGGTGATGATCCGAAACGCGATGTGGCGCCGGGTGCAGCTCGTCGCCCGCGACGACCTCGACGGTCTCGCCGCGATGGAGGCGGCCGACGCGGAGCGATTCGACCCGCCGCGCGAGGTGGTGATGACCCGCGAGGCCTGGGACGAGGCGATCGAGGAGTACTACGCCGAGCACGACGTCGTCGGCACGGACGCCGATGCCCGCGGACCGGACCTGATCTCGATCGAGCGCGGTCCGGGCCAGGCCAGCGCGGCCGAGCGCGGCGGCCGTCGCTGGTCGGTCCGGCAGACGCTCGCCGACCCAGCCGGTCACCACGACTGGGTGATCGAGGCCGAGGTCGACGCGGACGCCTCCGACGAGCTCGGCGAGCTGGTGCTCACCACGACGGCGATGCGGCAGCTGTAGCCGTAGCGAACGGGAATGCGCTTGACCCGAAAAGAACGGTCGTGCGATTCTTCCGCTCGTGAGCAAGGGCCAGCAGACCAAGGCTGCGATCCTCGACGAGGCCGTCGGCATCGCATCGCGCGTCGGGTTCAACGCGCTCACGATCGGGCAGCTGGCCGAGTCGACCGGCATGAGCAAGTCCGGCCTGTTCGCCCACTTCAAGTCCAAGGAAGCGCTGCAGCTGGAGACGCTCGAGCGGGGGCGCGAGCGGTTCACCGACCTGGTCGTGCGCCCGACGCTCGCGGCGCCGCGCGGCGTCCTGCGGGTCCGGGCGCTGGTCGACCACTGGCTGGTCTGGGAGACCCAGGCCCTCGAGGGCGGGTGCATCTTCGTCACCGGTTCGGTGGAGTTCGACGACCAGCCCGGTCCGATGCGTGACGCGCTCGTGCGCAACCAGAAGGACTGGGGCGAGTTCATCGCCGCGGTCGCCGGCACTGCCGTGAGCGAGGGTGACTTCCGCTCCGAGGTCGACGTCGAGCAGTTCGCCTTCGCCGTCCAGGGCCTCGTCTACGCCTTCCACCACGCCGCCCGGCTGCTGCACGACCCCAAGGCGGCGGACCACCTCACGGCGGGGCTCGAGCAGTTGATCGCGGCCAGCTCGGCCTAGCCACCGACCAGACAGGAGAGAGCGACCATGTCCTGGAACAAGAAAAGCACGATCGTTCGTATTCGAAGCACTGCGAGCCAGGCCTTCTTCCGGTACGGCGAGCACGTCATGCCTCGTCGGGTCGGCCGGGTCGCGCAGGACCTCTGGTTCACCGCGCCGCCGCGGCTGGCCGACCTGGCGCTGCCCGACGGCGGCGAGCCGTTCGAGGTCTTGGCCCAGGGGCACGTGGTGCGTGGTGTCCTGTGGGAGCCGCGCGCACCTCGACCATCGGAGGCGAGGGCCGTCTACCTCGTGCACGGGTGGGGTGGTCGCGGCGCCCAGTTCGCCGCGATGGTGCAGCCGCTCGTCGACGCCGGCCTCCGTGTCGTCCTGTTCGACGCCCCCGCCCACGGGGACTCCGACCACGGTCCGGCAGGTCCGGGCACGACCAACGGGATGGAGTTCGCCCGGGCGCTGGACGCGGTCTTCTGCGCCTTCGGTCCGGCCGCCGGCGTGGTCGCGCACTCGATGGGCACGATCTCCACCTACCTCGCGCTGCGGCACGGCTGGGTCGGGGCCGAGCGACTGGTGTTTGTCGCGCCGATGGTGGAGTTCGACGGGCTGCTCGACCGGTTCCAGGAGGCGCTCGGGTTCGGTCCGCGGTCGCGCTGCGCCCTCGAGCGTGGCGTGGAGGAGTTCGTCGGCGTCGCCGTCCGCGACTTCGACGCCCGGGTGCAGGCGGCGTACAGCGACCCGTTGCCGACGCTGGTGCTCACCGACCGCGGCGACCGGCAGACGCCGTACGAGGAGGTGGTCGACTTCGCCCGCACCATCGGCGCCCCTCTGATCACGACCGAGGGGCTCGGCCATCGCAAGATCCTGCGTGATCCGGCCGTGGTGAAGGCGGTCGTCGACTTCGTGACCGACGAGAAGCCCCTGGGTGCGACGGCCTGAGCTCGCGTCTCACTCCGGCTCGGTGAAGAGCCCGTCGGGCCAGGGCAGCACCCGGCTGCAGGCGACGAAGAAGGCTCGGACGGCCTCGGGAGAGAGGTCCGCGCGGTTGAACGCGGCCAAGCCATGGTCGTCGAACCGCGCCAGCACGCCGGCCGGGGCTCGGGGAACGTTGGCCAGCTTCATCGTGCCCGCGTCGACGAACCGGATGGTCACCCGCGACGCCAGAGGGTCGCGTTCGACGTGGATCGACGCGATCTCGCCGAGCAGGCGCGTGGTCCGTGCCGACTCCCGGTGGTGGGACATGCCGCGAGTGGAGAACACGACGTGGTCAGGGAAGATCAGCACCAGCAGGTACGTCGTGCCGCCGCCGAGCCGCTGCCACAGCGACGGCCGCTGGGCCGAGAAGCCGAAGACCGGCCGGTCCCTGGCAGGCAGCCGGTCCAGGTGCGCGAAGAACTTCGCGCGGTGCTCGTCGCTGAACCCGCGGTCGGGGTCGCTGCGTTCGGACATGGGCCGACCTCCGGTTCGACCGTACGCCGAGCCTGGTCGTGCTCCGGGCCTGGTCGTGCTCCGCCTCCTCGCCGGTCGGTCTGTCAGCCACGCGTCAGGATCCGGAGCCGACCATGACCCCGGACCTCTGTGCTGGAGGCGAGAGGAGGCGCGGGTGCGAGCAGGCATCGTGGGCCGGTACTGGGGCGTGCTCGCGCTGGCGGGCGCCGCGGCGCTGATGCGGCTCGCCTTCCTGCCGGCTCCCGAAGGCGGTGACGAGGGCGGCTACCTCGCCGTCGCGCGTCAGTGGCACGGCGCCGGACCCTCGCTCTACGGGCACTACTGGGTCGACCGGCCTCCGTTGCTGATCGGCATGTTCCAGGTGGCGGCGGCGCTGGGCGGGCTGCCGGCGTTGCGCGTGATCGGTGCACTGGCCGCGGCTGCCGCGGTCCTGGGTGTCGCCTCGGCGTGCCGCCAGCTGGCCGGCCGGCGGGCAGCGGTCTGGAGCGCAGCCGTTGCCGCGGCACTGTTCGTCTCCCCGCAGCTCGGCACCGTCCAGGTCAACGGGGAGCTGCTGGCGGCGCCGTTCGTGGCGTGGTCCATCGCCCTCTCCGTCCACGCGTTGCGGCCGACTCCGGTCCCGAGGCGATGGGCGGCCGCGTTCGGCGCCGGCCTGCTCGCCGTCGCAGCCCTGCTGGTCAAGCAGAACATGGCGGAGCCGTTCGTGTTCGCCGGCGTGGCCATGCTGGTCGCGTGGCGGACTCGCGCCGTGGAGCGCGCCGACGTACGCCGGTTCGGGGCAGGTGTCGCCATCGGTGCCGCGACCGGCGCGGTGCTGGTCGGCGACTGGGTGATGCTCCGGGGGGCCCGCCTCTGGGCCGTCTTCAACGCCATGTACCCGTTCCGGATCAAGGCGGCCCGCGTGCTGGCCACGGTGCCCGACCAGGGACAGACGCACCGCTTCGACCTGTTCCTCGTCGCCCTCCTCACCAGCGGCGTGCTGCTCCTGGTCGCCGCGTTCGCGTGGGCTCTCGTCCGGCGGCAGGCCGGCGGGCCGGCGGGATGGGCACTGTCCGCGACGCTGGCGTGGTCGGTCACCTCGATGCTGCTCGGCGGCGGGTTCTGGGACCACTACCTGGTGGAGCTGATCGTGCCGGTGGGCCTGGCCGCCGGACTCGCGCTGAGCCCGCCGTCGACGGTGCGTACGCGCAGCGGTCACCCGCTCCGCGACACCGGCGTGCTCCCGGCCCTGGCCTCGGTGCTGGTCGTGGTGGTCGCACTCGTCCACTGGGGCGGCGGCCTCCGCGCGAAGGAGTCGAACCGCGGTGTCTCCGTCGGCCGGGCGATCAAGATCGTCGCGGTGCCCGGAGACACCCTCGTGAGCGTCGTCGGGGACGCGGAGACCGTCGACACGTCGGGCCTCCCGTCACCATACCCGTACCTGTGGACGTTGCCGGCCCAGGTCGACGACCCGCAACTCGGGCGCCTGACCTCGCTGCTGGCCGGCCCCGACGCACCCACCTGGCTGGTGGCGTGGGACCGTCCGTCCTTCCCCACGTCGGTTCGCGCGCGGGTGCAGGGCGTCGTCGCCCGCCGCTACCGCGCGGTCGGCAACGTGTGCGGCCACCAGGTGATGCTCCGCGACGACGTCAAACGCGCGACCCCGCCACCTCAGCCGTGCGAAGCCTCGCTGTCCGCCGCGCACCGGTTCTGACGCGCGCGCTCGATGACCGGGCTCCGGCCACCTCGTGAGGACCTCTGCCCCTACCGGTCCGACCGCCGATTGACGAGCGTGGAGACATGGGTGAGGCGTTCCCCTCGCGTGGACCTGCCCATCGGCAGGACGCCATCGTGGCCTCGGGCCTGGTGAAGGACTTCGGCGCGACCCGCGCACTCGACGGCCTGGACCTGCAGGTACGCCGAGGCGAGGTGCACGGATTCCTCGGGCCCAACGGGGCCGGCAAGACCACGACGATCCGGATCCTGCTCGGGCTGCTCCGGGCGTCCGGCGGCACGGTGAGGCTGCTCGGGGGCGATCCGTGGCGCGACACCGCGGTGCTGCACCGACGGCTGGCCTACGTGCCCGGGGAGGTGAACCTGTGGCCGAACCTCACCGGCGGCGAGGTGATCGACCTGCTCGGGGCGCTCCGCGGGGGTCTCGTTCCCACCCGGCGTGAGGACCTGCTCGAGCGGTTCGAGCTCGACCCGACCAAGCAGATCCGCGCCTACTCCAAGGGCAACCGGCAGAAGGTCGCGCTGGTCGCGGCCTTCGCCTCCGACGTCGAGCTCTTCCTCCTCGACGAGCCGACCTCCGGGCTCGACCCGCTGATGGAGACGGTGTTCCAGGACGTCGTACGCGCGCTGCGCGGGCAGGGCCGCACGGTGCTGCTGTCCAGCCACATCCTCTCCGAGGTGGAGGCGCTCTGCGACCGGGTGACGATCATCCGCAACGGACGTGCGGCGGAGTCCGGCACGTTCGCCGAGCTGCGCCACCTGACCCGTACGACGGTCGTGGCCGAGACCGCCCAGCCACCGGACCGCCTGTCCGGGCTGCCCGAGGTGCACGACGCGACGTTCGACGGGAACCGGGTCGAGTTCAGCGTCGACGCCGACGACCTGAACACGGTGCTCGAGGCCCTCGTGGCCTACGACGTGCGCTCGCTGACCAGCACTCCGCCGACGCTGGAGGAGCTGTTCCTCCGCCACTACGGCGACCAGCTCAACCGCTCGGCGGTGCTCGAGGGGGTGTGAGCGCCGTGCGCCTGCCCAGCGCAGCCGACTTCGCCGGCACCCGGCGGCTCACCAGGCTCGCCCTGCGCCGGGACCGCGGCACGCTGGCGGCGTGGTGGACGGGACTCGGGCTGTTCGTGATGGCCACGTCGGCGATGTTCGGCAACGACTTGGCCCGCCATGAGGAGCTCGTCCGGGAGACCCGGATGGTGGCGACGAACGTGGGCATGCGCCTGCTCGGCATCTCCTCGGGGCCCAGCGTCGGCGGCTACATGCTGCACCGGGAGTTCGTCACGCTCTCGGCACTCGCCGCGCTGATGAGCACCTTCGCGGTGATCCGACACACCCGGCAGAACGAGGAGCTCGGCCGAGCCGAGGTGATCGGCTCCGCCGTCGTCGGCCGGTACGCCGAGCTCACGGCCGCCGTGGTCACCGCCGTGCTCGCCGACGTGGTCCTGGCCCTGGTCCTGGCAATCGCGATGGCCGTGGCCGGGCTCCCGGTCGCCGGAGCGGCCCTGGCCGGCGCCTCGATCGGCGCCGTCGGCCTGGTCTGGGTCGGGATCGCTGCCCTGACCTGCCAGCTGTCCTCGACGACCCGCGGTGCTGCCGGGATCGCCGCAGGTGCGCTGGGTGTTGCCTTCGTGCTCAGCGGGATCGGCAACATGGTGGGCACCGTCGACCGTGCCGGCACGACCGTGACGAGCGCGTGGCCGGCCTGGCTCTCGCCGATGGGCTGGGGCCAGCAGACACGGCCCTTCGGTGACGCACACTGGTGGCCGCTCCTGCTCGCCGTGGGCGCGCTGGCCGTGCTGGTCCTCCTCGCCGCTGCCCTCGCCTCCCGCCGGGACGTCGGCCGGGGACTGTGGCCCGAGCGGCGCGGTCACGCGCATGCCGGGCGCCTGCTGCTGAGCCCGGTCGGCCTGGCGTGGCGCCTCCAGCGGGGAGCGTTCCTGGGCTGGGCGACCGGGATGGCCATGTTCGGGCTGATCTTCGGCAATCTCACCGAGCAGATCCAGGACGTCGAGGGGCAGGCGAAGGACTTCTGGGTGGAGACCGGAGGCACGGACGTGGTCGTCGAGGCCTACCGCGTCTCGATCATCCAGATGGCCGCGATGTTCGTGGCCGGTTACGTCGTGCAGGTCCTGCTCCGGATGCGCGTCGACGAGGACGGCGGGACGCTGGAGTCGGTGCTCGCGGCCGGTGTGACTCGCACCGGCTGGCTGTGGGGCCACGTCGTCAACGCGGCCGTGGGCAGCGCCGCTCTGGTCGTGGTGTTCGCCGTCAGCATGGGGCTGACCGCGGGCCAGGTCCTCGGCGACACCGGTACCCAGGTGGCCGAGCTCGTGGGCGCCGGTCTCGTGCAGGTGCCGGGCATCCTCGTCGTGGGGGCCGTCGTCGTACTCGCGGTGGCAGTCCTGCCGCGCTGGGCGGTCTCGCTGAGCTGGGCGGTGATGATGGGCTCGCTCGTCGTCGGTCCGATGTTCGGTCCCGGCCTGAACGTGCCGACGTGGGCGCAGGACCTGTCGCCGTTCACCCACAGCCCGAAGGCGCCCGCGGTCGAGGTGACGGCAGCGCCCCTGATCGGGCTGGTCGCCGCCTGCCTGGTCGTCGGGTTGGCAGCGTGGTTCGTGCTGCGGCACCGGAACCTCGCGTTGCCGGCGTAGCAGGGCGTACGGCCCCGAAATCTGCTGGTGCCGGTCGGTAGGTTCGAGGTCATGGAGTACACACGACTGGGGAGCTCGGGTCTGAAGGTCAGTCGGGTCGCGCTCGGCTGCATGAGCTTCGGTGAGCCGGGGCGCGGTGTCGAGTGGATGCTGGACGAGGAGGCGGCCCAGCCGATCTTCCGCCAGGCGGTCGAGCTCGGCATCACCTTCTGGGACACCGCGAACATGTACGCCCACGGCAGCTCCGAGGAGATCGTCGGCCGGGCGATCCGCAAGCACACCCGCCGCGAGGACGTCGTGCTCGCCACCAAGGTGTTCTTCCCGATGCACGAGGGTCCGGGTGGATCCGGACTGTCGCGCCGGGCGATCATGGAGCAGATCGACGCCTCGCTGGCCCGGCTCGGCACCGAGTACGTCGACCTCTACCAGATCCACCGCTTCGACCCGGAGACGCCGGTCGAGGAGACGATGGAGGCCCTCCACGACGTGGTGAAGGCGGGGAAGGCCCGCTACATCGGGGCGTCCTCGATGTGGGCGTGGCAGTTCGCGACGATGCAGCACGCCGCCGACCTGCACGGCTGGACCCGCTTCGTCTCGATGCAGAACCAGTACAGCCTGCTCCAGCGTGAGGAGGAGCGGGAGATGTTCGGCCTGCTCGCCGACCAGGGCGTCGGCAGCATCCCGTGGAGCCCGCTGGCCAAGGGCCGGCTGGCCCGCCCGTGGGGCACGGCGACGAAGCGATCGGACCACGACGCCATGGGTCAGCGGTACGTCGGCGAGGAGAACCAGCCGATCGTCGACGCCGTGCAGCAGGTCGCCGAGGCGCGCGGCGTCCCCATGGCCCAGATCGCGCTCGCGTGGGTGATGAAGCACCCCTCCGTGGCGGCGCCGATCGTCGGCCCCACGAAGGAGCACCACCTCGCCGACGCGGTCGCGGCCCTCGAGCTCGCCTTGACCGACGAGGAGATCGAGCAACTGGAGGCGGCGTACACGCCCCGGCTGCCCAGCGGTTTCCAGTAGACCCGCGCCGCCGGGTCTCACCCGACCTTGCGGTACTTGCGGTGGATCGTCTGCCGGGTGACGCCGAGCAGCGTGCCGATCTCCTCCCAGCTGAGGCCGGCGTGGCGGGCACGGCGTACGGCGACCTCCTCGCGGCGGGTGAGCTCGCGCTTGGCCTCCCGTACGGCGGCGAGCTCGTGCACCGGGCCGTGGTCCTCAGCGTCGATCGACGTCTTCATGCTGTCAGCATATGCTGACATGGCGCGTCCCGCACGGGTTCCCGGTTTCGTCGCACGACGAGCTCCGCCCGGCCGTCGCGTGGCATGCTCCTGCGCATGACGGGACCGGAGTCGGCTGCGCCCGAGCCCGTCGCGACCCCGAGGCGTCGAGGCCGGCCGGCCGACGCGGAGATCGACGAGCGGGTGCTCGCGGCCGGGGTCAAGCTGTTCGCCGAGGTGGGGTGGAAGGCGTTCAACCTCGACGGCGTCGCGCGCGAGGCGCGGGTCGGCAAGGCCGCGCTCTACCGACGGTGGCCGACTCGCGAGGCGCTGATCACCGACGCGCTCGAGCGGATCGTGGTGCCGGACCTCGACTTCGACACGGGGTCGTTGCGCGGTGACCTGCTCGAGCTGGGCGGCTACATCTGGCAGGTGAGCCTTTCCACCACCGGGTCGATGCTGATGCGGGTCGCAGTCGAGGCGCACCTGGAGCCGGGCATCTTCGGCCCGCGGCTGGCCGAGATCGTCGGCCAGCAGACCGAGCTGGGCCGCGCGATCGTACGGCGCGCGGTCGCCCGCGGCGAAGTGCCGGCCGAGGTCTCCAGCCGGCTGGTGATCCAGGCGATGTCGGGCGCGATCCAGAACCGCGTCCTGTACACCTCGCCCGAACAGCTCGCCGAGCTGGACCAGCAGCGCGACGAGGTGCTCGACCAGGTCGTCGACTTCGTGATCGCCGGAATGCTGGGCTCGGTGCGGTCGTGATGCGAGCGCTTGACCGCGGGTCAGGTCCGCCGTACTTTCGGACGAAACCTGTCTGAAAAGAGGAGGCGGCGATGGCCGACCGCGACTTCGAGATCAACGGCTTCTGCCACCTGGCGCTGGTGTGCTCGGACATGAAGCAGACCGTCGACTTCTACGGCGGCCTGCTCGGTCTGCCACTGGTCAAGACGCTCGAGCTCCCGGAGGGCGGCGGCCAGCACTTCTTCTTCGAGGTCGCGCCCGGCAGCTACCTGGCCTTCTTCTGGTTCCCCGACGCGCCGGACTCCGCGCCCGGCGTGGCCTCCGCGGCCGACCTGCCCGGCTTCGGCGAGATCACCAGCGCGGTGGGCTCGATGAACCACGTCGCGTTCACGATCCCCGAGGACAAGTTCGACGAGTACAAGCAGCGGCTCGAGGAGCACGGCGTACGCACCGGCTTCATCCTCAACCACGACGACAGCCCGTTCGGGGTGGCGGCGAAGATGCACTCGGGTGTGTTCATCCGCTCGCTGTACTTCGTCGACCCCGACGGCATCCTGCTCGAGTTCGCCGCCTGGACCCGCGAGATCGGCCCCGACGAGGCGGTCCACGAGCCCCGTACGGCCGCCGACCGGCTCGCACGCACGGAGGCCTGACCCGTGCCCCGGCTGCGGCAGGTGCCGCGCGCGGAGGACAACGCGCGGATCGTCACCACGATGTACGACTTCCTCTTCGGTGCCGGCCGTGACCCGGTCGCCGAGCCCGGCACCGAGTCCGGCACGCCGGGGGACTGGTGGACGGTGTTCGCGCTGGTCCCCGACGTGCTCGAGCACGCGGTCCAGGGCTTCGCGCTCTACCGGTCGGAGCGGCGGTTGCTGCCGCCGGTGCTGCGCGAGCTCGGCCAGACCCGCGCCGGCTGGGCACGCGGCAGCCAGTTCGTGTTCTCCCAGCACTGCAAGTCGCTCCGGGCGCTCGGCGTCTCCGAGGAGAAGATCGCGGCCGTGCCGGCCTGGCAGGTCTCGGCCGAGTTCGACGAGGCCGAGCGGGCCGTCCTCGCCTACACCGACGCGCTCGTGTACGACGGTGGCCGGGTCGCCGACGACGTCTTCGCGGCCCTGCAGGCCCACCTGTCCGACGAGCAGGTGCTCGAGCTGACCTACATCACCGCGCTCTACGAGATGCACGCGGTGATGAGCCGGGCGCTGCGCACGGAGTTCGACGACCGCGACGAGCCGATCGTGGAGGTGGCCGCCCCGGAGGGCGCCGAGGCCTACGACGTCGGTGCCGCCACGTCGGTCCAGCGGGCCTGAGCGGCGTGGAGCACGACCGCTCGCCCCACGACCGGCCGGATCCCGGCGAGCTGCTCGACGCCGTCCGCGACTTCCTGCTCGCCGCGCCGGACGACGGCCCGCGCGACCGGCTGCACCGGCGGGTCGCGGCGAACGTCGTGGGGATCGTCCAGCGACAGCTGGCCGGAGCCGAGCAGGATGCCGCCGTCCATGACGCACGACTGGCGAGACTGGGGACAGACGACAACCAGGCCCTGGCCGATCTGGCGGCCTCCGTCGACGAGCACGATTCGCTCTACCCGGCCCTCGTCGAGGAGCTGGCCGACTGGGCCCGCCGGAAGGTGGCCGTGGTCAACCCTGCCTACCTGGAGGAGCAGCACCGATGACCCAGCAGACGCCCCAGCAGGCAAACCAGTCGTTCGTCGACGTTCCTGACCACGTCCGCGAGCTGCGCTCCCGGGTGCGCGAGTTCATGGTCGAGCTGGTCGAGCCGGCCGAGCCGGTCCTCGACGCCGGCGGCCCGGATGCCGACGTCCTGCTCGCCGACCTGCAGCGCCAGGCCAAGGACGCCGGGCTCTGGGCGATCGGCCATCCGAAGCACCTCGGCGGGGGCGGCCTGCCGTTCCTCGACTACGTGCACGTCAACGAGGTGCAGGGCCGCAGCGAGTACGGCCAGATCGCGCTGGGCACGTTCACGCTGCAGGACTCCCTGATGCTCGACCGGTACGCCGACGACCGGTGGCGACGCGACTACCTCGAGCCGATCGTGGCCGGGGAGTTCTGGCCCAGCTTCGCGATGACCGAGCCGGAGGTCGCCGGATCCGACCCGACCCAGCTGCGCACGCGAGCCGTCGTCGACGGCGCCGAGTGGGTGATCAACGGCCACAAGTGGTTCACCACCGGCGCCGGGCGCGCGCGCTACACGACCGTGATGGTGCGCACCGAGGACGACGTCCCGGTGCACGAAGCGTTCTCGCTGATCATCGTGCCGACCGACCACCCGGGATACCGGATCGTGCGCGACACCCCGGTCCTGGGCATGGCCTCGGACCACTGCGAGGTCCGGTACGACGACGTCCGGGTGCCGTTGTCGAACACGCTCGGGCCGCGCGGTGCCGGCTTCCGGATCGCGCAGGAGCGTCTGGGCCCCGGCCGGATCTTCCATGCGATGCGCTGGCTCGGCCAGGCGCAACGAGCCTTCGACCTGATGTGCGAGCGGCTCAACCAGCGCGAGGCGCACGGGTCGAGGCTGGCCGACAAGCAGTTGATGCAACAGCACGTCTTCGACTCCTGGACCGAGATCCAGTCCGCCCGGCTGCTCACCCTGGCCGCCGCGCGGCGGATGGACGCCGGCGACCAGGCGCGGGTCGAGATCGGCGCGCTCAAGGTCGCCGGCGCGCGGACGCTCAACCGCGTGGTCGACCGGGCGCTGCAGGTCTACGGAGCCGCCGGCCTCACCGACGACACCCCCCTCAGCCGGATGTACCGCACCGCTCGGTTCGCGCGGTTCTACGACGGCGCCGACGAGGTGCACGTCGAGTCCGTCGCGAAACGGCTGCTGAAGCGGTACGCCGCCGGCGACCGGTGGGAGTTCGGCGAGCACTGAGCACTGACCTGGTCGTCGAGGTGCGAGCTTGCGAGCCTCGAAACCAACCGTGCGCGGCTCCGGGGGTTTCGAGGCGGTTGCTGCGCCACCGCACCTCAACCAGCGGGCGTCCGCTCAGGTGAGCAGCAGCATCGCGTCGTACTCGGCCTCGGCGACCCGGCGGCCGACCGCGGCGAGCTCGACGGAGCGCTCGGCGCCACTGAGGTGCCGGCCCCCCTGGTGCAGGCAGATCACGCCCCACCGGAAGCAGCCCATCACCTGCCACCACCGCAGCCGGTCCGGCTCGACCGGGCTTCCCCCGGCCGAGGTGTAGGCCTGGACCAGGTCGTCGACGGCCCCGCAGCCGGCGACCTCCTCCGGCCGGCCGAATCGCCAGGCCCGGATGGTGAGCCAGGCCAGGTCCTCGGCCGGGTCGCCCAGGTGGGCCAGCTCCCAGTCGAGGACGCCGCGGATGCCACCGGGGTCGACGAGCAGGTTGCCGAGCCGAAAGTCACCGTGCACCAGCCGCGGCGGCACGAGCTCGGGTCGGTGCCGACGCAGCCATGCGGAGACGTGCTCGAGGATCGGGTGCGGCTCCGGGTCGGCGCGCAGCAGACCGGACCACTCGTCGAGCTGGTCGACCGCGGACAGGTCGGTCTCGGCCTCCAGCGCCGCGACGTCGAGGTCGTGGATCCGCGCGAGGATCCGGCCGCAGTCGGCGGGAAGCCGTCGGCGTACGTCGGCCAGCGCCGGGTCGCGGAGGATCCGCTGGGGAACCGCCTCGCCCGGCAGGTGCTCCATCAGCACGAAGCCGTCCGACAGCGGGCCCGGTCCACGCCCTTGCGCGTGCACCTCGGGGCTGGGGACGCCGCCGGCGCGCGCGGTCCGGATCAGCGCGCCCTCGCGCAGCAGTGCCTGAGGGTCGAGCGAGCCCGGCGTGTTCAGCCGGAGCACCAGTGGCTCGGCGTCCTCACGGTGCAGCAACCAGGTCTCGCGGGAGGCGCCGCCGGGCAGCCGGACTGCGCGGACGAGCCCCGAAGCGGCCTCCGGGGCGGCGGCTCGGACCGCCTGCAGGACGTCCTCGTCGCGGGCGGGACCAGAGTCAGGCACAGCCAGGATTGTATACAGTCCTCGCCATGAACACGCCAGCGGACACGGTCGAGATCGTCGAGGTCGGGCCGCGCGACGGGTTGCAGAACGAGAGCCGGGAGCTCGACACCGTCGCGAAGGTGGAGTACGCCGAGCGCGCCTTCGCGGCCGGCGTACGACGCGTCGAGCTGACCAGCTTCGTGCACCCGCGTGCGGTGCCGCAGATGGCCGATGCGGAGGGAGTGTTCGCCGGCGTCCGGGCCGGCGAGGGACGCGTGCGGTCGGCCCTGGTGCTGAACCTGCGAGGTGTGGAGCGTGCGGTCGCGGCCGGTGCGGAAGACCTCAACTGCGTGCTGGTCGCCTCGGAGACGTTCTCCCGGCGCAACCAGCGGATGGGCGTCGAGGAGACGCTTGCGGAGATCGGCCGGATGATCTCCGCCGTCGACGTGCCGGTGTGCGTGACGATCGCGACCGCCTTCGGCTGCCCGTTCGAGGGCCGGGTGGACGAGGGCCGGGTGCTCGCACTCGCCGCGGAGGTGGGCGATCTCGGAGCCGGCGAGATCTCGCTGGCCGACACGATCGGCGTGGGCACCCCCGACCAGGTGGACCGGCTCGTGCGAGGCCTGGGCGAGGTCGCGCCGGGCGTGCGTCGGCGGGCGCACTTCCACAACACCCGCAACACCGGCTATGCCAACGCCGTCGCCGCGGTCGCGGCCGGAGTCGATGCCCTCGACGCTGCGACCGGTGGCATCGGCGGATGCCCGTTCGCTCCCGGCGCAACCGGCAACATCGCCACGGAGGACCTGCTCTACCTGCTGAGGGGAATGGGCGTCCGCACGGGCGTCTCGGTGCCGGCGGTGGTCGAGAATGCGCAATGGCTGCAGGGAAAGCTCGGTGGCGGCCCGCTGCCCGGTCAGCTGGCCCGCGCCGGTGACTGGCCCTTGGCCTGACCGATTCCGGCGCCCGGGCAGCCCATCGGGTCAGCCCTCGTCGAGCTCCGCCAGGAGCACGTCTCGGCCCTGGAGGATGTGCTCGGCCATGAGCGCAGCCGCACGGGCCGGCTCCCGAGCGGCGATGGCCGACCGGATCAGCTGGTGGAACTCGTGGGACTGCCGCGTCTGCTCGGGGCTGAACGTCCGGAACGCCAGGAACACCAGGGACACGTCCACCGTGCGGGTCAGCAGCTGGCCGAGCTGGCGGTGCCGTGCGGCGGCGACCACGGCACCGTGGATCACCTTGTTGGCCGAGTCCAGCGCCCGGGCGCGCTCGAGCGGATCCGCGCGACGCACGTCGGTCGCCGCGGCGAACGCCTCGATGCCCCGGTCGATGGCGGCGAGGTCGTCGTCGTCACGGCGCTGCGCGGCGAGCTCGGCGGCGTATCCCTCCAGGCGTGCGCGCAGGTCGTAGAGGTCGACCACCTCGGCGACGCTCAGGGAGCGCACGGTGGCGCCGCGGTGTGGCTCGATCCGGACCAGGCCCTCGGCCTCCAGGGTCCGCAGGGCCTCGCGGACCGGCGTGCGCGAGAGGTCGAACTCCTCGGCGATGCGCTGCTCGACCAGACGGGTGCCGGGGGAGTAGCGGCCCTCGACGATCGCCGTACGGATCTGGTCGTACGCCGACGGCGCGGCGGTACGACGTGCGGGACCGGTCACGACGGGAGCGTACCGGCGAATGGACACCGCCCCTGGTCGCACGCCCGCGATTGTATACAATCGCCGCCATGACTGGTCCTCTCACCGGTGTCCGTGTGCTCGAGCTCGGCAGCTTCATCGCGGGTCCGTTCGCCGGTCAGCTGCTGGCCGACTACGGCGCGGAGGTGATCAAGGTCGAGCCGCCCGAGGGCGGCGACGCGATGCGCCGGTGGGGCCGCACGCTGGACGGCGAGAGCCTGTGGTGGCCGACGATCGCGCGCGGCAAGAGGTCGGTCGCCCTCGACCTGCGTGAGGAGTCCGCCCGGGCCGTCCTGCGCGAGCTCGCGTCCGAGGTCGACGTGATCCTGGAGAACTTCCGTCCCGGCGTCCTGGCCGAGTGGGGGCTGGACCACGCGACGCTCAGCCGGACCAACCCCGGCCTCGTGGTCGTCCACGTCAGCGGCTACGGACAGACCGGTCCCAAGGCGCGCGAGGCCGGGTTCGGCAGCATCGGGGAGGCGATGGGTGGCATCCGGCACACCACCGGTGACCCCGACCGGCCGCCGGCACGCGCCGGGGTGAGCCTCGGCGACTCGCTGGCCGGCCTGTTCGCCGTGATCGGCACGCTCGCGGCGCTGCACGAGCGCGAGCGCAGCGGCCATGGCCAGGAGGTGGACGTGGCGATCTACGAGGCGGTCGCCGCGCTCATGGAGTCGACCCTCGCCGACCACGCCCTCGCCGGTGTCACCCGGGGCCGGTCCGGCTCGGTGTTACCCGGAGTGGCTCCGTCCAACGTCTACCCGACCGCCGACGGCGCCGGTGTGGTGCTCGCCGCCAACGCCGACTCGGTCTTCCGGCGCCTCGCCACGCTGATCGGGCAACCCGGGCTCGCCGACGACCACCGGTTCGCCGACCACGGCGCACGCGGCCGCCATGCGGCGGAGCTCGACGAGATCATCGGCCACTGGACCTCGACGCGGCCGGTCGAGGACCTGTTGGCCGACCTCGCCTCCGCAGGCGTCCCGGCCGGCCAGATCTACACCGCCGCCGAGATGCTCAGTGACGATCACTACCGGGCGCGCGAGATGGTGCTGGAGCTCATCAACGCCGCGGGTCATCGGCTGCCGAGCATCGGCCTGGTGCCGAAGTTCTCGCGCTCGCGGCCCCGGGTGCCCGAGCCCGGGCCGGTGCTCGGGCGGCACACCCGGGGTCTGCTCGCCGGCGCCGTCGAGCGAGCCGGCCTCGACTACGACGAGCTGCGCGACCGGGGCACGCTGGCCGACGTCGAGGAGTGGGTGCACGGGTGAGCGCCCGTGACATCCTCCTGCGCATGACCTCTCCCAGGATCCCGCGCGACCGGGACGACGACTACGGCACGGAGCCGATCAGGGCGCGCCAGGAGTTCGTGCGCGAGCACACCGGCAGCCCGATCGAGCACGTGTCGTCCTTCACCCTCGACCCGGCGACGCTGCCCGGCAACATCGAGAACTTCTTCGGCGTCGCGCAGGTGCCGATCGGTCTGGCCGGACCGCTGCTGGTCCACGGCGAGCACGCGCAGGGCGAGTTCTTCGTGCCGATGGCCACGACCGAGGGCACCCTCGTCGCGTCGTACCACCGCGGCATGAAGCTGATGCGCGAGGCCGGCGGGATCACGACCACCGTGCTCGACGACCGGATGCAACGCGCGCCGGTGTTCCTGTTCGAGAGCGCGCGGGGCGTGAAGGAGTTCAGCGCCTGGCTCGACGAGCACCACGAGCAGATCGCCGCGGCTGCCGAGGCGACCACCAGATCGGGAAAGCTGGTCGAGATCCAGAAGTTCTCGGCGGCCCGGATGCTCTACACCCGCTTCAACTACACCACCGGGGACGCCGCGGGGCAGAACCTCACCGGGAAGGCGACGTTCGCGGCCTGCGCGTGGATCAAGCAGAACTACCCCGGCGAGCTGCACTTCTACCTCGAGGGGCAGTTCGCCACGGACAAGAAGAGCTCGACGGTCAACATGCTGCACACCCGCGGCAAGCGGGTCGTCGCGGAGATCACCCTGCCGGCGGCGCTCGTCGAGCAGCACATGGGCGTCAGCACCGACAAGCTCTGGAAGGCGCGCGTCGTGGGGAATCTGGGCGCATTCATGTCCGGGGTGAACAACAACGGACTGCACTCGGCCAACGGCATCACCGCGCTGTTCATCGCCACCGGGCAGGACGTCGCGAACGTCGCGGAGAGCTCGGCGGCGTACGGGTTCTCCGAGCTGCTGCCGAACGGCGACTACTACGCGGCCGTCACCATCCCCGCGCTGATCGTGGCGACATACGGCGGCGGCACGGGGCTGGCGACCCAGCGCGAGTGCCTGGAGATGCTCGGCTGCTACGGCGCCGGAAAGGTGCTCAAGCTGGCCGAGATCGTCGCGGCGACGGTGCTCGCCGGGGAGATGTCCCTGGGGTCGGCCGTCGTCGCCGAGGAGTGGGTGCAGGCGCACGACGACCTCGGCCGGAACCGGCCCTGAGCGGGCGCCGTGAGGGCCGCCGAGGTGGACCCGCCCCGGTCCCGGCCCTGCGGGCACGGGACCGGGCACGGGCAGGTCACCTGATCCGGAGCAGGCTGCCCGGTCCGAAGATCGGCGCGGTGACGAACTTGTTCCGTGCGAACACGTCGACGCCGGCGGGAAGGTGCAGCTGGTCCTTGGCCAGCTCCGTCATCACCTTGCGACCGTGGACGCGGTGCACGTACATCAGCGCGCCGATGTCCGAGCCGGGCGCGTGCGCCTCCATCGCCAGCCAGCTCATCTTGGACAGCTCGACGGCGTAGATGCCGCGGCGACCGGTGCCGAGGTCGACGATCGAGGTGAGGCCGTCCGCGTAGCGCTTGCAGTGGCCGCGCCGCGGGTGTGCCGGGTCGCAGACGCTGTGCGTCGTGTACGGCTTGATCCGCCAGATCTGCGACGTGCCGGGCGTGGCCGGGAAGCCGCGCAGCTCGCCGACGTACCAGTAGCCGTCACGGCCGACCGTGACCGACGTGGCAACTGCTTCGGAGGGCATCGCGGAGCCCGCACCGGGAAGACCGGCGGGAACGGTGACCGTCCGCGGCTTGAGCATCGCGACCTCTTGCACGTGCCGGTTCTTCTTCACCCGGAGCAGGTCGTTGTTGGCCGCGTCGGCGACGAGCAGGCTGCCGTCGGCCAGCGCCACGAGGCCGTAGGGGTTGCTCTCGCCCGGGTCGTCGGCGACGTTGTACGGGTCCGGATGGGTCTTCTGGTACGCCGCGATGTCGACGAACGGCTTCGGTGCGGCCCAGCCCGGGCGCCACTTGTAGAGCGTCGACGCTCCGGGAGCGGGCGGAGCCCCCGGCTCGCCGCCGGCGCCGGTCAGGATCCACACCGTCCTGTGCAGACCCTGGGCGATCGCGGGTGCGAGGCCGGTGTCGGGCACCTTGCCGAGGTTCTTGACCGTGGCAGGTGCGCCGAGGTGACGGACGACCCTGCTGAAGGTGCCGTCGGCCTGGGCGACCAGGATCCTGCGAGCCGTCACGGCGTCGACGCCGCGTGGTCCGTTCAGGGCGCTGGTGACCGTGGTGACGCCGGTCGAGCGCTGGGTGCTGTCGCGCTGCGCGGACTGAGCCTGGGCGGGAAGCGTCGCGGCGAGCGCAATCGCACCCACCGCAGCGGCCGTCCCCACGAGGCGGTGAGTCGACAAGGGCATTCGAGAACCTCCGATCCGCTGGGTGTGACCCCCATCACAAGCGCGGAAGCGCGCTGGGCGCAAGACCCGGGACCGGCCATCTTCGCCGGCCCCTCGCTGGTCGGGCGCCCGCGGGTCAGGCGGAGAGCTGCTCGATCTCGACGTGCTGCGGGTAGAACGCGACGTGACCGGCGATCGCTGCGACGGCGTCGTACGGCGACTCGTAGCGCCAGACCGCGTCGTCGGCGATCCGGTCGCCGGCGCGGAGCGTGAAGTAGCCGGCCTCGCCCTTGTAGGGGCAGTACGTCTGCCGCGTGGAGGGCTCGAGCACCTCGGTGTCGACGGCGTCGAGTGGCAGGTAGAACACCGGGGGATACTCGGCCTCCGACAGCACGAGGGCCTTGTCGGTGTCGGCGATCACCCGACCTGCGAAGGAGACCCGGACGCGACCCGGGGCCGGCTCCACGGAGATCGGGTGCCGCGGGCCGGGGACGAGGACGGGCTTGGTGCGCATGTCGGCGCCAACACCGTCGGGGTGCCGCGGATTCCCTCGGGCCAGATCACCAAGCCGCCGAGAGAGCAGCTGCGTAGGCCCTGGTTGCGTCACCGCTCGAAGGCGGGTCTCTCCTTGGCCAGGAAGGCTCGCACGCCCTCGGCGAAGTCGGGGCCGTGGTAGACCTCGGCGAGCAGTGCCGCGTCGGTGTCGGGCTCGGCCTCGAGGAGCGCGGCGCGGTGGGTGAGCTGTGACTTGGTGGCGCGCATGGTCACGCGCGAGGCCTCCAGGAGCCCGTGCACGACGTGCTCGACCTCGGCGTCGAGGTCGTCGACGACGGACATGACCGCCCCGACGGCGTACGCGCGGTCGGCGGTGGTCAGCCGCGAGGTCAGCAGCATCTCGCGGGTGAGCGACTCCCCGAAGACGCTCGCGCAGCGGTAGACGACCGACGCGGAGAGTGCGTTGCCGAGGGTGCGGGCGATCGGGTAGCCGAACCGCGAGTGCGGGGTGCAGATCCGCAGGTCGCAGTGCGTGGCCACGGCGAGACCGCCGCCCACGCAGGCACCGTCGATCGCGGCGACCGTCACCTGGGGCAGCTCGAACAGCGCGACCAGGAGCTCGCGAATGCTCTCCTCGTAGGCGACCGCGTCGCGGTCGAGGAAGTCGGAGATCTCGTTGCCCGCGGCGAACGCCTTGCCGCCGGCCCCGCGCAGCACGAGCACCCGCGTGCCTGTGTCCTGGCGGAGCTCGTCGCAGACCTCGCGCATCCCGGCGTACATGGCCGCCGTGAAGGCATTGCGCCGCTCCGGGCGGTTGAAGACGACCTCGACGACGCCCTCGCGACGGTGGACCTGCAGCTCATCGGTGCTCACGGGGAGAGGGTAGGTGGCCCTGTTGCTCCGCGCCGGATCGGCCTACCGTCGGAGCAGGGCCTGGAGACATCGGGCTGCTCCGCACACGAGGAGGACGTATGGACGGCAATCAGGCAGTGGTCTGGTTCGTGGCCATGACGCTGGCGGTGTTCGGCGTGCTGGCGTTCGGCACCTACCTGGCGGCACACAGCTACGAGCGCGCCCGGGGCGCCATCGACCTGCACTTCCGGCACCGCCACTGAGGCCTGCCGTCCGTCGCCGGTCGCTAGCCTGACCGCGTGACGATCCTGATCGACCCGCCGCAGGTGCCGTGGCGCGGTCGGATGTGGTCACACCTGGCATCGGACTCCTCCCACGAGGAGCTGCACGCATTCGCCGCGCGCGTGGGCGTGCCCGCGCGTGGCTTCGACCGTGATCACTACGACGTCCCGGCCGAGGCGTACGACGACCTGGTGGCGGCCGGCGCGGTGCCGGTGCGCAGCCGCGAGCTCGTCGAGCGGCTCGTGCGCTCCGGGCTACGGCGTCGCAAGCGACCGCAGCGCCCGGCGGTGTAGCGGTCTCCCGACCGGCTTCAGCCGCCGCGGAGGGCTGCGATCTCTCGCAGCAGGTTCTCGCGGGCCCGTGCCTCCCAGCGCCGTCGGGCGTGCGTGGTGCGGAACAGGTGCTCGCGCGCGAGCAGGCCCTCCAGCACCGAGAGACGACCGGCCCTGAAGGTCTCGTCCGGGAGCGCGGCGTACTCGACGCGGACGCCGGCGGCGTACTCCCGGTAGCGCTCGACGTCCGAGGCGAGCACGGCGAGGTCCGCGTCGCAGAGGGCTTCGCCCCGGCCGTCACCGGACGCAGGCTCGTGGGTCTCGGTCAGGCGGACGAGTCGCGCCACCTCGGCGACGTCGATGCCGCTGGCCGCCAGCCGGGTTTCGGCGAGCTGTGCGGACCGCTCCTCGGCGCCGGCCGCGCCGTCGTACACGGCGTCGTGGAACCACGCCGCCAGGACCAGCTCGACGTCGTCGGCGACGCCGAGCTCGCCGAGGCGGTCGAGCACCTCGGCGAGGTGGCGTACGTCGTGGTAGCCGCGACCGTTCGAGTACGCCGCGATCAGCTCGTCGCGCAGTTCGGTCCGGTCGGCGAGGGGCCAGGGCAGCTGCTCGGCGCTCACCCGGCGGAGTCTAGGCCGGCTGCCGTGCGGCCCGGTCGCGCCTTGGTGGTGCCTGCCTAGGCTGGCGCGATGCGAACGACGATCATCGGTGGTCACGGCAAGGTGGCCCTGCGGCTCGCGAAACTGCTCTCGGCCAACGGAGACGACGTCACGGCGTGGGTCCGCAATCCCGCCCACGTGCCGGACGTGGAGGCCACCGGTGCGTCCGCGCTGGTCGCCGACATCGAGCACCTCGACGCCGAGGAGATGGCCGCCCGCCTCCGCGGGCAGGACGCGGTCGTGTGGTCGGCGGGAGCGGGCGGCGGCGACCCCGCCCGGACCTACGCGGTCGACCGTGACGCGGCGATCCGGTCGATGACCGCCGCCGGTCTGGCTGACGTGCCGCGCTACGTGATGGTCTCCTACTTCTACGCCCGGCCCGCGCACGGCGTACCGGAGGACAGCTCGTTCTTCCCGTACGCCGAGGCGAAAGCCGCCGCGGACGCCCACTTGGAGCAGTCCGACCTGGCCTGGACGATCCTCGGCCCGAGCCGGCTCACCGACGAGCCGGGCACCGGATTGATCGAGACCGGCGACGTCGCCCCGGCTTCGGTGAGCCGCGACGACGTAGCCGCCGTGGCGGCGTACGTGCTCGAGGCGCCGGCCACGGCGGGCCGGATCATCGACTTCAACAACGGCAGCACCCCGATCACCGAGGCCGTGTAGCGGCACTGCGTCGTCGCTGCCGACCGCTCGTGCGATTGACCCGCCGTCGTGTGGGTACCCCGTGGTCGTACCGCACGGAGGAGGGGAAGCATGAGCTCGACGGTGATCTGGGTGATCGTGGCGATCGTGGTGGTGCTCGTCGTGATCGCGGCTGCGGTCGCGATCTCGCGCCGGACGTCGGCCAGGAAGCAGGAACGGCAGCGTGAGCGGGCAGGGGAGCTGCGCGAGCAGGCCGCCGCGACGCAGCAGGGCATCCGCCGGCACCAGGCCGAGGCCGATGCCACGGAGGCGCGTGCGCGCGAGGTGCGGGCCGAGGCCGACCGCAAGCTGGCCGAGGCGAAGCGGCTCGAGGTCGAGGCGCACTCGAAGAAGTCGACGCTGCACGAGCACGTCCAGCGTCGTGACGAGGTCCTTCAGCAGGCCGATGACCTCGACCCCGATGTCGACAACGAGGTGGACTCGTCGTCGACGGGACAGCATCGCGCCTGAGCATCGCCTCAGACTGTTGCCATGGGTAGCAGCCTGTGTCGTGGCGCTCGCAGGACCCCACCTGGTCGATCGGCTGGGTGGGGTCCTTCACGTCTGCCTTCGGCCTGGGCTCCTTCGCGGGCGTCGGATCTGCGTTCTCGGGGGTCGCGCAGCACCCTGTGCTCGTGGCGGCGACGCGGAAGGCTCGGACGCCCGGGCCGCCCCTCCTGAGTGGCCGTAGCTCGATCGGCTGATCGGTGGAGGTGACCGATAGTCCATCGTGACTATCGACCCCTGTCCGTTTTGTCACTTAACATCGCAATTGAGTTGAGTGCGGGGAGGGCACATGGCTGAGCTATCGGCACAGCCCCGGCCGGCGCGCTCGCGAGACGTCCAGGGAAGGTCCACGAGGTCGGCTCGGGGGCCGCAGCGCAAGGGCGAGCACGAGCAGGCGACGGCGG
>DATAKN010000240.1:0-2697 GCA_036261595.1 Marmoricola sp.
TGAGGGTGTCGGCGTCGATGACGTTCGGGTTGGGGGACTCGGTCATGAGCGGCTCCGGTTGATCGTCAGGGCGACGTCCGAGAACGTCGCGGCAATCGGGGCGTGCGGCTTGTGCACGGTGACTTCCACCGACGTGACCTGGTCGTGGCCCAGGCAGACATCGGCGATGCGCTGCGCGAGAGTCTCGATCAGGTCCACTGGGTCCTTCTCGGCGGCCGCCACCACGTCGGCCACCAGCACGCCGTAGTCGACGGTACGCGACAGGTCGTCACCGGCCGCCGCCGACCGGGTGTCGAGCGCGAGCACCAGGTCGATGAGGAAGACCTGGCCGTCGCGGCGCTCGAAGTCGAGCACGCCGTGGTGAGCGTGGATCTCGATGCCGCGCACCGCGAGCTGGTCAGTCATCGCCGCCGACCCTACCCGGGGCCCCGGACGGTCCAAACCCCCCACGGTCCAGCCACCGGGCGACCACCTTGAGGGCGTCGACGCTGCCCCGCGCCTCGTGCACCCGCACCGCCCAGACGCCGAGCAGCCCGGCGATCGTGGTGAGCGCCACGTTGGCATCCTCCCGGTCGAGCACCGGTCTGGGCGTGCCGTCCTCGTCGGCCAGAAGCGCTCCGATGAACGACTTGCGGCTCGATCCGAGCAGGATCGGCAGGCCGAGGTCGTCGAGAGCCGCGAGGTGCTGCAGCAGCCGCCAGTTGTGCTCCGCGGTCTTCGCGAAGCCCAGCCCCGGGTCGACGATCAGCCGGTCGGGCCTGATGCCCGCGGCCAGCGCCGCGTCGACCCGCGCCCGGAGCTCGTCGCAGACCTCACCGACCACGTCGGCGTACGACGCCCGCTCGCGCATCGTGTCGGAGTGACCACGCCAGTGCATCGCGACGTACGCCGCGTCGCGCTCGGCGACGACCTGGAGGATCGCCGGGTCGGCCAGCCCGCCGGAGACGTCGTTGACGACGACCGCACCGGCGTCGAGGGCCGCCTCGGCGACCTCTGCACGCATCGTGTCGACCGAGATCAGGGCACCTCGCTCGGCGAGCCGACTGATCACCGGGATCACCCGGGCGAGCTCCTCGGCCGCCAGCGGGCGGGTCGCTCCGGGGCGGGTCGACTCGCCGCCGATGTCGAGCAGGTCCGCCCCCTCGGCCAGCATCACCGAGCCGCGCTCGACGGCGGCGTCGGCGCCGAGGAAGCGGCCGCCGTCGGAGAAGGAGTCGGGGGTCACGTTGACCACGCCCATCACCAGCGGGCGGGCCAGCACGGGGAGCCCCCGGACGTGGCGCTCGGTCAGCCGGTCCGGCGTCATGGGCTCCCCTAGCGTGAGGCGTTGATGAGGGCCATCGCCTCGGAGCGCGTGGCCGCGTTGTGCATCATGCCGCGCACGGCCGAGGTGATCGTGCGGGCGCCGGCCTTGCGGACGCCGCGCATGGTCATGCAGAGGTGCTCGGCCTCGATCACCACGATCACGCCGCGTGCTTCGAGCAGCTCGACCAGGGAGTCGGCGATCTGCGTGGTCAGGCGCTCCTGCACCTGCGGTCGCTTGGCGTAGACGTCGACCAGCCGCGCGAGCTTGGACAGCCCGGTGATCTTGCCCGACTCCGCCGGGATGTAGCCCACGTGCGCCACCCCGGTGAAGGGCACCAGGTGGTGCTCGCACATCGACCACAGCTCGATGTCGCGGACGAGCACCATCTCGTCGTGGCCGATGTCGAAGGTGGTGGTCAGGACGTCCTTGGGCTCCATGCGCAAGCCGGCGGTGAGCTCGGCGTACGCGCGCGCCACTCGGGCGGGGGTCTCCTGCAACCCCTCGCGGTCGGGGTTCTCACCGATCGCGAGCAGCAGCTCCCGCACCGCCGCCTCGGCCCTGGCGTGGTCGAACGCCGGGATGTCGGCCGGAGCGCGTCCGTCCGGCCGGATCGGGTCGGTCATGCCCCGGGCAGGGTGGGGGGCAGGCTGGGTCCACCACTGGGTCCGCCGCCGGGCGCGCCACCGACACCCGGGTCACCGTGGACGTCACCGCCGGAGCCCGGCGGGGTCAGGATGACGCCGCCCTCGGACTGGTCGGCCGGCCGGGAGCCGTTGGCCGCCGACTTCGGCACGCTGACCGGCGGGATCGACGACGGCGCACGGTCGGGCGAACCGGTCCACGCAGGCCGCACGGGACGCCGGCGCAGTGGCTCGAAGATCTCCGCCACCTCGGCCTTGTCCAGCGTCTCGCGCTCCATCAGCGCCACGACCAGGGCGTCGAGGACGTCACGGTTCTCCTCGAGGATGTCGAAGGCCTCCTGGTGGGCGGTCGCGAGCAGCTTCTTGGTCTCCTCGTCGACCACCGCGGCGACGTCCTCGGAGTAGTCGCGGGTGTGGCCGAGGTCGCGGCCCAGGAACGGCTCGTGGTTGCTCTCGCCGAGCTTGATCGCCCCGAGACGCTCGGTCATGCCGTACTGGGTGACCATCGCCCGGGCCAGCGAGGTGGCCTTCTCGATGTCGTTGCCGGCACCGGTGGTCGGGTCGTGGAAGACCATCTCCTCCGCTGCCCGGCCGCCCATCATGTAGGCGAGCTTGTCCAGCATCTCCGAGCGGGTCTGGGAGTACTTGTCCTCGTCGGGCAGCACCATCGTGTAGCCCAGGGCCCGGCCACGCGGAAGGATCGTGACCTTGTGCACCGGGTCGGTGCCCGGGAGCGCCGCGGCGACGAGG
>DATAKN010000175.1:0-15695 GCA_036261595.1 Marmoricola sp.
GCCGGCTCCACGACGAAGGCATCTCCGGCGACGTCTACCTGTTCAAGAACAACACCGACTCGGCCGGGAACTCCTACGGCTGCCACGAGAACTACCTGGTCAGCCGCAACGGGGAGTTCAGCAAGCTCGCCGACGTGCTGATCCCGTTCCTCGTCACGCGACAGGTGATCAGCGGGGCCGGCAAGGTGATCCAGACGCCGCGCGGGGCGTCGTACTCCCTGAGCCAGCGGGCCGAGCACATCTGGGAGGGCGTCTCCAGCGCCACCACCCGGTCCCGGCCGATCATCAACACGCGCGACGAGCCGCACGCCGATGCCGAACGGTTCCGTCGGCTGCACGTGATCGTGGGCGACTCGAACATGTCGGAGACCACCACGATGCTCAAGGTGGCCACCTGCGACCTGGTCCTCCAGATGATCGAGGAGGGCGTGGTGATGCGCGACCTCACGATGGAGAACCCCATCCGCGCCATCCGCGAGATCGCCCACGACCTCACCGGGCGTCGCAAGGTCCGGTTGGCCAACGGACGCGAGGCCAGCGTGCTCGACATCCAGGGGGAGTACCTGGGCCGGGTCCTGGACTTCGTCGACCGCCGCGGCCTGCGGACCCCGGTCGTCGACCGGGCCCTCGACCTCTGGGAGCGCGGCCTCAAGGCCGTGGACTCGGGCGACCTGTCGCTGGTCGAGCGCGAGATCGACTGGGTGATCAAGTGGCGGCTGATCGAGCGCTACCGGGCCCAGAACGACCTCTCGCTCGGGCACCCGCGCATCGCCCAGCTCGACCTGGCCTACCACGACATCCACCGTGACCGGGGGCTCTACTACCTGCTGGAGAAGCGCGGCGCCGTGACGCGCGTGACCAGCGACCTGGCGATCTTCCAGGCGAAGTCGATCCCGCCGCAGACCACCCGGGCACGGTTGCGTGGGGACTTCATCAAGCGAGCCCAGGAGCGCCGGCGCGACTTCACGGTCGACTGGGTGCACCTCAAGCTGAACGACCAGGCGCAGCGCACGGTGCTGTGCAAGGACCCGTTCCGGTCCCACGACGAGCGTGTGGAGCGCCTGATCGAGGGCATGTGAGACTCGATCCGTGACGGCCTGGAAGTCCGAGCGTCTGCTCAACCTCGTGATCATGCTGCTGGTCTCGCGCACCTACGTGACCAAGGAGCGCATCCGCGAGGTGATCGAGGGCTACGACAAGAGCAACGACGAGGCCTTCGAGAAGATGTTCGAGCGCGACAAGGAGGAGCTGCGCGCCCTCGGGATCCCGATCGAGCTCGGCCATGTCGACAAGTTCTTCGAGGACGAGCAGGGCTACCGGATCGCGCGCGACGCCTTCGAGCTGCCCGAGATCGACTTCACCCCCGACGAGGCGGCGGTGCTCGGGCTCGCCGCTCGCGTCTGGCAGCACGCCGGTCTCGCCTCGGCCACGTCTGCGGCCCTGGTCAAGCTGCGCGCCGCCGGCCACGACGTCGACCGGGAGGCGATCGACGCCCTCCAGCCCCGGGTCGTGGCTGACGAGCCGGCGTTCAACGACATGTGGGAGATGACGATCAGCCGCACCCCCGTGTGCTTCGGCTACCGCCGGGCCGGTGCTTCCGAGGTCGTCGAGCGCCACGTCGAGCCCTGGGGCGTGGTCACCTCACGCGAGCGCTGGTACGTCGTCGGCCACGACCGCGACCGGGGCGAACCCCGGATGTTCCGGCTCAGCCGGATCGTCGGGGACGTGCGACCCGACGGACGACCGGGGTCCTTCGAGGTGCCCGAGGGCACCGACGTCCGGGCCCTGACCGCCAGCCTGGAGCCGCGGCGTACGCCGACCACGGCGAGCGTGCTCGCCCGCAAGGGCAAGGCGGTCCTGCTGCGGCGCCGCGCCTCGGACGTGGCCGAGTCCGTGGAGGGGCCCGACGACCGCACCTCCTGGGACCGGCTGACGCTCACCACCTACGCAGTCGACGAGCTCGCCGAGGACGTGCTGGCCCATCTCGGCGACGTCGTCGCGCTCGACCCACCCGCCCTGCGCGACCTCGTCGTCGAGCGGCTCAGCCAGCTCAGCGGGGTCCCGGCATGAAACCACCCCACGAACCCGCTCGCTGCGCTCGCGCTTCCGCGGGGGTCCCGGCATGAAACCACCCCACGAAACCGCTCGCTGCGCTCGCGCTTCCGCGGGGGCCCCGGCATGAGCGGAGGGTCCCGCGAGCAGGTGACCCGGTTGCTCGCGCTCGCGCCGTACCTCCAGACCCGGGGCGAGGTGCCGCTGAAGGAGGTCGCCGCCGACTTCGGCGTCAGCCCGGCTCAGATGCTCAAGGACCTGCGCGTGCTGTTCATGTGCGGGCTGCCGGGGTACGGTCCCGGCGACCTGATCGACATCAACGTCGAGGCGCTCGAGGACGATCCGGACGGCCTGGTGCGGGTGGACAACGCCGAGTTCCTGGCCCGCCCGCTGCGGCTGGGCAGCAACGAGGCGTCGGCTCTGATCGTCGCGCTGCATGCGCTGCTCGACGCGAGCCCGGCCGGATCGCGCGACGCGGTCGAGCGGACTCTGGCCAAGCTGGAGGAGGCCGCGGCCGTGGGCTCCATGCCCTTGGTGGACGTGCACCTGCCCCGCCTGCGACCCGCGGTCGAGGGGGCGCGTGCCGCCCTCGAGGACGCGATCACCGGCAACCGCCAGGTCCGCCTCGAGTACTACGTCGCGACCCGGGACGAGACGACCCAGCGGGTCGTCGACCCGATCGCGGTGACCGTGACCGAAGGTCGCGCCTACCTGGACGCCTGGTGCCACCTGGTCGAGGACCGCCGGCTGTTCCGGGTCGACCGGATCACCGGCCTCGAGGTGCTGGACGCCGCACGGGTCGCCCACGACCTCGAACCGCGGGACCTGTCCGCCGGGCTCTTCGAGCCCGGGCCGGACGACCTGGAGGTCCGCCTGCTGCTGAGTCCGGAGATGCGCTGGTTCGCGGAGTACTACCCGGTGACGACCACCCGCGACACCGAGGACGGTGGCCTCGAGGTGACCCTCGCCGTCAACGACGTCCGGTGGCTGCTCCGGCTCGCCCTGCGCTTCGGCCACGGACTGACCGTGGTCGAGCCGGAGGAGCTGCGTGACCGCGTGGTGGTCGTCGCAAGAGACGCGCTCCGGTTGCATGGGGCCACGGCGTAGCATGTGAGCGGCCGGCGCGGCGCCGGTCGCAGAACCCGACGGAATGGGGAAGCACAGTGTTCAGGCAAATCGGAGCGCCCGAGATCATCTTGATCCTCGCGGTCGTCGTGCTGCTCTTCGGTGCCAAGAAGCTTCCTGAGCTGGCCCGCGGCTCAGGGCGTGCGCTGCGCATCTTCAAGGCCGAGACCAAGGGTCTGATCGACGACGACGACGACGAGCTCGCCGAGCGCAAGGCGATCAACCCGGCCGAGTCCTCGCCGACGCAGGCCACCCAGGCGCCGACCCAGGCGCCGATCCAGGCGCCCAGCGCAGAAGTACCGCCGGCCGAACGGCGTCCCGACCAGACCAGCTGAGCACGGACCAGACTCCATGTCCCTCGTTGGAGTCGCCCAGCTCTTCCGGATCAAGCCTGAGCAACCGGTCGGCGAGGGCGGCCGGATGTCGCTGGGCGACCACTTCCGTGAGCTTCGCGGTCGGCTGCTCCGTTCGCTGCTGGTCCTGGTGGTCACCACGGTCGTGGCCTTCTTCTTCTACAGCCAGCTGATCGATCTCGTCGTCGGGCCGTACAACCACGCGGTCAACCTGCTCGGCGGCAAGAACCGCGTGAATTCCGAGATCGTGCTCTCGGGCATCGCGTCCGGTCTGATGCTCCAGCTCAAGCTGTGCACCACTGCCGGGGTGGTGGCCAGCAGCCCGTACTGGCTCTACCAGATCTGGGCGTTCATCCTCCCCGGCCTCCACGCGAACGAGCGGAAGTGGACCCGCGTGTTCGTCGCGGTCGCGGGGCCGTTGTTCTTCGCCGGTGTCGCGGTCGGGTACTACATCATGCCCAAGGGCCTGCAATTCCTGATCTCGATGAACACCCCTGGCGGGTTCCGGAACCTGAACGACTTCGACCACTTCTACACGTTCATCCTGCGCACCCTCCTCATCTTCGGGCTCTCCTTCGAGATCCCGCTGTTCGTCGTGCTGCTCAACCTCGCGGGCGTCATCAGCGGCAAGACCCTGGGGCAGCACCGGTCCTGGATCATCGTCGGCACCTTCATCTTCGCCGCGGTCGCGACGCCCTCGACCGACCCGTTCTCGATGACGCTGCTCGCCGTGCCGATGTCGCTGCTGTTCCTGGTCTCCGAGGTGATCGCTCGCCTGGTGGACCGGCGCCGCGCACGGGCGACTGACCAGGGGTGGTCCGACGACGAGATCTCACCCCTGTAGTCTTCGCTGTCGAGGTCTTTCTCCTCTGGCCTCGTTCCGGGATCAATGACGTGCTTGGAGCGACGACGCAGGAGGAAATGTTGACCCCGGAGACTGGCCATGTCAGGCATGCGGACCGGAGATCGCCGTGGCGGCTCCAGGCCGCCCTCATCGTCGTGGTGGCGTTGCTCGCCGCCCTGGTCGGGTGTTCCGGCTCGGCGCCACGGAAGCCCGTGGCCCAGCCGCCGCTGCCGCCGGGGGACCGGCCGAACATCGTGTTCGTGCTCACCGACGACCTGACCGCCGATCTGGTCCGATTCATGCCGCACGTGCGCGCCATGCAGCGCGACGGCATGTCGTTCACGAACTACAGCGTGACCGACTCCCAGTGCTGCCCGTCCCGGTCGTCGATCTTCACCGGGAGGTACCCGCACAACACCGGCGTCCTGACGAACGACCCTCCGTGGGGAGGCTATGCCAAGTTCCAGGCAGACCAGCAGGACCAGTCGACGTTCGCGGTGGCACTCCACAACGCGGGCTACCGCACCGGCTTCATGGGCAAGTACCTCAACGGCTACCACCCCGGGAGCTCGACCCGTCAGGCCGACCCGGTGCCGCCGGGCTGGGACGAGTGGGACGGCGTTGGGTGGGGCTACAACGAGTACAACTACGACATCGCCCACAACACCACCACCAAGCACTACGGCCACCGGCCGCAGGACTACCTGACCACCGTGCTGCAGCACCGAGCCACCGACTACATCGGCTCGGTGGCGCACTCCGGGCAGCCCTTCTTTCTCGAGGTGGCATCGTTCACCCCGCACATGCCGTACGTGCCTGCACCGCAGGACACCCATGCGTTCAAGAACCTGACCGCCCCGCGGACCGCGGCCTGGGACACCCTGCCGACGAACCCGCCGGCCTGGCTGGCCTCGCGTGCTCCTCTCACGGATGCCCAGATAAGCGGCATCGACCGCCGGTTCCGTCTCCGCGCGCGTGACGTGCTCTCGCTCGACCGCCTCCTCGGGGCGATCGAGGACGCGCTCTACAGCGCCGGTGCGTCGAAACGAACGATCGTGGTGTTCAGCTCCGACAACGGCTACCACCTGGGGCAGTACCGCCTGACCGCCGGCAAGATGACCGCCTTCGACACCGACGTCGTCGTACCGCTCGTCTTCACCGGACCCGACATTCGCCCGGGTACGACGAACGCCGACGTGGTGCAGAACATCGACCTCGCGCCGACCTTCGAGCAGCTCGCCGGGCTGCGGCCGAACCGGCACACGATGGACGGCAGCAGCCTCGTCGGTCTGCTCCACCAGACGGGCACACACCGCGGCAGCGCCGCACTGGTCGAGCACCACGGGCAGGACAACAGCCCCAACAATCCTGACAACGAGGGCCCCGACAGTGCCAACCCGCCCTCGTACGAGGCGTTGCGCACGGCTACGTTCACCTACGTCAAGTACACCGCCGGCGGAGCGGAGTTCTACGACCGGCGCGTGGACCCGTTCGAGCTGAACAACATCATCTCGCAGCTCAGTCCGCAGCGCCGAGCGCGTCTGCACCATTGGCTGGTCGAGATGAGCCGGTGTCAGGGCGTCGCCCAATGCACGGCCACGCCCCCTGGGGGACTCTGACCCCGACTACGGATGGAGCTCGCCGAGCTCCCGGAGCTCGGCGAGCATCTCCGGCATCCGGGCGACCAGCGACAGGTGACCCTCGTCGTCGAAGAGGTGCGCACGCGCTCCCGGGATCACCCTGGCGAGCCACTCACCGTGCCCGAACGGCACCATCCGGTCGTGCCGGCCCTGCCAGATCGCCACGGGCACGGAGATCGACGCGACGTCGAAGCCCCACGGGCGGACGATCTGCAGGGTGTCCTCGAGCAGGCCCGCGCTTCCCTGGGCGCACGCATGCCGGAACGTCCGTGCGATCCAGTCGCCGAACTCGTCGGTGACCGCGGCCGCGTCCACCTCGTCGACGAGTCCGTGGAATGAAGCCACGACGTCCGCCGTCGTCACGTGACCGAACTCGGCGACCTGTTCCTCGATGAACGGGCGGAGCATGTCGCGACCGATCATCGCCGCCAGGAAGTCGCGCACGTTCTCCAGGCCCATGCCTGCGAAGTAGTCCAGCCCGGGATCGCCGTACGGCGCGACGCCGGCGAACGACACCGTGGCCCGGCAACGCTCCGGGAGCAGGGCCGCGCAGCCGAGCGCCCGCGGTCCGCCGCCCGACCAGCCCAGCGTCACGAACGTGTCGAAGCCGACGGCGTCGGCGACCGTCACCGTGTCCCGGACGTCGTCGGCGATCGTCGGCTCGGCGTCGTCCGGCCACGGGGTGGAGTCGCCGTAGCCGGGTCGGCTGTAGGTGACCATCCGCAGGTTCGCGGCCTCGAGCATCGCCTCGAGCGGCTCGTAGACGGCCACGGCGGTCGGCGTGCCGTTGTGGAAGACGTAGGGATCGCCGTTCTCCGGCCCCGCGACGAGGTACTCCAGCGTCCGGCCGTCCGGCGTGGTGGTGGTGTCGATCATGGACTCACCCTAGGAGGTGGGCCCGCGGTCTGCGGAGCACGCAATATGCTCGCGACGTGTCACAACAGATCGCCCTCCTGACCAACCCGACGGCGGGCAAGGGGAAGGGGGCCCGGGTCGGCAACGCCGTCGCGCCCCGACTGCGCGACGCCGGGTTCACCGTCCGCGAGCTGGCCGGACGCGACGCCCACGAGGCGCTGGACCTGGCCCATCAGTGCGTCGAGGACGGCGTCGAGACGTTGGCCGTCGTGGGCGGTGACGGAATGGTCCACCTGGCCGTTCAGGCGCTCGCGGGCTCGCAGACGCGCCTCGGGCTGGTGCCGGCGGGCACCGGCAACGACGTCGCGCGCTACCTCGACCTCCCGCGCAGCAACGTGCACGCGGCCACGGACGTCCTCATCGGTGGCCGGGAACGCACGATCGACCTCGCTCGCGCCGGCAGCAAGTACTTCGTGACGGTCCTGGCCGCCGGGTTCGACGCCAAGGTGAGCGAACGGGCCAACCAGATGACCTGGCCCCGGGGGCAGATGCGCTACAACCTGGCGACGATCGCAGAGCTGCGCACGTTCCGCCCGATCCCGTACGTCGTCGAGCTCGACGGCGAGGAGCAGCGGTTCGAGGCGATGATGGTCGCGGTCGGCAACGGTCCGTCGTTCGGGGGTGGCCTGCGGATCACCGAGGGCGCCCTGCTCGACGACGGCCTGCTCGACGTGGTGGTGATCCGCCCGATGAGCAAGACCTCCCTGGTGCGCACCTACCCCAAGCTCTTCAAGGGCACCCACGTCCTGCACCCGGACTACCGGCACCATGCCGCGCGGAGTCTGACGATCGCCGCCCCGGGCGTGGTCGCGTACGCCGACGGCGAGCGGATCGGGCCGTTGCCGCTCACCGTCGAGGTCGTGCCTCACGCGCTCCGCGTGCTGGTGCCGTGAACGGCGCGTCCGGCACGGGCCCGGCCGACCAGTACGCCCGGTTCCGGCGGAGTCGGCGCCACCCGGCGCTGGCCGACTTCTCCTCCCACTACGACTTCCCCCTCGACGACTTCCAGGTCCGGGCCTGCGAGGAGCTCGAGGACGGCCGCTCCGTCCTGGTCGCGGCGCCGACCGGATCGGGCAAGACGCTGGTCGGCGAGTTCGCCGTGCACCTGGCGCTGACCAGCGGACGCAAGTGCTTCTACACCACCCCGATCAAGGCGCTGTCGAACCAGAAGTTCAACGACCTGGTGGCCCGCTACGGACCCGATCAGGTCGGCCTGCTGACCGGGGACAACACCATCAACGGCGAGGCGCCGGTCGTGGTGATGACCACCGAGGTGCTCCGCAACATGCTGTACGCCGGGTCGCGGACCCTGTCCGGCCTGGGCTACGTCGTGATGGACGAGGTGCACTACCTCGCCGACCGGTCCCGGGGGCCGGTCTGGGAGGAGGTGATCATCCACCTGCCGGAGTCGGTCGCGCTCGTCTCCCTGTCCGCGACGGTCAGCAACGCCGAGGAGTTCGGTGAGTGGCTCGGCACGGTCCGGGGCGACACCGCAACCATCGTCGAGGAGCGGCGTCCGGTGCCGCTGTACCAGCACGTCCTGGTCGGCCGGAAGATGTACGACCTCTTCGCCGACGACCCGACCGCTTCCGAGGAGGCCCGGGTCAACCCCCAGCTGCTGCGGGTCGCCCGCGACGACTTCGCCAGCAGCCGGATGCGGGACCGCCGGTCACCGCGCGACCGGAACGCCAGGTCCACCTCGAAGCACCGACAGGTCGGCAACGGCCGCCGGGTGTGGATCCCCAGCCGACGCGACGTGGTCGACCGCCTGGACGCCGCTGGCCTGCTGCCGGCGATCGTCTTCATCTTCAGCCGGGTCGGCTGCGACGCCGCCGTACAGCAGTGCCTGAACGCGAACCTGCGGCTCACGACCCCCGCCGAGCGCGACGAGATCCACGCATTCGTCGAGGAGCGGTGCGCCAACATCCCCCAGGAGGACCTGCAGGCGCTCGGCTACCACGAGTTCCTCGACGGTCTCACCCGTGGCATCGCCGCCCACCACGCCGGCATGCTGCCGACGTTCAAGGAGTGCGTCGAGGACCTCTTCGTCCGGGGCCTGTGCCGCGTGGTGTTCGCAACGGAGACCCTGGCCCTGGGCATCAACATGCCGGCGCGCTCGGTGGTGATCGAGAAGCTCACCAAGTTCAACGGCGAGACCCATGCCGAGATCACGCCGGGGGAGTACACCCAGCTCACCGGCCGCGCCGGACGGCGGGGGATCGACGTGGAGGGCCACGGCGTCGTGCTGTGGCAGCCAGGGCTGGACCCCAAATCGGTGGCCGGCCTGGCGTCCACGCGGACCTACCCACTGAAGTCGTCGTTCCGGCCGACGTACAACATGGCGGTCAACCTCGTGCACGAGTTCGGTCGTGCACGCGCTCGGGAGCTGCTGGAGTCCTCGTTCGCCCAGTTCCAGGCCGACAAGGCCGTCGTCGGGCTGGCCCGGCAGCTGCGCAAGAGCGAGGACGCGCTCGAGGGGTACGCCGAAGCGGCCACCTGCCACCTCGGCGACTTCATGGAGTACGCCGGCCTGCGCCGCACGCTGAGTGACACCGAGACCTCGCTGGCGAAGGCTCGCCGTTTCGACCGGCGCGCCGAGGTGATCGGGTCCCTGGAACAGCTGCGCCCGGGTGACGTGATCGAGGTCCCGGCAGGTCGGTTCGCCGGCATGGCCGTGGTGATCGATCCAGGGAGCACCGCCGACCGGGAGGGCCCGCGGCCCTACGTGCTCACGGCCGACCGTCAGGCCCGGCGGCTCAGCCTGGTCGACTTCCCGACGCCGGTCGCGCCGATCACGCGGATCCGGATCCCGAAGAACTTCAACGGCCGCAACCCGCAGTCACGCCGCGACCTGGCCTCGACGCTGCGTACGCGTACCCACGGGCTGACGCCTCCTCCGCCGTCGCGCGGGCGACCCGGCCGGCCCGAGGACCCGGGGTCTGACCGGATCGAGGAGCTGCGTCGGCAGCTGCGCGACCACCCGTGCCACCGCTGCCCCGACCGGGAGGACCACGCGCGGTGGGCGGAGCGCTGGTTCAAGCTCGACCGCGACGCTCGTACGCTGAGGCGCCGGATCGAGCAGCGCACGAACACGATCGCCCGCCAGTTCGACCGGGTCTGCGACGTCTTGGACACGCTCGACTACCTCGACGGGGACACCGTCACTCCGCGGGGTCGCGCGCTGATGCGGATCTACAACGAGATGGACCTCGTCACCGCGGAGTCGCTGCGCACGGGCCTGTGGGACGACCTGGATGCCAGCCAGCTGGCGGCCGTGCTGTCCGCGCTCGTCTTCGAGAGCCGCCGGGCCGACGATGCCGCCGCGCCACGGATCCCCGGGGGGCGCGTGCGTGACGTGCTCGGCGCGATGACCTCGCTGTGGGCCGAGCTCGACGCCCTGGAGAAGGAGCATCGGCTCGACCAGCTGCGGGAGCCGGATCTCGGGTTCTGCTGGGCAGCGTTCCGGTGGGCCGAGGGCGACGACCTCGACGACCTGCTGGAGGCGACCGACCTCGCCGCGGGCGACTTCGTCCGCTGGGTCAAGCAGCTGCTCGACCTGGTCGGGCAGGTCGGCGACGTCGCCGGCGGAGCGTTGCGGGAGACGGCCCGCGAGGCCGTCGACCGGCTCCGGCGCGGCGTGGTGGCGTACTCCTCGGTGTCCGACTGACGGCTCAGCCAGAGCTCAGGGGATCGGACGGTTCTCGTACGGCGTGGACAGCACGATCGTCGTACGCGTCGAGACGTTCGCCGCGGACCGGATCCGGGCCAGCAGCTCCTCCAGGTCGGCCGGCACGGCCACCCGGACCTTCAGGATGTACGACTCGTCGCCGGCGACCGACCAGCAGCTCTCGATCTCCTCGATGCCGGCGAGGCGCTCGGGGTAGTCGTCGGCCGCCGCCGCCTCGATCGGCGTGATCGAGATGAAGGCGGTCAGCGGCCGGCCCGCCTTGGCGTGGTCGATCGACGCGCCGTACCCCGTGATCAGGCCGCGTTCCTCGAGCCGCTTCACCCGCTGGTGCACCGCGGACGTGGACAACCCTGTGGCCTTCCCGAGATCCGTGTACGACATGCGTCCGTCGCCGGCCAGCAGGCTCAGGATTTGTCGATCGATCTTCTCCACGGCGCGAGCCTAGTGGCCGCGGGGCCTCTCGAAGAGAGGATCCGCGGAGTGGTTTCCTGCGCCGCGCCAGGATGGGCAGGTGGAGCAGGTACGTCGTCGACTCGAGGCCGCGCGGCAGGAGGCGCTCGGGCGACTGGCCAGCCTGACCGGGGACTACGACGCGGTGGTGGCCGCCTCGCTGAACAGCAACGCCGACGACGAGCACGATCCGGAGGGCGCGACGATCGCCTTCGAGCGGTCGCAGATCGGCGCACTGGTCGGGCAGGTGCGTCACGCCCTCTCCGAGATCGACGCGGCGGTGGAGCGCGTGGGAGCCGGTACCTACGGGATCTGCGAGCGGTGCGGCAGGGAGATCGGCGAGGGCCGCCTGGAGGCTCGGCCGGTGGCGCGTACGTGCATCCGGTGCGCGGCGTCGGGCCGGTGAGCGAGCCCCAGGTTTGAATGCCATCGAACCATCGGGCAGGGTGGATGCCATGACGACACCACGGATCGCACTGCTCGGGACCGGCATCATGGGGCGCGGGATGGCTCGCAACATCGTCGCAGCGGGCATCCCGCTCACGGTGTGGAACCGCACCCGGGAGAAGGCCGAAGGCCTCGGGGCCGAGGTCGCCGAGACACCGCAGGAGGCCGTGAAGGACGCGGGGGTCGTCGTGACGATCCTGGCGGATGCCCAGGTCGTCGAGGCGGTGATCCGGGAGGCCTCGCCCGAGGCGGGCACGGTGTGGCTCCAGCAGGCGACGGTCGGCGTCGAGGGCTGCGAGCACCTGGCCGAGGTGGCCGAGGAGCTCGGCCTGGTGTACGTCGACGCGCCCGTGCTGGGCACGAAGGGTCCCGCCGAGGCCGGACAGCTCACCGTGCTCGCCTCCGGACCCGAGGAGGCGCGCGAGACCGTGCAGCCGGTGCTGGACGCGATCGGCGCCAAGACCCTGTGGCTGGGGCCGGCCGGCCAGGGCTCGCGGTTGAAGCTGGTCGCGAACTCCTGGGTGCTCACCGTGGTCGAGGGCGTCGCGGAGGCGCTGTCCCTGGCCAAGGCGCTCGGGCTGGACCCCGCGTCGTTCCTCGACGTGATCAAGGGCGGCCCGCTGGACGCGCCGTACGTCCAGCTCAAGGGTGTGGCCATGCTCGGCGGCGACTTCGACCCGCAGTTCCCGCTGTGGGGGGCCGCCAAGGACGCCCGTCTGATCCACGAAGCGGGCGGTGCCGCGGGCGTCGACCTCGCTGTCATCGAGGCCGCCCGCCGGCACTTCGAGCGCGCGTTGGCCGACGGGCACGGCGACCTGGACATGGCGGCGACCTACCTGAGCCACTGACCGGCCGGTCCGGGGGCACGGACCACTAGCCTTGCGCCGTGCCCTCGGACCGACTGATGCTCCTCGACACCGCGTCGCTGTACTTCCGCGCCTACTACGGGGTCCCGGACTCCATCACGGCGCCCGACGGCACGCCGGTCAACGCCGTCCGCGGGCTGCTCGACTTCATCAGCCGGCTCGTCGACGAGTACCACCCGACCCACCTCGCCTGCTGCTGGGACAACGACTGGCGCCCCCAGTGGCGAGTTGACCTGATCCCGAGCTACAAGGCGCACCGGGTCGAGCGAGTCGTGCCGGGCGGGTCGGACATCGAGGAGGTCCCCGACCCGCTCGAGGCGCAGGTCCCGGTCATCGTCGAGGTGCTCGAGGCCTTCGGGATCGCGATCGTGGGTGCCGACGGCTACGAGGCCGACGACGTGATCGGCACGCTCGCCACAGGTGCGGGGATGCCGGTGGAGATCGTCACCGGTGACCGCGACCTGTTCCAGCTCGTCGACGACTCGGCCGAGGTCCGGGTGCTCTACACCGCGCGCGGCGTCGGCAAGCACGAGCGCGTCACCGAGCAGGTCGTGCGCGACAAGTACGCCGTCGAGGCGCACCAGTACGCCGACTTCGCGATCCTGCGCGGCGACACCTCCGACGGCCTGCCGGGCGTGGCCGGTGTGGGGGAGAAGACCGCGGCCACGCTGCTCGGGCGGTTCGGCTCCGTCGCCGAGCTGCGCCGAGCCGCCCTCGACCCGGACGCCGACCTGGCGCCCGGCCCGCGCCGCAAGCTCCTCGACGCGGCCGACTACCTCGAGGTCGCGCCGAAGGTCGTGGCGGTGGCCCGCGACCTCGACCTCGGCTACGCTGACCTGCGCCTGCCCCGCACCCCGACCGACCCGGAGGCGCTCACCGCGCTGGCTGAGCGGTGGGCGCTGTCCAGCCCGATCGCGCGGCTCGTCGAGACGCTCACCGACGCCGCGGACGCCACCTAGCCCGGGAAACCCGCGTGCACGTGGTCGTGGTGAGTCGCGTCGGTGAACCACTGCGGCGCTGAGCCGAGCAGGTACGGACCGCCCACGTTGTAGGACCCTGCTGCCGCCACCGCGTGCATGTACTCCGTGACCAGCTGTCGCGAGGTCCGTGGATCCACCACCGCGTGCCCGTCGATCTGCCACGTGTCGAAGGCGCGGCCCTGCGGGTGGTCGCTGAGCCTCGTGGTGCCGAACACGTGCAGCGGATGACCGGAGCGGATGACGCTGATCCCGATCCGGAAGTCGCGGGCGACCGCCAGCAGTGCGGCCAGCGTCGTCTCGTGGAGCCGGCCGGACTCCACGTCGCGCCTCGCCGCCGGAGGCAGGTCGATCCGGGCGTGGTCCAGGACGGCCCGCGCAGTCTGCGACGGCGCCACCGGGGGGCCGGGTCGCGAGGGGTGGACGGCCTCGACCCGCCAGACGCCACCCTGCTGGGCGACCCGCACGTCGAAGGTGTGCCCGAGCGCGCGCCCGACGTCGGTCACGTTCGAGGGCACCCGGGTCACGACGAGCACGCTCGCGGAGTCGGGCAGCAGTCCGCCGTACTGGACGTCGATCACCTGCAACCGGCCACCGGCGCCGGCCTCGACCGCGCGCACCGCCGCGCGCTTGCAGGCCGGCTCCAGGTCACCTGCCGACGGGCGCCATCGCTGGACCGTGGGCGGTCCACTGGTCGGTGCGGCGGGGGAGGAGGGCGTCGTCGGTTCGGTCGCGCGGATCTGCGGCCCAGACGCGCGGCGGCCGTCCGTGCACCCACCAGCGACCACGCCGAGGGTCGCCGCGAGCACCGTACGCCGCGCCACGTGCACGCCAGCGAGGCTAGCGCGGTGCGCTGTGCCGGCGGCTCAGTGCGCCTGCAGCGCCGCCGTACGCCGGGACGCCTCGGCCATCTCCGCCGCCTTCAGTGCGGTCTGGTCGAGCATGCCGTGCCGCCGCCACCACTCCTGCCCCTCCTCGGGCAACGTGTGGATCGGGTCGTAGTACTCGTAGAACCGGGTCAGCGCCTCGGGGTCCTCCGCCTCGATGGAGGTGCGGTAGTTCTTCGTCCAGTAGGAGATCCCACGCTCCGTGTCGTAGTCGGCCACCTGGTGCACCCAACGCTTGCCGACGAACGGCACGTCGCAGACGATCCTCGGGGTCGCGAACCCGGGCAGGTAGCCCATGATGTGGTGCTGCAACTTCTGGGCGTCGGCCACCGAGATCCGCCAGTGCTCGGAGTAGGGGATCAGGTCGCACATGTAGAAGTAGTAGGGCATGATCTGCGCGCCGTCGAGCAGGCGGAAGCACAGGTCGAGCAGGGTGTGCGGGTCGGCGTTGACGCCGTTGAGGATCACGCCCTGGTTGCGCACGTCGCGCACTCCGGCCTCCAGCATCGCGGCGGCGGCCCGGGCCACGGTCGGGGTCACGGAGTTCGCGTGGTTGACGTGCGTGTGGATCGCCAGGGAGACGCCGCGCGACCGCGCCAGCGTCGCGACCCGCTCCACCCCGGCGCGGACGTCGTCCTGCAGCCAGTGCTGGGGCAGGCCCATGAGCGCCTTGGTGGCCAGCCGGATGTCGCGGATGTTCTCGATCTCCAGCAGCTTGGTGAGGAAGTCCTCGAGGCGGGCGATCGGCAGGTTCGCGACGTCGCCGCCGGACACCACCACGTCGCGCACCTGCGGCGTGCGGCGCAGGTAGTCGAGCATCGCGTCGAGCCGGTCGACCGGCTTGAGCTCGAACTTCAGCTTCTCGACCTGCGGAGTGGAGTTGCCGACGAGGTCCATGCGGGTGCAGTGCCCGCAGTACTGCGGACAGGTGGGCAGCAACTCGGCGAGCACCTTGGTGGGGTAGCGGTGCGTGAGGCCCTCGGCGGCCCACATGTCGTGCTCGTGCAGCGAGTCACGGGTGGCGTGCGGGTGCGAGGGCCAGTCGGTACGACGGTCGGAGAACACCGGCAGCATGTAGCGGCGTACCGGGTCGGCGTACAGGGCGTCGGTGAGGGATCCCGGGCCGGCCGCGGGGGTCTCGGGCACCATCGTGTTCATCATCTGCGGCGGCACCAGCATCGACATCGTGGCCCGCTCGGCCTGGTCTCGCTCGAGGTCGGCGTAGAACCGCTCGTCGACCAGGTCGCCGAGCAGCTCGCGGAGCTGCCGGACGTTCTTCACGCAGTGCGCGCGCTGCCACTGGGCGCTGGCCCACTCGGCGTCGGTCACGTCGCGCCAGCCGGGGAACCGGCGCCAGTCCGGCTCGACCAGCTCGGTGCGTCGGTACGGGTAGGGCTGCGCGTCGTCGAGCCTGATCGACGTCTCGATGCTCATGGAGTCCTCCTGGCCGT
>DATAKN010000247.1:0-19133 GCA_036261595.1 Marmoricola sp.
CTCCTCGGGCGTCATCGCCGGGTCACCGGGCGCCGGCCTCCACCATCTGCCGCAGCTCCTTCTTGAGGTCCTGGATCTCGTCGCGCAGACGGGCGGCCAGCTCGAACTGCAGCTCGGCGGCCGCGGAGTGCATCTGGTCGGTGAGCTGCTGCACCAGGTCGGCGAGCTCGGCGCTGGGCAGCCCGGCGAGCTCCTTGGCGTGCCTGCCGGAGTCGCGGCCGAGGCCGGGCGTGGGCGCCTTGCCGCGGCCCTTGCCCTGCTGCTGCCAGGTCTTGAGCAGCTCCTCGGTGCTCTCGTCCTCGCGGGCGAGCATCTCGGTGATGTCGGCGATCTTCTTGCGCAGCGGCTGCGGGTCGACGCCGTGCGCCTTGTTGTAGGCCACCTGCTTGGCCCGGCGGCGGTTGGTCTCCTCGATCGCCTTCTCCATCGAGGGCGTGATCTTGTCGGCGTACATGTGCACCTGGCCCGACACGTTGCGCGCCGCGCGCCCGATCGTCTGGATCAGCGACTTGTCCGAGCGCAGGAACCCTTCCTTGTCGGCGTCGAGGATCGCGACCAGGGAGACCTCCGGGAGGTCGAGCCCCTCGCGCAGCAGGTTGATGCCGACGAGCACGTCGTAGTCGCCCAGACGCAGGTCACGGAGCAGCTCGATGCGCTTGAGGGTGTCGACCTCCGAGTGCAGGTAGCGGGTGCGGATGCCGTTCTCGAGGAGGTAGTCGGTGAGGTCCTCGGACATCTTCTTGGTCAGCGTGGTGACGAGCACGCGCTCGTTGCGCTCCACCCGGGTGTTGATCTCGCCGATCAGGTCGTCGATCTGGCCCTTGGTCGGCTTCACGATCACCTCGGGATCGACCAGACCGGTCGGGCGGATGATCTGCTCCACCACCTGTGGCACGCCGTCGGAGCCGGTGACCCGCGACAACTCGTAGTCACCCGGGGTCGCCGAGAGGTAGATGGTCTGGCCGATCCGGTCCAGGAACTCCTCCCACTTCAGCGGGCGGTTGTCCATCGCGCTGGGCAGACGAAACCCGTGGTCGACCAGGTTGCGTTTGCGCGACATGTCGCCCTCGTACATCCCGCCGATCTGCGGTACGGCGACGTGCGACTCGTCGACGACCAGCACGAAGTCCTCGGGGAAGTAGTCCAGGAGACAGTTGGGAGCGCTCCCCCGCACGCGACCGTCGATGTGCATCGAGTAGTTCTCGATGCCCGAGCAGGAGCCGACCTGACGCATCATCTCGACGTCGTACGACGTGCGCATCCGCAGCCGCTGGGCCTCGAGCAGCTTGCCCTGCCGCTCGAAGAACGCCACCTGTTCCTCCAGCTCGGCCTCGATGCCGGCGATCGCGCGCTCCATCCGCTCCGGGCCGGCCACGTAGTGGGTGGCTGGGAACACGTAGAGCTCGCTGTCCTCGGTCAGCACCTCGCCGGTGACCGGGTGCAACGTCATCAGCCGCTCGATCTCGTCGCCGAAGAACTCGACCCGAACCGCCATCTCCTCGTAGACCGGGAAGATCTCCAGGGTGTCGCCGCGGACGCGGAAGGTGCCGCGGGTGAAGGACAGGTCGTTGCGGGTGTACTGGATCGAGACCAGCCGACGCAGCACCTCGTCGCGGTCCATCTCCTGACCGACCCGCATCCGCAGCATCCGGTCGACGTACTCCTGGGGCGTGCCGAGGCCGTAGATGCACGAGACCGTCGAGACCACGATCACGTCGCGCCGCGTGAGCAGCGAGTTGGTGGCGGAGTGCCGCAGCCGCTCGACCTCCTCGTTGATCGAGGAGTCCTTCTCGATGTAGGTGTCGGTCTGCGGGACGTAGGCCTCGGGCTGGTAGTAGTCGTAGTAGGAGACGAAGTACTCGACCGCGTTGTTCGGCATCAGCTGGCGCAGCTCATTGGCGAACTGCGCGGCCAAGGTCTTGTTGGGCTGCATCACGAGGATCGGGCGCTGCAACCGCTCGGCGACCCAGGCGACGGTCGCGGTCTTGCCCGTGCCGGTGGCGCCGAGCAGGACGACGTCCTTCTCCCCCGCCTTGATCCGCTGCTCGATCTGCTCGATCGCGGTCGGCTGGTCACCCGAGGGGACGTAGTCGGAGATCACCTCGAAGGGCGCGACGCGACGCTCGAGATCGGTGACGGGACGCATGCTGCGAGCCTACGTGCCCGCGCCGACAGTCTTCTCGCGCTCACCGCCGCGCCGGTGGGCGGGCAGCGTGCCGGGGACCGCTAGATTTCGGGGGTGAGCAGGGGCAGACGTGCGGTCCGTTTCGCCAGCCGGGAGATCTGGCCGCTGGCACGCCGCACCCTGCTCACGATCTTCGGGGTCCAGGTCCTGCTCGCGCTCAGCCTCACCCTGGTCGACTCGTGGCGTCGCCGGGGCAAGAAGCCGCAGCCACTGTCCACGCTGCCGCCGCAGGAGGTGGCCGTCGGCGAGGGCTCGGTGACGACGTACACCTACGGCCAGGACCTCTTCGACGACAGGCTGGCCGCGATCGCTTCCGCCCGGCAGATGATCCTGTTCGAGACCTACATCTGGAAGGGCGACGAGATCGGCGAGCAGTTCAAGCGGGCGCTCGTCGACGCCGCCGAGCGGGGTGTGGAGGTCTACGTCATCTACGACCAGTTCGCCAACCTCGTGGTCGACCCACGGTTCAAGACCTTCCCCTCGGTGCTGCGGGTGCTCCGCTACCCGGTCTACAACGCCGGCTGGCGGTTCCTGGACCTGCGCCGCTACGGCCGTGACCACCGCAAGATCCTGGTCGTCGACGACGACGTGGCGTTCGTGGGTGGGTTCAACGTCGGTGCGGCGTACGCGACGGAGTGGCGCGACACCCACGTGCGGATCACCGGACCGGCGGTGTGGGACCTCAAGCGCAGCTTCGCCGACTTCTGGAACGAGCACCGTCGCCGCCGGCGCCCCCTGCTGCTCGAGACCACCGACGCCGCGTGGGAGCCGCGGATCCGACTGCACCGCAACCTGCCCAGCCAGTGGATGTTCCCGATCCGCGCGATGTACCTCGAGGCGATCACGCGAGCCAACCGCAACGTGTGGATGACGCACGCCTACTTCATCCCGGACCCGGACTTCATCGAGGCGCTGGTCGAGGCCGCCCAGCGCGGCGTCGACGTGCGCATCCTGGTGCCGCGCACGTCCAACCACGTGGTGGCGGACTGGATCTCGCGCGGTTACTTCGGCCAACTCCAGGCCGCGGGCGTGCAGATCCACCGGTTCGAGGGTGCGATGGTGCACGCGAAGACCGCGACCATCGACGGCAACTGGTCGACGGTCGGTACGGCGAACATCGACCGGCTCAGCATGACCGGCAACTACGAGATCAACGTCGAGTTCATCGACCGGGGCATGGCCGGCGTCATGGAGGCGATCTTCGCCGCGGACCTCGAGCAGTCGTCGTACCTCTCCCCGCGCGACTGGAACTCCCGCGGGATCCACCGCCGGTTCACCGAAGGCCTGCTCCGGCCGCTGCGCCACCTGCTCTGAGCGTGGGCCCGTCGGGTCAGCTGCTCGGGCGGCGCTGCTCCACGATCGTGCGGGGCCTGCGCTGCTCCACGACGGCCACGACGGCAACCTCGGTCAGCGGCGACGAGGAGAGCGGGGTCACCGACGTGCGGACGTGCTCGCCGATCAGGCGACCGGCCCGCTTCGCGGCCCAGCTGACGTCGACGGCGCGCTGAGGCGGAATCGCAGGCACCACCCGCACGCAGGTGCCGTCGAGCTCGAGCTCGCGGGCCAGCTCCACCGCGAGGTCCTCCTGGACGTCCTGGGCCATGGCAGGAGTGTGCCCCGGAACGGGCACCGGCAAACTCCTCCGATCAGCCAGATCTGGCGGCCAGCACCTGGATCACGGTCTCGCCCGGGCACTGGGCGGACTCCCGGATCGCCCACCGGCCGCGGTGGCCGTTGCCCTCCCACTCGGCCTCGGCGTCGTGAGCCTCGGTCTCACCGGACTCGACGCGGAAGCCCGCGGCCACGACCTCGTGGTTGAGGAAGTCGAGGATCGTCCTGAACGGTGCCGTCGAGATCGCGGTGGCGATCGTGCCCTGGACGCCCCGGTCCTCGACGTCGTACACGGTCGTGCCCGGCGGGAACGGCCAGCCGTCGGGGAACTGGCCGCCGTACGGCGTCGCGACGGCCCTGGCATCCGCAGCGCAGGTCGCCTGGTCAGCTGCCTTCACCAGGCCCTGCTCGCGAGCACGCTCGCTGTCGCCGGCCTTCGACTCGCCTCCGCAGGCGGCAGGCACGAGCAGGAGGGCGGCCGCCCCGAGGGACGCGGCCGCCCGCCGACCGAGGCTCATCTGTTCTTCTTCGCCTTCTTCGTGGCCGTGGCGACCGGCGGGTCGTAGGCCGACAGCAGGGTCAGGCCGGAGCTCTGCCGCGCGATCGTCGGGTACGCCGTGCGGGTGTTGGGCCCGCCGGTGACACACGAGCCGGTGCACCCGTCGGCGAACCCGACCTCGATCCGGCCGTGGTCGTCCATGGTCACGTCGATGAAGTCGAGCAGGTTGCGGTCCGCCCCGCACGTGGTGCCGCCGGTGCAGATCGAGCCGATCTGGACCGGGTCGTTCGGCGTCGCGTCGGACGTCTGCCAGGTCTTGCCGCCGTCGTAGGTGGTCGCGACGTACAGGTGCCAGACGCCCTGGAACGTGTTGATGTCCTGGTAGTTGCCCCCGGTCGTGGTGCCGAGGAAGGCGAACGCGGCCCGGTTGTCGTCACCGGCGACCACCGTCGGGAACACCGCGTTCTTGATCCCCAGGTTGGTGCCGACCTGCTGGCCGTTCGTCCAGGTCTTGCCACGGTCGGTGCTGACCGCGACGGCCGGCACACCGTCGGAGCCCACACTGCCGAAGTAGACGGTGCCGTTGGCACCGATGCCCACCGACGGGTCGGCGTCGCTGGCGGAGGTGCCGGGCACGTTGCGGACGGTCCACGAGGTGCCGTTGTCCTCGCTGACGGCGACTGCCGCGGTCGCCCCGCAGGAGCGGTTCGGCAGGTAGGCAGTGCCATCGGGCGCCACCTTCACGTGTCCGTGGATGCCGCCGCAGTCCAGCAGGCTGTACGTCGGCACGCCGGCACCGAAGGTGACACCGCCGTCGCGGGAGACGGCGCAGAACGCGGTCGCGATGTCCTGGCTGCAGTAGTAGATCGCGTTCGGGTAGCTGGAGGTCGGGAGCGCGCCGATGCCGTTCGCCGAGTAGGGACCGCCGCCGACGGTCTGGTGGTCGACACCGCTCGGGATGCCGCCACCCTCGGACGGCAGCCAGGTGGCGCCGTCGTCGTCGGTCCAGCAGGTCAGCGAGTCGACACCGGAGAGCTGGGACTCGAAGGTGCGACCGGTGGTGCGGTCGGTGAACAGGATCGGGTCCAGGCTGGTGGTGCTGCCCTGGGGGCAGCCCTTGGCGGCGTTGGCCGACACGTCGGACCACGTGGCCGTGGCAGGCGAGGTGGAGTCGTCGAACTTCGCCTTCAGCGTGGCCAGACCGGCCTGGTAGAGCGTGGCGCCGGTCTTGGGGTTGAACCCGATCGACGGCTCGCCGGCCCCGTTGGGGTCGGCGATCGCCGGGTCGGCCGGGTAGTCGGTGAAGCCCGGCGGGGTGGTGGTGCCGGGCGCCGGGTTGGCCGGCTTGGTGACCATCGACGCCGTCGCGGTGTAGGACTCACCCAGCGGGGTGAACGGCACGACCCGGACGACGTAGTCGCCGGTGTTCGGCGCCACCGTGATCGTCTCGGGGTCGGCGCTGCTGGCGGCCGTCGCGGCGAGGTGGCCGGACGCGTCGTAGAGGTAGACGTCGAAGTCGGCGGCCGTGTTGGACCAGCCGACCTTGATCTGCAGGTTGTGATCCGTGTCGTAGCCGGCCGGGGCAGAGACGTGCAGCGCGAAGTCGTCGCAGGAACCCGGGACGGTGCAGTCGGGCTCGCCGGTCGCCTGCGCGGTGACGTTGGCGGTGAGGAACGGACCGCCGCTCCACGTCACCGGACCGCTGGTGTCACTCACCGTGCCGGAGGTGGGGGTGGCCGCGTCCGCGGTGGCGAGGCCGACGGCCCCGCTGACCAGGGACCCCACGGCGACCATGGCCGCCAGGATGCGCTTGCGACGTACAGACATGACCCGAGGTCCTCTCAGCCGTTCCGGACTTGCACGCGCTCAACGACGGCGGACGGGCGGACGTTACGGGCGGGTAGCACCCGGGTCTAGGGTGCGCGCATGTTGCGTGCACCCGTCCGTGACCTCCGGGACAAGCTGGTCTTCCTCACCGGTGCCGCCAGCGGCATCGGCCGCGCGACTGCTCGCGCCGCCGCCCGGGAGGGCGCCCTCCTGTTCCTCACCGATGTCGACGAGGCGCGGCTGATGGACGTCGTCGAAGAGCTCTGGGACGCCGGTGCCGAGGTCGCGTACGCCGCCCCGGTCGACGTCTCCGACCACGACGCCGTCCGCGCCATGGCCGCGGAGATCACCGAGCGTCACGGCGCGATGGACGTGGTGATGAACATCGCCGGGATCGCCTCGTGGGGCACGATCCAGGCGATGCCGCACCAGACCTGGCAACGCGTCGTCGACGTGAACCTGATGGGCCCGATCACGGTTCTGGAGTACCTCGTGCCGCCGATGATCGCGGCCGGACGCGGCGGCCAGGTGGTGAACGTCTCCTCGGCGGCCGGGATCATCGGGATGCCGTGGCACGCGGCGTACTCGGCGAGCAAGTTCGGACTCCGCGGAGTCTCCGAGGTGCTCCGCTTCGACCTCGCCCGGCACCGGATCGGCGTCACGCTGGCGTGTCCCGGAGGCGTGGACACCGGGCTCACCGAGACGGTGAGCATCGCGGGCGTGGACAAGGCGACGCCGCAGTTCCAGCGCCTCCAGGCCGGCTTCCGCAAGCGCGCGGTCACACCCGAGCACGCGGCGGCGGCGATCCTGCGCGGTGTGAAGCGCAACCGCTACTGGGTCTACACCTCCCCCGACATCAGGTTCGTGCACCTGCTGCAGCGCTACGTCCCGCCGGCGTACGTGCTGGCCATGCGGGTGATGAACGCTGCGGCGAACCGGGCACTCCCCCAGGTCGGGCGCGCCGTACGGGAGGACGCGTGACCGGCCCGCGGATCGCACCGGGCACGCGGCGCGAGCTGGGTCTGCCGATCTGGGTGTTCAGTCGGCTGGCCGGCCGGGTGACGCGCACGCAACCGCCGGCGATCTTCACCACGTTGGGGCGAGGCCGCGGGTTGTTCTGGGGATGGCTGCACTTCGCCGGCCGCCTGATGCCGGGCGGCCGACTGCCCAGGCGCGAGACCGAGCTGGTGATCCTCCGCGTCGCCACTCTCCGCGAGTGCGCCTACGAGCTCGAGCACCACGTCCAACTCGGCGCGCGTGCAGGAGTGACTCCGGCCGACGTCGACCGGGTGCGCGTCGGGTCCGGCGCGGACGGATGGCAGGGCCACGAGCGCCTGCTGATGAAAGTCACCGAGGAGCTGGTCGCGACCCGTGACCTCGCCGACGACACCTGGGCCGAGCTGCGGGCGGCGTACGACGAGCGCACGGTGATCGAGATCCTGCTGCTGATCGGCCACTACGACATGCTCGCGACCACCCTCACCACGCTGCGGCTGGAGCCGGACCCGGGGCGTTAGCCCACGGGTCCTGGCGCGTGCGCGGCTCCGCGCTGCAGGTGCTCGGCGGAGCCGGGGCAGTGACCGGTGGTCACCAGCGGGCGGCGTACCGGGTCCTTCGGGTCGCGGCGCGGCGTGCCGTAGTCGCAGCGGGTGCTGCGTTGCGGGATGCCCTCGATCAGCAAGTGACCGCCGCGGATCGCCTCGCCGAGGACGCCCAGGCCCGGGGCGTAGCCGGCCAGGATCGACCCGAGATGTGGCGCGTACGGACGGAAGAGGTCGGAGAAGCGCAGCGCCGTCCCGAGGAAGCCGGGGAATGTCTCCTCCGCGTCGGAGAGCAGCTGGTCCAGCTGCGAGATCTGGCGGGGAGCCGCCTCGAGGGTCGAACGCAGCTCGGGGTCGTAGCTCTTCAGGAACGCGGCGAACTCCCTCGACGACCTGGCGAGGGTGCGCAGGTCGTCGGCCTTCGCGGGTGCGATGTCCAGCACCGGCCCGCTGTTGTCGATCAGCCGGTCGGTCTGCGGCCAGATCCGCTCCAGCTCGGCCAGCAGTGCCGACCCCTGGTCGACGAGCCGGCCGACGTCGTGGCCGGTGCCGGCCACACCGGTGGCCAGCTCGGAGAGCAGCGTGTGCAGCTTCTGGTCGTCGACCTGCCCGAGCAGCCGGTTCACGCTGATCACCGTCGAGGCGAGCGTCTTGGGAAGGTCCGTCGCCGTCGCCGGGACCACGGAGCCGTCGTGCAGGTAGGGGCCGGCGCGCGTCTGCGGCTGGAAGTCCAGGTACTGCTCGCCCACCGGTGACAGGCTGCGCACCTTCGCGATCGACCGCACCGGGATGGGGTCGCTCGAGGTGATCGAGATCATCGCCACCACGCCGCGAGGAGTGAGGTCGATCGAGCGGACCTTGCCGACCTTGACCCCGCGGTAGGTGACCGCAGAGCCCTCGAACAGCCCTCCGGTGGCGGCCATCTCGACCCGCACGGTCTTCGCGCGGTGCAGCAGCGGTGTGTCCAGCACCGAGCCGAACAGGTAGGCCAGCGTCACCGCGAACACGGCGAGCACACCGAACAGGCTCTGCCAGAGCCGGTCCCGGAGAACGTCGCGCAGGGTCGTGTGCCGGATCCGTTCGGTCGGGCGGCCGAGGGCACCTCGCGCCGGCGCGTTCACCGGCCGCCACCTCCCGCACCGAGCAGGGCGGCGAGGCCACCGGAGTCCTGGGTCGCGCCCGGGTCGGCTGCACCCCCGGGTGCGCCGAGCAGGTTCGGCAACGTGACCTTGTCCAGCTGCATGGTGAGCAGCATGTTCGCGTAGTCGCCGGGGATCGCCGTGTTGATGTCGTGGTTGAGCGACACCAGCGCCTCGAGTGACGGTCGGAGGTCGTTGCGATTGGCGAGGAACTCGTCGAGCACCGGGGAGATCTGACGCAGCATCTGCAGCACCTGGGCCCGGGTGGCGCCCACGACGCCGTTCGCGACGTCGGAGAACTCGCTGAGCCTGGCCAGCAGTCGGGTGAGCCCGGGCGTGTTTCGTCTCAGCACGCGGGCCGCCGGCCGGATGTCGGTCATCGCGGCGTCGATGGTCGCCCGGTTCGCGTTGAGCACCTTCGAGACCGTCGCCAGCGCGGTCAGGGCGCGGTCGATGTCGCCGGTGGTCGCGTTCGCCTCGGTCAGGAACGTGTCGGCCTGCTGCATCAACCGACGCACGTTGCCCTCGCGGCCACCGAGCGCGTTGTTCAGCTCCTGGGTCACGGTCTGCAGCTGGGCGAGGCCGCCGCCGTTGACCAGCAGGGACGCCGCCGCAAGGGCGTCCTCGACCGTGGGCGCGGTGCTGGCCTGCCCGGTCGGCAGGGTCGCACCGTTGCGGAGCAGCGCGCCCTGCTCGGGGTTCGTGACGTCGACGAAGAGCTCGCCGAGCGGGGTCGTGTAGCGCAGGCGGGCCGTGGCGGTGTCACGCATCTGCGCGGACCGGCGTACGTCGAGCACAGCGATCGCCTTGAAGTCCCTGGCGGTGACCGAGCGGACCTTGCCGGAGCTGACTCCGTTGACCCGCACCTGCGCACCCCTGGCCAGGTTGAGCGCCTCGTCGAACTGCACCGTGACCTCGATCGTGTCGCCTCGCACGCCGGAGCCCGGAACCGGCAGGTCGGACATGGTCGGACCGCAGCCGCTGAACGCGAGCAGCAGACCCACCAGCCCGACGACGAGGCGGGCGAGGCGCCTCACGGCTTGCCTCCGGTGAGCAACGAGAGCAGGTTCTGCAGGTTCAGCAGGCCCGGGCCGAACTGCGAGCAGAAGTCCGACATCGAGCCGGCACAGAGCGTGTTCACGGCTCCGCCCAGCGGCGTGAGCACGGTCGGGTCGACCCGGACCCTCAGCCGGCCGTGGTGCAGGATCGCGCGAAGGTTCTGCAAGGTCAGCGGCATCACGCGCAGGATCTCGGTGAGGTTCCCGCGCTTGCCCAGCATCGATGCCATCACTGCAGAGCTCCGGTCGAGCGAGGTGGTCAGCTGCTGCCGGTTGCGGTGGGCGAAGTCGGCGACCAGCGCCACGGCCCGGCTCAGCGCGCGCAGCGCCGCGCGGAAGTTCGTGCGCTCGTCGGCGAGCAGCCGGCTCGCACGACTCACCTGGGTGACGAACTCGCGAACCAGCTGCTGGTGCCCGGCGATCGTGGCGGTCAGCGAGTCCAGGGCCGTGACCGTGCCGGCGATGTCCTGGCGCTGCCCCGCCACCGAGTCCACCGCGCCGCCCAGGGAGGTGATCGCTTCGTTGAGCAGCACGCCCTTCCCGTCGACCGCCTTCGAGCCGGCGTCGAGGAGGTTCGCGATCGCGTGCCGGGTGCCCTTCGCCCCGGCGATGCCCGTCGCGAAGGAGTTCAGCGCCTCGAGCACCTGGTCGAAGTCCACCGGGGTTCGCGTCCTCGGCTCGGGGATCACCGCCCCGTCGGCGAGCCGGGGCCCGGAGTGGTAGACCGGCGTGAGCTCGACGTACCGGTCGGTGGCGACCGACCGGGCGACCACGACCGCACCGACGCCTGCAGGCAACGGCTGGTCACGGTCCACGGCCATCGTGACGCGTACGTGCGTGCCCTCGGGCCGGATCGCGGTCACCCTGCCCACCGGTACGCCGAGCACGCCGACGTCGTTGCCGACGAACAGTCCGGCCGAGTCGGCCATCAGCGCGGTGACGGTGAGGTCGCCGGCCGGCAGCGGCATGCAACCGGACAGACCGGACAGCAACGCCAGGGCGACCGCCAGGCGCAGGAGCTTCGCGAACCGACGGCGCATCAGCAGCCTCCGGTCCGGCAGCTGACGTCGTCCGGCGGGAACGCCGGGTCCTTGAGCCACAGGTCGCCCCACGCGCCGTTGCCGGTGGCGTTGGCGAAGTACCGCACCGTCGGTGCGATCTTGTCGAGCACTCCCTTGAGCGCAGCGTCCTCCTGGCGGAGGGTGCCGAGCACCGCGTTGAGCTGCCGCAGAGCCGGACCCATGTCGGTGCGGGTCTGCTCGATGATGCCGGCGAGGTTGTCCGACAGGGTGGTGGTCTCGGTCAGCAGCGTGTGGATGGCAGCGCGGCGTCGGTTGATCTCGTCGATGACCAGGCTCGCTTGCCGCATCAGGCCGACGATGTCGGTGCTGCTGGCAGAGAGCTGGCCGGTCACCCGGCGGGCGGCGGCCAGCAGCGCGCCGGTCTGGTCGCTGCGCCGCTGCACGAGCTCTGACAGCCGGGCGATCCCGGTCAGCGCCGGCCCGACCTGGTCGCTGCTGGCCGAGAGCGTGCGACTCACCTCGGTGAGCGCCTTCGCCAACAGCTCGGGGTCGAGCTGCTGGAGGTTCGCGGTGCCCTTCTCCAGGACGTCCTGGAGGTTGAACGGCACCGAGGTGCGCGAGAGCGGGATCTGCTCCAGGCGACCCGTGCCGGCCGGGGTCACGGCCAGGTAGTGCGTGCCCAGCAGCGTCGCCACCTTCACGGCCGCTGTCGTCCGGTCGCCGAGGGCCACCCCCCGGTCGACGACGAACCGGACCAGGACCGTGTCTCCGTCGAGCCGGATCGACTTCACCTGGCCCTTCGGGACGCCGTACACCTCGACGTCCTCGCCCACGCGCAGGCCGGCCGTCTGCGCGAGCACGGCGGTGTAGCTGCGCGAGCCGAACGGCACGACCGTCACCAGGACGACGAGCAGCCCGAGCACCACGGCCCCGGCGATCGCCACGAGCCCGACCCGGAACGGGTCCCGGTCGGCGAGCGCGGTCATCGGCACACCTCCGACCACGGTCCGTCGCCGGTGCCGTTGAGGTTCGCCTGCTGACCGCCGACGTCGACGATCACCGAGCAGAAGTAGATGTTCACGGCGTTCTCGTAGGAGCTGGCGCGGCCGAGGGCCGCCAGCGTGGACCCGAACGACCCGAGCGCGGTGACGAACTGGGACTTGTTGGCCAGGAAGAGGTTCATCACCGCGAGGAACCGCTTGACCGCTCGCACGGTCGGCACCCGGACCTGCCCCAAGAGCCGCGAGGTGGAACCGATCAGCTGGCTCATCCCGTCGATCGAGGCGCCGATCGACCTGCGGTCGCGGGCGAGGCCGGTCATGAGCGCCTTCAGCTCGGTGACGGTGTCCTGGAGCTGGGTGCCCCGGCCGGCGAGGTCGCTGAGCACCGGCGTGAGGTTGTCGAGCACCTGCCCGAAGACCTGGTCGCGGTCGGCCAGGTAGTTCGTCAGCTTCCCGGTCTGGGCGAGCAGTGACTCGACCGTGCCGCCCTCGCCCTGGAGCACCTTGACCAAGGACGTCGCCAGCGCGTTGACGTCGTCGGGCCGGAGCGCCTCGAACAGCGGACGGAAGCCGTTGAGCAGCTCCGTGAGGTCGAACCCTGGACTCGTGCGGGCGAGCGGGACCGTGCTGCCGGCCCGAAGGCGGGGACCGCGGTCCGGGCCCTGCACGAGCGCGAGATAGCGCTGACCGAGCAGGTTCTGGTAGCGCATCACGATCTTGGTCGTGGTCAGCAGCGGCTGCCGGGCCACCATCTGGAAGGTCACCTCGGCGCCGCGGTGGGCCACGTCGATGGCCTGCACGCGTCCGACCCGTACGCCGGCCACGCGGACGTCGTCGCCCACGCGCAGCCCCGCGACGTCGGTGAACTGCGCTCGGTAGGTGCGGGTGTCGCCGCTGACTCCGTTCACCATCGTGTTGAACAGCAGGATCCCGAGCAGCACGCTGACCAGGGCGAACGCCGCGAACTTGACCACGATCCACCGAAGACCCGTGATCATCGGCCACCTCCGGTGCGGCCCGCAGGACAGTTGTCGCCGCGCGCGACGCCGGCCCGGGGACAGTCCGCGGCGGTGTAGTACGGCGGCACGTCGAGCAGGAACGTGGTCACCGCGTCGAGGAACCCGTGGTGGAGGACGGTGTGCACCTTCGCGCCCAGCACGGTGTTGGTCCGGATCGCGCCCGTGATGCCGGCCTGCCGGTTGTCGTGCACGACGCCGAGGAGCGTCGCGGAGTTGTCGATGAACCGCACCAGCTCGGCGCGATGCGCCCGCAGGAACGCCGTCGCCCGGGTGGTCAGCCCGGTGCCGCCGCCGAGCAGGGTCGCGATCGCGCGCTGCTGGTCCACGACGGTCCGGGCCGTCACGAGTGCATCGGCGGTGGCGGCCAGCAGGTCGGGCGCGACCTCGGCGAGCAGGGTGAGGTTGTCCGCGAGCTTGCGCAGGTCCGCCCGGACGGCCGACATCTTCGGGTTGACCTGGGCCAGGTACGCCGCGGCCCGGTCGAGCGTCGTACCGATCTGCGCGCCGCGGCCGTCGAGCGCCTGGGCCATCGACCCGATCGCCGAGGCGAGGTCGGCCGGTCCGACCGCCTTGACCAGACGGTCGACGTCGTCGAGGGCCTGCTGCAGCTCGAGCGTGCCCTGGGTCCGGTCGGCGGGGATCACCGCCCCCGTGCGCAGCGGGCGCGAGGAGGGCGCACCCGCGGTCACGAGGTCGACGTACGACGTGCCGAAGACCGTCGCGGGAAGGATCCGGGCGACCACGTTCGCCGGGACCTCGCCGAGCCGGTGGTCGCGCACGGCGATCTGCACGCGGACGCCGCCGGCCGGACCGCGGCTGATCCGGTCGACGGTGCCGATGATGACGCCGCGGAGCTTGACGTCGGCCCCGGGGCCCAGCGAACCGCCGGCATCGGTGAGCTGGGCGGAGACGTGCTGCGGACCGTCGTACGAGCCGGAGGCGCGCAGCCACACGAGGCTGAGCACGAGGGCACCCCCGACCAGCACGACCAGGCCGCGCCGGGCATGGTCCACGCGACGCAGCTCCCGACGCGGGCGGCGTGGGCGCGTGAGGGTTCGGGATCCGGTCATCGGCCGCTCATCCCGAGATCCGGAAGCCGGAGTCGCCACCCCAGAACACCAGGGTCATGAGCATGTCGAGCACGACCACCACGACGATGCTGGCCCGGATCGCCCGGCCGGTGGCTTCCCCGACGGCCTGCGGTCCGGCGCCCACGCGCATGCCGTACCAGCTGTGCAGCAGCGTGACCGCGGTCGCGAAGACCAGGATCTTCACCACCGACAAGAAGACGTCGCGGCCGAGGATGAATGTCGAGAAGTAGTGGTCGTACTGCCCCGGCGACTGGCCGAAGATCACGACCACCGAGAGCATCGAGGCGATGTAGGAGCCGATCAGTCCGATCAGGTAGAGCGGGACGATCGCGATGCCGCAGGCGAGCATCCGCGTGGTGACCAGGTAGCGCATCGGCTCGACCGCCATCACCTCGAGCGCGTCGACCTCCTCGTGGATCTTCATCGAGCCCAGCTGTGCGGTGAACCGGCAGCCGACCTGGGACGCCAGGGCGAGCGCGGCGATCAGTGGCGCCAGCTCACGGGTGTTCGCGCTGGCCGAGACGAAGCCGGTCAGCGGCGCCAGGCCGACGATCTCCAGGCCGTTGAAGCCCTCGATGCCCAGCGACGTACCGGCGGAGAGCGCGAGCAGCACCATCACGCCGATCGTGCCGCCGCCGACGATCAGCGCCCCGCTGCCCCACGCGATGTCCTTGAGCTGGCGCAGCACCTCGCGGTGGTACAGCCGCACGGTCATCGGTACGGCGGCCAGCGTGCGCGCCGCGAACGTCGCGAAGTCACCGAGCTGGGCGAGCGTCGAGACGACACCGTCGAGTCCGCGCACCAACGCGTCCGAGATCTGAGCCCGAGGAGACGTCGCCAGGCTCATCAGGCCATCCCCTGCGGCATCAGCATCACGTAGGCCTGGGTGATCGCGACGTTCGCGAGCGCGAGCAGGATCACGCTCAGGACCACGGCCTGGTTGACAGCGTCGGCCACTCCCTTCGGCCCGCCGGACGCGCTGAGCCCCTTGTGGGCCGCGACCACCGTGGCGATGAAGCCGAACACCAACGACTTGAACTCGGCCAGCGCGAGGTCGGTCGGCTGGCTGAACGCGACGAAGGACTCCTGGTAGGCGCCCGCGCTGACCTTGCCGCCGCCGACGTTCAGCACGTACGCCGTGACCATGGCGGTGACCGACACCACGATCGTGAGCAGCAGGGCGACGACGAGCGCGGCCAGCACCCGGGGGGCGACCAGTCGCTGGACCGGGGAGATGCCCATCACCTTCAGCGCGTCGATCTCCTCACGCACCGTGCGGGCGCCGAGGTCGGAGCAGATCGCGGAGCCGACGGCGCCGGCGATCATCAGCGACGTGACCAGCGGGGCGGCCTGGCGCAGGATGCCGATGCCGTTGACCGCCCCCATGAACGACGTCGCCCCCACCTGGCTCGCCACCGCGCCGATCTGCACGGAGATGATCACGCCGAACGGGATCGCGACCAGGACCGTGGGCAGCAGGGACACCCGGGTCATGAACCAGGCCTGGAGCATGAACTCGGTCCACGAGAACCGCCGGTGCACGATGTCGGTCACCGCCGCGGTGATCGACTCCACGGCCAGCACGACGAGCCGGCCCCCGGTCACCACACCCGTGCGCGACCGGCTTGCCAGGGAGGCCAGCACCCGCCTCGTGCCGGTCCAGCCGACGACGGCCGTCGAGCTCACGTTGCCTCCCGGACGGGTTCTCGGGGTGTGACCAACGCAACGTCGCGGCGACGTGAGGGTTACGGAATTGGTGGCGCCCTACCGGTGCGCCCGCGCCGGCAGGTGCGTGCGCGGAGCCATCCGCGGTCCGCGGCGGGGAGGACCGAGCCGCTCGGCTGCAACGAGGTACTGGATCCGGTGGCGGTGCGGCCGGAAGGGCTCGAGCAGCTCGGCCAGCCCGTCGTCGTCGACCGGCTCACCCGCCAGCGCCCAGCCGACGTCCTTGGCGACGTGATAGTCGCCGAAGCTCACGGCGTCGGCGTCGCCGAGGGCGCGGGACCTCACCTCCGCACTCGTCCAGACCCCGATGCCCGGAAGCGTCCGCAGGCGGCGGTCGAACTCGGCATGGGACAGCGCGCCCGCGCGTTCGAGGGAGGTGGCCACGCGGGCGGCGGCGAGCAGTGGGCGCGACCGGCCGCCGTCGACCGGGAGCCGGAGCCACTCCCAGGACGGGACCTGGCGCAGCGTCGGCGCATCGGGCTGGATCCACAGACCGAGGTCGGGTCCCGGCGCCGGCTCGCCGTACCGTCGGACCAGCCGGCGGAATCCGGCAAAGGCCTCCTGGCCGGTGACCTTCTGCTCGAGGATCGAGGGCACCAGCGACTCCATGACCAGGTCGGTCGCGCCCAGCCGCCAGTGCCGGTGCCGCCGCCACGCCGCCGCGAGCGCAGCCGGCGGCTCGAAGCCCGCGGGGTCGTCGTCGGCCCCGAGCATCCGCGGGAGCCGGTCGAGCGCCCAGTCGGCGCCCGGCCCCCACGCACGACCGGTCACCTCACCGGTGCCCGCGTGTGCAGCAACGGCGAGCGCCACCGGGCCGACGGGGGTACGGATCGCGCGAGCGTGGGCGCCGTCGGCGAGCACCCGGTACGTCGGGTCGCCGGCCCCCCGGCGGTGCGCACCGAGGACCTGCCCCACCGGACAGGGCCACCCCGGCCGCCAGGTGCGGGTGCGGGGCGCGACGATCACCGCCACACCCTAAGCCTGGCCACCCGCCGGCCGCCGGTGGTCGATCCCCTCGCACCACCCACGCCGATCGCCCCGCTCCCTGTCGGCGCGCTCCGGCAGGATGGCGACATGGAGTTCGCGCGCCTGGTCTCGGTCTCGCAGCAGGTCGCCTCGACCCGCGCCCGCACCACCAAGCGAGCGCTGATCGCCGACCTGCTGGTGCAGACACCACCCGGCGAGGTGGAGACCGTCACGGCGTACCTCTCCGGCACGCTGCGCCAGCGCCGCACCGGCGTCGGCTGGCGCGGCCTGGCCGACCTGCCGGCCCCGGCGGCCGTGCCGACCGTGACCGTGGCCGAGGTCCACGAGGCCCTCGACGAGATCTCCACGCTCGGCGGCACCGGCTCGGGGTCGGCCCGACGCGGGGCGGTCGAGGCGCTGTTCGGGCGGCTGACCGCCGACGAGCAGCGCTACCTCCGGTCGCTGGTCACCGGCGAGGTGCGCCAGGGTGCGCTCGACTCGGTGGTGCTGGACGCGATCGCCGAGGCGGCGGGGGTCCCGGCCGCGAGCGTGCGCCGCGCCGCGATGTTCAGCGCGCTCACCGGACCGATCGCGGTCGCTGCGCTGATCGGCGGCGAGACCGCGCTCGCCGCCTTCGACCTCGAGGTCGGTCGACCGATCCGGCCGATACTGGCCTCGGCCGCTGCGGACGTGCCGGCCGGCGTGGCCAAGGTGGGCCGCGAGGGCGCGCTGGTCGTCGACACCAAGCTCGACGGCATCCGCATCCAGGTGCACCGGCGCGGCGAGGAGGTCCTGGTCTTCACCCGCAGCCTGGAGGAGATCGGTCCACGGCTGCCCGACGTGGTCGAGGCGGCCCTGGCGCTGCCCGGCGGCGACCTGGTCCTCGACGGTGAGGCGATCACGCTGGCCGAGGACGGCACCCCGCGGCCGTTCCAGGAGACCGCGTCGCGCACGTCGGCGAGCGGTCGCAACGACCGGGTGCACGCGTTCTTCTTCGACCTGCTCGCCCACGACGGCGAGTCGCTGGTCCAGCAGCCGGCGCGCGTGCGTCTCGAGCGGCTCGACGCCGTCGTACCGGCCTCGTTGCGCACGGTCCGGCTGGAGACCGACGACCCCGACGTGGTCGCGGACTTCTTCTCCGAAGCGGTCGCCGGCGGCCAGGAGGGCGTGATCCTCAAGCGGTTGGACGCGCCGTACGAAGCCGGTCGACGCGGCTCGGCCTGGGTCAAGGTCAAGCCCCGGCACACGCTCGACCTCGTCGTGCTGGCCGTCGAGTGGGGCAGCGGACGCCGTCGTGGCCGGCTCTCGAACATCTGGCTCGGCGCGCGGGCGGAGGAGGGCGACGGGTGGGTGATGCTCGGCAAGACGTTCAAGGGCATGACCGACGAGATGCTGGCCTGGCAGACCGAGCGCTTCCTCGCACTGGAGACCCACCGCGAGGGCCACGTGGTCCATGTGCGGCCCGAGCAGGTCGTCGAGATCGCGTTCGACGGGCTCCAACGCTCGAGCCGCTACCCCGGCGGCCTGGCGCTGCGGTTCGCCCGGGTCGTCCGGTACCGCGACGACAAGACCGCCGACGAGGCGGACACGATCGGCAGCGTGCGAGCACTGGCGCGAACACGTGTGTAAACCGGAGTTGCACTAACATCGAAGCATGAGCTCAGCCCCGGCAGACGACGCCGCCGAGTCTGCGTCCGACTCCGCCCCGGATCCTGCGCCGGCCACCCGGACGCCGAGCCGGCAGTCTGCCGCAGCCGCACGCCGGCGTGTCCGCGAGCAGCAGATCCTGGCAGCGACCCGACGGCTGTTCGACGAGTCGGAGGTCCGAGATGCGCAGATCGACGACATCGCCAAGGCGGTCGGGATCAACCGGGCGATCATCTACCGGCACTTCAGCGGCAAGGAGGAGCTCTTCGCGCTCGCCGTCGAGTCGTACCTCGAGGAGCTGCGCGACCGTCTCGAGGCAGCTGCCGACGCGCATCCCGACGACCCGGTCGCGCGGCTGGGTGCGGTCGTCGGCGCGTTCGTCGACTACGGCCTGGAGTACCCCGCGTTCATCGACTGTGCCCAGACCTTGATGCGCCGCCCAGGCCCCGAGCTGCTCGACGAGGTCAGCGAAGGAGCGCTCCTGCGGCTGGGCCGCGCGATCACGACCTGCCTGCGCACGCTGACCCAGACGCTGCAGGCGGGCATTGCGTCCGGCGACTTCCAGGAGGGCGACGTCGACCTGCTCGCCAACTACATGTACGCCACCGGTCTCGGCGCCATGCAGCTGGCTCGCATCGGGATGGTGGTCAAGGAAGGCTCCCCCGGCATGCCCGCGATCTCCCGGATCTCAGGCGACCAGGTCCGTGAGTTCCTGGTCAGCACGGCGGTCTCGCTGGCCAGGCGGCGCTGAGTCGGCCATCCCGCCGCAGCGCCGTGCTGCGGTGTCAATCGGTGACACCGC
>DATAKN010000176.1:0-4455 GCA_036261595.1 Marmoricola sp.
GCCGTTGAGCAGGTACACCTGCCCGCGGAAGTGCGACGCCTCGTCGACGATCGCCTGCACCCAGGGCTGGAAGGCTCCGATGTCACCCCAGGTCGGCGTGTACGTCGGGTCGAACATGTCGGCCTGCTGCATGACGACGACACCGCGGTCGCCGCGCTGCTTCGCCTCGGCGAAGGCCCGCCGGAGCAACGCGATGTCGGCGGTCGTCCGGTCGGCGACGGCTCGCGTCTGCTCCGGTGTCGGCTGGGTCAGGCCGAGCCCGGTCCAGGGCTGCAGGCCGTTGTCACTGCCGGGCACGTTCGCCGCGGCGAAGGTCACCCGCGCCCGGTGGTAGAGGACGTTCTCCGGGAAGCCCGCCTCCGTCTCCACGCGGAGCTGCTTCTGCCCCAGCGTGCGGCCGGGCTCGTCGAAGAACACCTGGCGCAGCCGGTCGAGCCGCTCCAGCGGGTTGTAGGCGCCGTTGTTCGCCCGGTGGCAGTCGGTCCACTCGTTGTCACCCGGCGTGTAGACCAGCGGGTCCCGGAAGGTGTCGAAGTCGGCACGGATCTGGTCGAAGTAGGCGTCGCTGCAGACGCTCGACCCGTTCTTGATGTCGCCGAGGTGGACCACCGACCGGACGTCGGGGTCGGCGTTGATCTGCCGGATCCATCCGGGGAACGCCGCGATCTGGTCCGCGCCGTACGGCACGTCGCCGATGACTGCGAAGGTGTACCGACTGCGGCCGTCGGGTTCGGCGGCGGCAGGTCCGGAGAGCGGTGTGGCAGCGATGACGGCCGCGAGGACCGCGGCGGGGACAAGGGCACGAGCCAGACGCATGGCGACTCCTGAGGTCGAGAAGGTGAGCCGACGCTCGTGGACCCGGGTGAACCGGTCGTGACCGGTCGGCGCCCATCGACTGAACGCTTCGGGGCGCTTCCGGAGCCGGCCGGCGTCGGGGTCCTGAGACCCGGGCGAGACCACACGCCGGATCGCAATAGACTCCCGAAGGATCACTGACACCGAGGAGTTTCGCGTGCCCGACATCAAGCCGTTGCAGAAGGTCCTGGTCGCCAACCGTGGCGAGATCGCCGTGCGGGTCGTCCGTGCGTGCAAGGACGCCGGGATCGGCAGCGTGGCCGTCTACGCAGACCCCGACCGCGACGCCCTGTTCGTGCGGCTCGCCGACGAGGCGTACTCCCTCGGTGGCGCCACCCCGGCCGACACCTACCTCGACATCGAGAAGATCATCGATGTCGCCCGGCGCAGCGGCGCCGACTCGGTGCACCCCGGCTACGGCTTCCTCGCCGAGAACGCCCACTTCGCCCAGGCCGTGCTCGACGCCGGCCTGGTCTGGATCGGCCCGCCGCCGTCGGCGATCGAGGCCCTCGGCGACAAGGCGCGCGCCAAGCACATCGCCCAGAAGGCCAATGCTCCGCTGGCTCCCGGCACCAAGGACCCCGTCAAGGACGCCGACGAGGTGGTGGCGTTCGCCAAGGAGAACGGCCTGCCGGTCGCGATCAAGGCGGTCTTCGGCGGTGGCGGCCGCGGCTTGAAGGTCGCCCGAACCCTGGAGGAGATCCCCGAGCTCTACGAGTCGGCGGTCCGCGAGGCGGTCGGGGCCTTCGGCCGCGGCGAGTGCCTGGTCGAGAAGTTCCTCGACAAGCCCCGGCACGTCGAGACCCAGTGCCTGGCCGACCAGCACGGCAACGTGGTCGTGGTCTCGACCCGTGACTGCTCGCTGCAGCGTCGCCACCAGAAGCTGGTCGAGGAGGCGCCCGCGCCGTTCCTGTCCGACGACCAGCTCAAGCGGCTCTACGAGTCGTCCAAGGCGATCCTGAAGGAGGCCGGGTACGTCGGCGCCGGCACGTGCGAGTTCCTGGTCGCCAAGGACGGCACCATCTCCTTCCTCGAGGTCAACACGCGTCTCCAGGTCGAGCACTGCGTCTCCGAGGAGGTCACCGGCATCGACCTGGTCCGGGAGATGTTCCGGATCGCGGCCGGCGAGGAGCTGGGGTACGACGACCCGGAGATCCGCGGGCACTCCATCGAGTTCCGGATCAACGCCGAGGACGGCGGCCGCAACTTCATGCCCGCTCCCGGCACGCTGACCGAGTGGAACCCGCCGCAGGGCCCGGGCGTCCGGCTCGACGGCGGTTACGAGAAGGGCGAGACGGTCCCGGGTGCGTTCGACTCGCTGATCGCGAAGCTGATCGTCACGGGCCGCGACCGGACCCAGGCGATCGAGCGCTCCCGCCGTGCGCTCGACGAGTTCCTCGTCGACGGCATGCCGACCGTGATCCCCTTCCACCAGGCGGTGCTCAACGACCCGGCGTACGTCGGCGCCTCGACGCCGTCGGGCGAGGGACAGTTCACGGTCTACACGACCTGGATCGAGACCGAGTTCGACAACCAGATCCAGCCCTACGGTGGCGAGGCCGGCGAGGCGGAGGAGCCGGCCGAGCGCCAGCGGGTCACCGTCGAGGTCGGTGGCCGTCGCCTCGAGGTCGTGCTTCCGGGCGGGCTCGGCGGCATCGCCGCCGCCGGTCCGACCGCCGGGGCGAAGAAGCCCAAGCGCGCGGCCGGCAAGAAGGCCGGCGCCGCGGCCTCCGGTGACTCCGTCTCCAGCCCGATGCAGGGCACGATCGTCAAGGTCGCGGTCGAGGAGGGCGCCGAGGTCGCCGAGGGCGACGTCGTCGTCGTGCTCGAGGCGATGAAGATGGAGCAGCCCCTCAAGGCGCACAAGACCGGCACCGTCACCGGCCTGGCCGCCGAGGTCGGCGCGACCGTCACGCAGGGCCAGGTGCTCTGCGAGATCAAGGACTGATCGAGGCCGCGCCAGCGGACTCGATCGTCGGTGGTTGCCCTTCGAGACGCCTCGTTCCTCGGCTCCTCAGGAACCGCAGCGAGTTCGGCTGAGGAACGCCCGGCTGAACCAAGAGTGGCGAAACCGAGCGTGTCGAGACCTGGTGAGCTGACCGCGGATCCCAGATCTCACGGGCTCAGTCCGATCACCAGCATCGCGACCACCAGGTCGATGAGGTGGTCGGCGTCGAGCTCGGGCGGCTTCTCCAGCGCGATCCGCAGGCAGCTGTTCAGGGTGACGCCCATCGCGAGGTAGATCCGGGCGTCCATCTCCTCCGGCGGTACGTCGGGGAGCTGCTGGGCGACGTACACACGGGTGAACGTCGCCAGCCCGCGCTCGATCTCGGGCAGGACGTTGGCCTGCGTGCCCATCGGGACCTCGTTGACCAGCGCCCGGACCACCGGTCCGTGCTCCTCGAGCGAGGTCACCAGCGACGCGATCACTCCGCGCACGCCCTCGCGTGGTGGCTTGCGGGCGCCCTCTGCGATCGCGGCGGTCAGGTCGCGCAGGATCGCGTCGCTCGCCTGCACCCGCAGGGTCTCGAAGATCTCGTCCTTGTCGGCGAAGTAGCGGTACAGCGAGCCCACGCTGACACCGGCCACCTGAGCCACGCGGTTCGTGCTCATCGCGTCGTAGCCCTGAGTGGCCAGAACGCGAGTGGCTGCCTGAAGGATCCGCTCGACCATCATCCGGGAACGGTCCTGGACCGGGCGCCTGCGGCGAGTTGCGTTCACCACAGCAGGGCCACCAAACGCGAGTAGAAGTCGAGCATTTGCTCATCTTACGGTGTGCCCATGACTCTCGACCTCGCCGAAGCCGCCACCGCTCCCCGACGCTACGGCTCCGCTCCGCAGTGGTCGGAGCGGTTCGCGCGACCGATGCTCGCCCTCGCCGGACCGGGCGCGCGGATGCACGGCGAGGAGCTGGAGGCGCTCAAGGCCGGCTTGATGCAGCGCGACGAGCACGCCACCGCGCTGGTCCGGGCGGTGCGCGAGCGCCACGAGGTCACCATGCCGCAGGTCCGAGCCGCGCTCGCCGACGGGCTGGACGCCGTACCGGAGGCGCCGCAGGCGCTGCGGTCGTTCTTCGAGCCCCTGGAGACGCGCCCGGACTGGGTCGACGACGAGCTGCTGGAGCGCGGCGGCGCGGCGGCGCGCCGGATCGGTCGGGACGGGTTCGACATCCTCGCCTACGGCTCGCTGCTCGGCGGCTACCGCAGCGGTGGCGCCCTGCAGCCGCTGGTGCGCACCGCGCGCATCGCCGAGGAGACCCTCACGCGGATCGGTGAGACCGGCCAGTGGTGGCTGGCCGTGACCGCGCCGGGCGGGATGGCACGCGAGGGCCAGGGCTGGCAGCTCAGCGTGCACGTGCGGATCATGCACGCGTTCGTGAACTACCAGCTCGAGCGGGACCCCGGGTGGGACTGGGAGTTCCGCGGCGTACCGATCAACCAGCACGACCAGGCGGGCACGCTCGGCTCGTTCAGCACCAGCTACCTGCTCCAGGCCCGCGCCCTCGGCATCCGGGTGCCGCAGGAGGACGCCGAGGCGATCATGCACCTGTGGTCGTACGTCGGCTGGCTGATGGGCGTCGAGGAGCGCTGGCTGCCGCGC
>DATAKN010000272.1:0-7377 GCA_036261595.1 Marmoricola sp.
GGCGTTCCTCCTGCTCGAGACCAAGAACATCGCCACCTTCGCCAACCTCTTCGGCACGACGTGGATCGTGAACGCGATGGTCTTCGCCGGGGTGCTGGTCAGCGTGCTGGCGGCCGTCGAGGTGACCCGGCTGCTCCCGACCCCACGCCTGCCGGTCGTCTACGCGCTCGTGGCCGCCGGCCTCGGCCTGGGCTACCTGGTGAGCCCGCAGTCGATGCTCGGCCTGCCGTTCTGGCCGCGGCTGGTCGTGGCCACCGTGGTCGCGTTCGTACCGATCTTCCTGGCCAACATCGCCTTCGCGAAGCGGTTCGCCGCGTCCGACAGCTCGCCGGCCGCGTTCGGGGTGAACCTCCTCGGGGCGATCCTCGGAGGCTGCCTCGAGTACGTCGCCCTCCTGACCGGCTACCGCAACCTGCTGCTGGTCGTCGCCGCGCTCTACCTCGTCGCGTTCGTGTTGAAGCCACGGGACGTGACGCCACGGGTGCCGCGGCTCCTCGGCGCCTGAGGAGAGCGGGTGACTCCTCAGCCGAGCAGGCGGGCGAGCCGGAGCAGCGCGGTCTCCCCGTCGGCGGGACCGATCAGCTGCAGACCGACGGGCAACCGGTCCGCGTCGGGGGCCGGCACGCTGACCGCAGGCACGCCCGCGGCGTCGGCGACCGAGGTGAGACGGGTCAGGACGAGCTCGATCGGCAGCTTCCTGCCGGCGACCGCCACGCTGGTCGCACCGATCCGGGGCGCGATCACCGGGACGGTGGCGGTGAGGAGCGCATCCACGCCGGTGAGGGCAGCCTCGAGCTCGGTCACGGCTCGGCGTACGACGAAGCGGGCGGCCTCGCGCTCATCCGGACCGACCGGTCCGAGGCCGAGGAGAGCGGCGAGGTCGGCGCCGTACTGGTCCGGCTCGACGGCGTACGCCGGGCCGTGCACCTCCTGCGCCTCGGCCCGGACCAGCTCGAGGACGGCCACAGTCCGCTCGTCGATCCCGTCCAGCTCCACCTCCCGGACCTCCACGCCTGATCGTGCGAGCCGGTCGCGGGCGGCCAGCACGGAGGCTCGGACGGCGTCGTCGAGCAGCTCCAGCGACGGGCCGGTGACCAGGGCGACCACCCCGGTCGCGTCCGGCACGCGGGTGGGTGGGGAGGCGAGTGCCTCGAACGCCAACGCCACGTCGTCGACGACGCGGCCGAGCAGCCCGGCGTGGTCGAGCGACGGTGCCAGCGGGAAGGCGCCGGCCACCGGAAGCCGGCCGAACGTGGGCTTCAGGCCCACGCACCCGCACAGTGCCGCCGGAATGCGGATGCTGCCGGCGGTGTCGCTGCCCACTGCCAGCAGGCTGCTGTGGGCGGCGACCGAGGCACCGCCTCCACCGGAGGAGCCGCCGGGGATGCGGCTCCGGTCGTGGGGGTTGCGAGTCGGCCCGAAGAACGCGCTGTCGGTGCGGCCGCCCCAGGCGAACTCGTGGGTGGCCTGCTTCCCCAGCACGACGGCACCGGCCTCACGCAGCAGCGCGACGACCGCGGCATCGGCGTCGGGCACGTGGTCGGCGAACCTCGGGGACCCGTACGTCGTGCGCAGGCCGGCGGTGTCGAACAGGTCCTTCACGCCGACAGGGATGCCGTGCAGCACGCTGCGCCGATGGCCGTCGCGCAACTCCTCCCGAGCCTGCTCGGCGGCGGCCAGCGCGCCGCCGGCGTCGACGGTCACCCATTCGTTGAGCCGGGGACGCGTCACCTCGATCCGGTCGAGGTAGGCGCGGGTGAGCGCCACCGGGTCGAGGTCACCGGAGGCAAGCCGCTCGGCCGCAGCGAGAAGATCCAGGGCGAGGAGGTCGGTCACGAGGCCGCCGCGCCCCTCAGCCCATCCGGATGATCGGCTTCACGACCTCGCCTGCCGCGCTGGCGCGCAGCGCCTCCTCGACGTGGTCGAGGTCGAAGAACTCCACGAGTCGGTCGAACGGGAAGCGGCCCTGCCGGTAGAGGTCCATGAGCGTCGGGATGAGCACGTCCGAGCGGCCGCTGCCGCCCAGCGTGCCGACGATCCGCTTGCCCCACAGCGTGGTGAGGTGGTCGGCGGTGAACTCCGCCTCGGCCGGAGCACCGCCGATCAGGATGCAGGTGCCGAGCATGCCGACCGAGTCGATCGCCTGCCGGACGACCGCGATGATGCCGGTGCACTCCAGGGCGTGGTCGGCCGGCCCGTCGCAGATCTCGTGGACGGCCGCGACCGGGTCCTCGCTGCCGGCGTCCACCGTGTGCGTGGCGCCGAGCTCGGCGGCCAGCGCCAGCCGGCTGGCGTGCCGGTCGACCGCGATGATGCGGGTGGCCGGCGAGCAGCGCGCGGCCATCACGGCGGCGAGCCCGACTGCCCCGACGCCGTACACGACGACGGACTGGCCGGGGGTCGGCCGCGCGGTGTGGAAGACCGCGCCGGCACCGGTGGCGATGCCACAGGCCAAGGGGCCCATCAGCTCCGCCGGCAGGTCGTCCGGCACCTTCACGAGCGCGTCGGCCCACACCAGCGAGTGCGTGGCCAGCGAGGACTGTCCGAAGAAGTGACTGTGCAGGGGCGAGCCGTCGAGCCGGTGCAGCGCGGTCTCACCGGCGTGGGGCCCCAGCAGGCGCCCGCCGGCGCAGAGCGCTTCGCCGAGTCGCAGGCAGTACCGCGGCTCCCCCGCGCGGCAGTTGCGGCACTGACCGCAGGACGGCCAGCCGATCACCACCTGGTCGCCGGGTGCCACCGAGGTCACGTCGTCGCCGACGGCCTCGACGACGCCGGCACCCTCGTGTCCGAGCACACCGGGGAACGGGAACGGCAGGTCGCCGTGCCGGGTGATCGCGTCGGTGTGGCACAGGCCCGACGCGACGATCCGCACCAGCGCCTCGCCGGGCCCCGGTCCGTCGAGGTCGAGCTCCTCCACGCGGAAGGGCGCGTCGTGCGCCTCGACGACTGCAGCACGGATGCGGGTCGTGCTCATCGGCGACGCTCCTCGGGGGTGATCACCCGGTAGCCGACGGGGAAGACCCGCAGCCCGGTGAGGTGGACGACCTGGCCCCAGAGGCCCCTGGGCAGCCAGAGCGCGGTGGCCATCGCCACCAGGCCGAGAACGATCAGGTACCAGGTGCCGTAGTCGGCCAGCAGCTGCTGCAGGCCGAAGAACACGACCGCGCCGAGCAGCGGGCCCTCCAGGTAGCCGATGCCGCCGATCACGACGATGAGGATCATGTACGCCGACCACTGGACGCTGAAGATCGCGTTCGGCTGGACGCTCAGCGCGTTGACCGCGAGCATCCCGCCGGCCGCACCGCACCCGGCGGCCGAGGCGAGGTAGACGATCCGCTTGGCACGGGTCACGTCGACGCCGGTCGACCGGGCCGCCACCTCGTCGTCGCGGACCGCGGTCAGGGCCAGACCGATCCGGCCTCTCAGCAGCGTGTAGCAGGCCACCACGGCGACGACGGCGATCGCCAGCGCCACCCAGTAGGTGAGCGCGGTGCGGGTGGTCACGTCGATCCCGGCCAGACCGCTGAGCGAGCGTCCGCTGGGCCCGCCGAGACTGCCGAACTTCACCACGATCAGCCGGTAGACCTCGGCGATCACCCAGCTGCCGACGGCGAAGTAGTCGCCGCGCAACCGGAAGGCGAGCCAGGACGTCGGCACCGCGAACAGGGCGGAGAAGACCGCCGCGCCGATGATCGCGACGTAGGGGTTGATGCCGTGGTCGCTGAGGAGCACCACGGTGTAGGCACCGACGCCGATGAACGCCTGCTGGCCGATCGAGACCATGCCGCCGAACCCGGCCAGCAGGTTCCACATGCTGCCCATCACGACGAGGATGAACAGCATCACCATCGTGCTGGTGGTCGACTGGTAGACCAGGAACGGCAGCATCGCGAGCACGATGCCGACGAGCACGAGGCCGCTGATGCCGAAGCGCGAGAGCCGGGAGTAGCGGCGTACCTCCACCGCGAGCGCGCTCATGCGGCCCTCGCAGCGATCAGGCCCTGCGGCCGGAAGGCGAGCACCGCGAGGAACAACAGGTGTCCGGCGAGCACGGAGTTGGCCGGGTCGTAGTACGACACGACGCCCTGCACCGCACCCAGGGCGAGGCCGCCGAGCAGCGTGCCCCACAGCGAGCCGAGGCCGCCGATCACGACCGCCTCGAAGGCGAAGATCAGGCTCATCGAGCCGATCGACGGGTCGAAGGAGGAGCGCATCGAGAACACCACGCCGGCCATGGCCACCGTGCCGAAGGCGATCGCTGTCGCGACGGCGTAGATGTGGCGAGCGTTCGCGCCGACCACCCCGGCCGTCTCCGGGTCGTCCGAGGCGGCCCGCATCATCCGGCCGGTCGCCGTACGGCTCAGGAACAGCTGGACGGCGACGATCACTCCCACCGCGAGCGCCAGCCCGAGCAGTCCGATCCAGGAGACCCGCAGCCCGTCGGTCAGCTTGATCGACGCGGTCGCGAACGAGCCGGCGTCCAGGGTGCGCGTGTCGGCGGAGAACATCTGCTGGAGCACGTTCTGGAGCACGATCGACAATCCGAACGTCACCAGCAGCGTGGCCAGCGGACCGCTGTTCAGGCTGCGCTGGATCAGCGTGCGCTGGGTGGCGTAGCCGACCAGCGCGAACAGTGCGATGCTCAGGATCGCCGCGGCCCACAACGGCAGGACGGTGTGGGTCACCACGACCAGCACGAGGTACGACGCGACGACACCGAGGTCACCGTGGGCGAGGTTCACGATCCGCATCACGCCGAACATCAGCGAGAGCCCGGCCGCGAACAGGGCGTACAGACCGCCCAGGAGCAACCCCTGGACGAGGGCGTTGAGGAGTCCCAACGGGTCAACCTGCCTTGGATGGGGAGTGGATGCCGAAGTACGCCGCCTCGACGTCGCGCAGGTCGAGCTCGGCGGGAGCGCCGGACAGCATCGTCCGCCCCTCCAGCAGGCAGTGGACCCGGTCGGCGACCGCCATCGCCTGGGAGACGTCCTGTTCGACGATCAGGATGGAGGCGCCCGCCTCGACGATGCGCGGCAGTGCGTCGTAGATGCGCTTCACGATCACGGGCGCGAGACCCAGCGACAGCTCGTCGATGAGCAGCAGCCGGGGGTTGGACATGAGGGCGCGGCCGATCGCCACGCTCTGCTGCTCCCCGCCGGAGAGCTGCGCCGAGCTCTGCCGGCGACGCTCGCGCATCCAGGGGAACAGCTCGAGGACGGCGTCGAGGTCCCACGGCCCCTGGCGCCGGCGGTAGGCGCCGGAGCGCAGGTTCTCCTCGACCGTCAGCGACTTGAACAGCCGACGGCCCTCGGGCACCAGCGCGATCCCGGCCTCGACGCGTCGGTGCACGGGCAGCCGGGTGAGGTCTTCGCCGTCGACCCGGATCGTGCCGGCGGTGGGCCGCAGGACCCCGGCGATGCAGCGCAGCAGCGTCGACTTCCCGGCTCCGTTGGCGCCGATCACGGCGACCGTCTGCCCGGCCGCCACGGAGAGGTGGAAGTCGGTCACGGCCCGCAGCTGCCCGTGCCGTACGTCGAGCCCGTCGATCTCGAGCAGGGTCATACGAGGTCCTCCGCGGTGGTCACGGCGTGGCCGAGGTAGAGCTCGCGGACGGTCGGGTCCTCGAGCACGCTGTGCGGGTCGCCGTCGGCGACGATCCGGCCGCCGGCGAGGCAGGCGAGCCGGTCGACGGTCGCGGTGAGCGCGTGCACGACGTGCTCGATCCACACCACGGCGATCCCCTGGGCGTGGACGTCACGCACCAGGGCGACCAGCTCGGCGACCTCTGGCTCGGTGAGCCCGCCCGCGACCTCGTCGAGCAGCAGCATGCGCGGATCGGTGGCCAGGCCCCGGGCCACCTCGAGCCGCTTGCGCTGCAGCAGCCCCAGGGACCCGGCGGTCAGGTTGGCGACCCCGAGCAGGGCGGTGCGGTCCAGGACTTCGGCGGCCCGCTCGATCGCTGCTCGCTTGCGCAGACCGGCACCTTGGTGGGCACAGACCAGGACGTTCTCGAAGACGGTCATCTTCTCGAACGGCCGCGGGATCTGGTAGGTCCGGCCCATCCCCGATCGGGTCCTTCGGTGCGGTGCCACGTCGGTCACGTCGGCGCCGTCGAACCGCACCGTGCCCGAGTCCGGCCGGAGGTCCCCGGAGATCATCGCGAACAGGCTGCTCTTGCCAGCCCCGTTCGGTCCGACGATCCCCAGGGTCTCCCCGGCCGTGACGTCCAGGTCCAGCTCGGTGGCCACGGTGACCTGACCGAAGCTCTTGCTGATGCCGCGCAGCGACAACAGCTCGGCGCTCGTGTCAACGCTCATGCGCTGTGCTCATCCCTTGGGCTCATCCCCCGCCGCTCAGCTGAAGGTCGGCTGGACGTCGCCGCCCTTCGGGACGTCGGGGTTCGGGGAGTTGTCGACGATGACGATGTCCCAGGGGAACTGCGTGCCCGGGCGCCACTGCCCGCCGACCGGGTGCTGCATCGCGATGCCCGGCTCGGGGCCGGCGGTGAAGTCGAGGGCACCGCTCATGCCGGTGTACTTGAGGTTGAGCAGGTTGTGCGCGACCTCGTTCTTGTCCTTGGGGTCGCTGGCGCCCTTGAGCGCCTCGACCGCCACCTCGAACAGGGAGTACACCGAGCCCAGCGCCTGGGTCCACTGCTTGCCGGTCGCCTTGGCGAAGTCGTCGGCGAGCTGCTTGGCCGTCCGGCCGTCGAGGCTGGACTTGTTCGGGTGGAACGGGCTCCACCAGATGTCGGTGGCGATGTTGTTCGACAGCTTGCCGAGGGCCTCGGCCTCCGACGGGAACAGCATGACCTTGGCGACGGTGGCCAGCTTGGGCCGGAAGTTCTGCTGGGCGGCCTGCTTCCAGTAGGTCTGGAAGTCCGGCGGGATCGGCGTACAGGTGAACAGCTCGGCGCCGGAGGACTTGAACCGGCCGATCTGGGAGCTGAAGTCGCTGGCGCCGTCCTGGTACTTGCCGCCGTCGACGACCTTGTAACCGGCCTTCTGGATCATCGGCCCGAGTCCCGCGCGGAAGGCGTTCGCGTCGGTGTCGTCGGGCCAGAGCGCGGCGACGGTCTTGTTGCTGACGCCGACCTGCTGCCACATCGGGAAGAAGCAGTCGGCGAATTCCTGCATGCCGAAGAAGAACATGGTGGAGTACTTGAAGCCCTTGCCGTGCTCACCGTTGCGGCCGTGGAACCACGCCTCCCAGGGCACGATCGTGGTCACGTTCGGGACGCCGGACGCCTCGCACTGGTCGGCCACCGGGTTGGCGGTGTCGGGCGTGCCGGAGGCGACCACGATGTCGACCTGGTCGTTGTTGATCAGCTCCTTGGTCACCTCGGTGGCCCGGGTCGGGCTCGACTGGGTGTCC
>DATAKN010000023.1:0-9286 GCA_036261595.1 Marmoricola sp.
ACAGCGCACGGGTCTCCATCGGGAACACCTCGCTGGCGGTGAGGTACGCCGCGCTGGCGCCGGCCGAGGCGAAGAAGAACACGATCGAGCCCATCACCGTGAGCGAGACCGCGGACAGGTTGCCGAGGATCAGGCCGGTGAACGCCAGCAGGACGCCGGAGACGATGTAGGTGCCCGAGATCATCCGGACCCGGCCGACCCGGTCGAAGAGCGGGCTCAGCAGCAGGGCGCCCAGGAAGTTGCTCACCGCGAACGCCGCGAGATACCAACCCGTCTGTCCCACGTCGAGGAAGGTCGTCAGCGTGTCGCCGTAGGTGAAGAAGAACGCGTTGTAGAGGAAGGCCTGCCCGACGAACAGCGCGAAGCACAGCACCGTGCGACGCGGGTACAGCGTGAAGACCGTGCGCGCGATCAGCCCGATCCCGATCGCCTTGCGCTGCCGCACGGTGATCGTGTCGGAGACCTCGTCCAGCTCGCGGCCGGTCTCGCGGTGGACGCGCGCCTCGATCTCCGTGACGATCTGCTCCGCTTCCTCCTCACGCCCGTGGATGAACAGCCAGCGTGGGCTCTCCGGCACCGAACGCCGGACGAAGAGCACACCGACCGCGAGCACGGCACCGAGGCCGAACGCGAGCCGCCAGCCGTACTCGGCCGGGATCACGGACTTGTCGAGCAGCAGCACGGTCAGCAGCGAACCGCCGGCAGCGCCCACCCAGAACGATCCGTTGATCGCGATGTCCACCCGCCCGCGGTAGCGGGCCGGGATCAGCTCGTCGATCGCCGAGTTGATCGCGGCGTACTCGCCGCCGATGCCGGTGCCGGTGATGAACCGGCAGGCGAAGTACCAGATCGGGTTCATCGAGAACGCCGTCAGCACCGTGCCGGCCAGGTAGACGCCCAGCGTGATCATGAACAGCTTCTTGCGGCCGAAGCGGTCGGTGAGCTGGCCGAAGAACAGCGCGCCCAGACACGCACCGGCGACGTAGACGGCGCCCGCGAGACCGATGTCGAAGGCGCTCATGCCCAGACCGGTGCGGTCGGGCTTGAGGGCCTCGGACATCGAGCCCACGATCGTGACCTCGAGACCGTCGAGGATCCAGACCGTGCCCAGGCCGACCAGGACCATCCAGTGCCACCGGCTCCACCTGAGCCGGTCGAGTCGAGCGGGGATGTTGGTCGTGATCCGTCCGGTCTCCACGCGTCCTGTCATGGCGGCTGTGGTACCCCGGCACGGCCCCGGACATGTGAGGTCCGTCCCAGATGCCCGATCCGCGGACCCTGGGTCCGCCCTCTACGGTGGCCTCATGCCTGTCACCCGCGGCTTCACCGGCAGGGGTCGTTCCGAGCGGCCCGAGCGCCTCCCACCAGGCCAGTACGACACGGGCGACGACTGGCCGACCCTCACCGCCGAGGCCACGCCGGAGCTCGCGCCGGAGGACTGGACGATCACCGTGGACGGACTGGTGGAGCGGCCGCACACCTGGTCCTGGCGCGAGGCGCACGCCCTCCCCGGGTCGACGTACTTCGGCGACATCCACTGCGTGACGACGTGGTCGAAGCTGGACACCACGTTCCGAGGTGTCAGCGTCGACGAGCTGCTCACGATCGCACGTCCCCGGCCCGAGGCGGCGTACGTGATGGCGCACTCGAGCACCGGCTACACGACCAACCTCCCGCTGGCCGACGTGACCGGCGGCAAGGCCTGGCTGGCCTGGGAGTACGACGGTCGTCCGCTGCCGGTCGAGCACGGCGGTCCGGTGCGGCTGCTCGTGCCGCACCTGTACTTCTGGAAGTCGGCGAAGTGGATCAGCCGACTGGAGCTCATGGCCGAGGACCGCCCCGGTTTCTGGGAGCAGAACGGCTACCACGACCGCGGCGACCCGTGGCTGGAGCAGCGCTACCAGGGCGACCCGTGAGCGAGGAGGCGCCGGGCCCGAACGCCTGGACCACGGCCCGCGCCGCGAGCGTGGAGCGGATCGGGGACCGCCTGGTCCGGCTCCGGCTGGAGCTCGAGGACCCCTTCGCCTTCGTCCCCGGCCAGCACTGCGTCCTGCGGCTGCGGGCGGAGGACGGCTACACCGCCCAGCGGTCCTACTCGATCGCGTCGGACCCGACCGATCCGCTGCTGGAGCTGATGGTCGAGTGCCTGCCCGGCGGCGAGGTCTCCGGCCACCTCCACCAGGAGGCGCGCGTGGGTGACCTCTTCGAGATCCGGGGCCCGATCGGCGGGTGGTTCACCTGGACCGGCGACCCGGCGGCAGTGTGCCTGGCGGGAGGCACCGGCGTGGTGCCGATCGTGTCGATGCTCCGGTACGCCGCCCGCACCGGCGTGGCGGACCGGCTCCGGGTGTGCGCCGTGGGCCGCACCCGGATCGAGCTGCCGTACGCCGACGAGCTCCTCGGAGGCGGGGCCTTTGTCGCCCTCACGCGGGAGAACCTCGGCGACCGGGTCGCGGCGCCGCCGTACCCCTCGGAGCTGGAGCGGCTCGTCGACGGCGCCGAGCGCGCGTACGTCTGCGGATCGGTCGGCTTCGCGTCGTACGCCGTCCGGTTGCTGCGCGACCTCGGCGCGCCTGCCGAGGCCATCCGCGTGGAGCAGTTCGGCGCGACCGGCTGACCGCCTCCGGCTGGCCACGGCCCCGCGTGGACAGCTGTCCGGATTGTCTCCGCCGTTCGGCCGCGGAGCTGTGGCGCGATCGGGCTACAGACGTTCGCCCGTCTGATTCGCGAGGATCAAGCAGCGTTCACCGCGCCCCCAAATCCAGCGGTCGAGCGCCGCGGCGCCGCCCCGGTGTCACCCCCAGCATCCGGGGCGGCGCCTCCGCGACATGCCCAGGCCCACCCGGCCGCCCAGGGCCGCCCAGAGACCCCCTCGAGGTTTCGGATCGGGACCATTCGGGCACTGGGGTCCCGCGCAGCGGACCACGCGCGCCCGGGGCGAAAGAGGTGGGCACGTGAGCATGAGACTGCGATCGTTCGTGAGACCGGCGATCGAGCCCGCGTCTGGGCCCCCCACGCTGGACCGCACGGAGCCCGTGGCCCGTCTTCACCTAGTCCCACCGCACGAGCACTGCTGGCAGCTGCGCACGGTCGAGTACGACGACACGCTCGAGGTACGCCGCTACGAGTGCGAGACCTGCGACGACGTGCTGTTCCGCTGACGACCGGTCAGCGGCCTGCGAGCGCCCGCTCGACCTGGCCGGTGCCCGCATGACTCGCGTCCGCGGCCAGCACCGTGACCCGCAGCGGCTCGCCGGCGCAGGACCGCTCGACCTGCTGCAGCAGCTCGGTGCCGGGCACCGACGTGCCCTGGGCGCCGAAGATCACCGTCGGCAAGGACAGCTCCGCCGGCTCGGCGATCAGCGACTTCACGCTGCCGCCCACCATGTTGGCAACCTCACCCACGGCGTCGGAGACGTCCTCCTGGGCCACCTCCTCCGGCGGGAGCGCGAGCATCGCCCCGGTCACCGTGGCGGCGAGCTCGGTGGAGCAGGAGACCAGGACGGTACCGGTCCACGCGCCGGTGATCTGGACGAACGCCGTCACCGGGAGCACGGCGTCGGCCGGCTGCGGCTCGTCGGAGAGGCTCCCGACGAAGGTCTCGAGGACTTCGTCGACGACCTGGGCGAGCAGCTCCTGGGTCAGTGTCATGCCGATTTCCCTTCACTTCGCAGCCGGTACGCCGGCGCGTTGCCGATCTGGACGCGTTCGAATCCCGCATCGAGGTTGAGCGTCGTCTCCGCTCCTCCGAGGAACAGGTAGCCGTCAGGTCGCAGCACGCTCCGGACTCGGGCGAGAATGCGCTGCTTGGTGGGGATGTCGAAGTAGATCAGGACGTTGCGCAGGAAGATCACGTCCATCGCGGGCAGGACCGGCCACGCGCCGTCGAGGTTGATCAGCTGGCACTCCACCATCCGGCGCAGGTCCTCGCTGATCTTCCAGTGCGTGCCCTCACGCGTGAAGTGCTTGACCAGCCGCTGGGCAGGCAGGCCGCGATTCACCTCGAGCTGGCTGTAGAGCCCGGCCCGCGTGCGGTCGAGCATCTGCTGGGAGATGTCCGTGGCCAGCAGGCGAACCCGCCACCCCGGCCGACCCACGAGCGCATCGTCGAGCAGCATCGCGATGCTGTACGGCTCCTGCCCGCTGCTCGCTGCAGCACACCAGATGTTCAGCGATCGCTCGCTGGCCCGGTTCCGCATCAGCTCCGGCAGCACCGTGTCGGAAAGCGCCTGGAACGGATGGACGTCGCGGAAGAAGGACGTCTCGTTGGTGGTCATCGCCTCGATCACCTGCCCGCGCAGCGGACCCATCGGCGACCGGCGGAGCTGGTCGATGAGGGCGGTGATGGAGCTGTGACCCGATTCCTTGGCGACCGGCAGCAGCCGCGACTCGACCAGGTACTCCTTGCCGCGCTCGAGCACGATCGCCGACTCGGCCCGCACGACCGAGCTGATGAACTCGAAGTCAGCCGGGGTGATCGTCATGCGAGCACCCCGCTCGCCTTCACCGCGGCGCCCTCGACGCGCCGGGTCACGGCAGCCGCCACCCCCGGCAGCGGCAGCACCTCGGTCACCAGCCCGGCGGCGGTGACGGCGCCGGGCATGCCCCAGACCACCGAGGTCCGCTCGTCCTGGGCGATGATCTCGCCGCCGGCGTCGACGATCGACTGCGCCCCGCGGGTGCCGTCGTGACCCATGCCGGTCAGCACGACACCGAGGCATCGGCCGCCGTACGCGGTCACCGCGGAGCGGAACAGCACGTCGACGGCGGGTCGGCAGAAGTTCTCCGGGGTTCCCTGGTCCAGCACGGTCACCACCCCGGCCGGCGTACGCCGCAGCCGCAGGTGGAAGTCCCCCGGTGCGAGCAGCACCCGCCCCGGTACGACGGGCTCACCCTCGACCGCCTCGCCGACGCTCAGTGCGGACTTCTTGTCCAACCGCTCCGCGAGCAGCCGGGTGAACGTCCTGGGCATGTGCTGCACCACGACCACGGGGACGCGCAACGATCCGGGCAGGGCCGAGAGCACCGTGGTGAGCGCGTCGGGGCCACCCGTCGACACACCGATCAGCACCACCTCCGGCGGCAAGCCGCGTCGGGCGCCGGAGGCCGGAGCAGGCGCCACAGGCCGTGGCCGTACCTGGACCGGTGTCGCCGGGACGTCGCGACGCACGCACAACGACCGGATCTTCGGAGCCAGCTGGTCGCGGACGGCCTGCATGGAGGCCTGCACGCTGCCGAGGTTGGCCGGCTTGGTCACGTAGTCCTGGGCCCCGAGCTCGAGGGCGTCGAGACTCGCCGTCGCACCGCGCTCGGTGAGCGTGCTGAACATGATGACCGGCAGCCTGGGGTACGCCGCCCGCAGCCGGCGCAGGGTCTCCAGGCCGTCCATCTCCGGCATCTCGATGTCGAGCGTCACCAGGTCCGGGTTGAGCTGCGGGATCTTGGCGAGGGCAATGCGACCGTTCGCCGCGGTGCCCGCGACCTCGATGTCCGGCTCACCCGCCAGCACGTCGGTGACCAGGCGCCGGATGACGACGGAGTCATCCACCACCAGGACGGAGATGCTGGACACGGAGCGGACCTACTTTCTCTGGGTATCGGTGGTCGTCAGTAGCTGAACTGACCGACGAGCTCTTGCATCTCGGCCGCCATGCGCGCCAGGTCGTCGGCGGCCTGTGCGGTGTTACCGGCGCCGGAGGTCGCCTCGGTCGCCGCCCGTGCCACCGCGGTCATGTTGTTCGCGATCTCGGTGGAACCGGTCGCCGCCTCCGACACGTTGCGGCCCATCTCGTTGGTGGTCGCGGTCTGCTCCTCCACCGCCGAGGCGATGGTGGTCTGCGTGTCGGAGATCTGCGCCACGATCCCGGAGATCTGCGCGATCGCCGCGACCGCCGCCGCAGTGTCGGTCTGGATCGCCTCGATCCGCGCCCCGATGTCCTCGGTCGCCTTCCCGGTCTCCTGGGCCAGCTCCTTGACCTCGTTGGCGACCACGGCGAAGCCCTTACCGGCCTCGCCGGCCCGAGCCGCCTCGATCGTCGCGTTCAGCGCGAGCAGGTTGGTCTGCTCGGCGATCGAGTTGATCACCTTGATCACGTTGCCGATCTCTGCCGAGGACTCCCCCAGCTTCGCCACGGTGGCGTTGGTGGCCTCCGCGACGGTCACCGCCTGCGCGGCCACCTCCGCGGCGTCCGAGGCGTTCTTCGCGATCTCGCGGATCGAGGCGGACATCTCCTCGGTCCCGGTGGCCACGGTCTGGACGTTGTGGCTGACCTGCTCGGCCGCCGCCGACACCAGGCCGGCCTGAGACGCCGACTCCTCCGCGGAACCGCTCATCTGTGCCGACACGCTGGACAGCTCCTCCGAGGCCGAGGCCAGCGACGTCGCGTTCGCCCCGATCGAGGTCATCGAGCTGCGCAAGCGGTCCAGCGCACCGTTGAGCGCGGCGCCCATGACGCCCACCTCGTCGCGGCTCTCGACCGCGAGCTTCTGGTCCAGACGACCGTCGGCCAGGTGCTTGAGGACCTCGACGACCTGTCCCAGCGGGCGGGTCAGCAGCCGCGAGATGCCCCAGGTGAGCAGGAGCGCAACGAGCAGGCCGGCCAGCAGCGTGACGATGACGTTCTGGCGCAGGCTCTGCTCGGCCGCGTCCGACTTCTTCACGGCCGCCGCGACGCCCTTGTCGGTCTCGGCACGGAGCCCGTCCAAGGTGCCGTCGAGCTTGTGGTTCGCCTCCGCGACCTGCGGTTCCAGGCGACGCGCGGCCGCTGGGTTCTCCGCTGCGGTCTTGACGAACCCGGCGATGAAGTCGTTGTTCTCCTTCAGCGCACCTTCGAGCGCCTTGATCTGCTGGCGCAGGCCCGGAGCCAGCGTGAGGCTGTTGAGCTCGGTGACGACCTCCTGGACCGAGGCGATGTCGTCGCTGGTGTCCTTCTGGACCGACGCCACGTCGGTCTCGAGGAGGGCGCGGTAGGCGTCGCTCTTCAGCTCGCTGTTGCGGTTGTCGAGGTGGTACAGGTCCCCGGACAGCGTCTGCATGGTCGAACGGGTGTCGGTCTCCGAGGCGTACTTGCTCATCTGGGCGAGCGCGACCCACCCGACGACGACCGCCGGTACCAGGCACACCACCGCCAGGACGAGGAGCTTGCGGGCCATCTTGAGGTTTCCGAAGAGCGCGCTCACGGTCCAGGCACGGCCGGTATCGGGCTTGTTCATGCTGAGGGTTCCTTCGCTGCTGTTCGCCCGAGTCGAGGGGATGTGGGTCGTGGTCATGCGGCTGCTCCGACGCCGGCCGCCCGCTCGGTGTCGAGCACGAGCAGGAGGCCGTCGTCGAGCTTGCACACCTGCTCGACGAGCTGGCGCAACGCCTCCGGCACGGTGTCCGGCACCGGCTCGAAGCTCGCGGCGGGAGGCTCGAGGACCGGGCCGATCCGGTCGACCACGAGGCTGACGGCACCGTCCACCGTGCGTACGACGACGCTCACGGTGGCGGCCTCGTCCTCGCAGGGCGGGAGTCCCAGCCGGGTGCGGAGGTCGATCGTGGTGACGATCTGGCCGCGCAGGTTGAGCAGCCCGCGGACCTCCGGCGGCGCGAGCGGCACGGCGGTCACGCGCTGGCTGCGCAGTACCTCCTGCACGTTCTCCACCGGCACCCCGAACAGGTGACCGTCGAGCACGAAGGTGCAGAACTTCTTCTCAGCCATGTCAGACCCCCACCATGTCGGAAACGTCGCCGAAGAGGGCCGGGTCGAGTCCGGCCACCGCGCGGCCCATGTCGACCAGCTCGGTCACCTTGCCGTTGATCACGGCAGAGCCTCGGTGGCCGCCGGTGTCGAGCCGGCTGCGCACGCTGATCTCGACGTCGACGGTGTCGAGGATCTGGCGAACCACGAAGCCGACCAGGGCACCCCGGTGGTCGCACACGACCACGCTCACCGGTGCGGTCTCGTCGACCAGCTGGCCATGCGCACCGAACACGCCGTCCATGTCGACCAGCGGCAGCAGGCCGGCGCGGTACTGCACGACCTCCTGGTGACCGATCCGCTCGATCCGGTCCCGGGGGAACTCCTCGAGCCGGTCCACGTTGGCCAGCGGAAGGGCCGCCTGGCGACCGTCGCCGAGACCGACCAGGAGCAGCTGCGACCGCTCCTGCGCCGCCTTGCGCTCCTCGGCCTCACGGTCGGCCTGCTGCACCGCGTTGTCGGACAGCACGCCCGAGCCGCGCGCCAGCGCGATCGCATCGAGGATCAGCGCCACCTGGCCATCGCCCATGATGGTGGCGCCGGCAAACATCGAGAGGTGCCGCAGGTGCTTGCCCAGCGGCTTGACCACGATCTCCTCGGTGTCGTTGATGTCGTCGACGACGAGACCGAACTGCCGGTCGTCCGCCTGAAGCACGGCCACGTACGTCGTACCGGCCTCCATCTCGGGCAGACCCAGCTGCTCGCGCAGGGACACCAGCGGCAGCAGCCGCCCGCGCAGCCGGTAGACCGGGGTCCCCTGGATGTTCTCCACGAGGGTGCCCTGGCTGCCGTCGATCCGCACCAGCTCGAGCAGGTTGACCTGCGGCATCGCGTACCGGTTGCCGGCCACCGAGATCATCAGCGCAGGGATGATCGCCAGCGTCAACGGGATCTTCACCCGGATCGTGCTGCCCAGACCGAGCTCGCTGTGGACGTCGACGAGGCCACCGATCTTTTCGATGTTGGTCTTCACCACGTCCATGCCGACGCCGCGGCCGGACACGTTCGTGACCTTCTCCGCAGTGGAGAACCCCGGGGCGAAGATGAGGCCCAGCGCCTCCCGGTCGCCCATCCGGGCGGCGGCGTCCGGCGTCAGGATGCCGCGCTCCACGGCCCGGTCGCGCAGCCGCTGCGGGTCGATGCCGGCGCCGTCGTCACAGATCTCGATGTTGACCTGGCCGCCCTCGTGGAACGAGCGCAGCGTGAGGGTGCCCTCGGCGGGCTTCCCGGCGGCGAGCCGGACCTCCGGGCTCTCGATGCCGTGGTCGACCGCGTTGCGGACCAGGTGGGTCAGCGGATCCTTGACCGACTCCAGGATGGTCTTGTCGAGCTCGGTGTCCCGGCCCTCCCTCTGGACCCTGCCCTGCTTGCCGAGCTGGACCGACAGGTCCCGCACGACGCGAGGGAGCTTGCTCCAGACGGTGTCGATCGGCTGCATGCGCGTCTTCATGACGCCCTCCTGCAGCTCACCGGCGATGAGGTTCAACCGGTGCGTGGTCCGCAACAGCTCAGCGTCCTTGCGGGTCGCCGCGCGCTGCACCAGCTGG
>DATAKN010000285.1:0-5448 GCA_036261595.1 Marmoricola sp.
AAACCCCACCTGGAGCAAGACCAGACAGCGAGCGTTCGAGGGCGGCCCGCCCGAGCTCGCGGGTAGGTCGCACGAGGATGTCGGCAACGGCATCCCTAGATGGATGGTCGCCAACCGCGTCGTCGTGAGGCGGCGCGGCGAACAGAACCCGGCCTATGAGCCAGCCCATCCGCACCCAGGCTGGTGAGCCGACATCCGTGGGTGAAGCCCCTCACCAGGCGAGCAGCCTCAGCTCGTGGCGTCGAGCCGGTGCACGTAGGTCAGCGCCCGGTCGACGTCCTTCGCCGTCCACACACTCGCACCGCCGGCGTCAGGGTGTGACCGGTTGCCGCGACCCTCGTGGTTCAGGAAACGCTTCAGCGTCGTCGGCAACGGCAGGCCGCGGGCATCGGGTCGGCCCATGCTGATCCAGCGAATCCGCCCCTTCGTGTCGATGATCAGCACCAGGTCCTGGTGCTGCACGTCGTAGGAGCTCGCCAGCATCTTCCCGGTGAACCAGTCGCGCACCGGGCCTTCTCCGGGCACCTTCTGCAGCGAGACGCCGAGTGCGCGCCAGAACGCAGTGACCGCCGCGGGCCTGCCGGTGGCCAGCCGCCAGGTGGGCAGCGCGCCGTACTGGGCCTGGTAGGCGTGCATGCGTGCCACGGTGTCTCGGGCAGGGTCCACGCTGACCTCGAGGAAGACCGTCCGGTCGCCCCCCTGGCCGGCATCGCTGGCGGCTCGGCGCATGTTCGCGCTGGTCATGGGGCAGGTCTCCTGACACATGGTGAGAAAGGGCGCCACCACGACGTCCTTCCCGGCCAGGGACGCCAACGTGAACCGCCGCCCGTCCTGGTCGACCAGCGGCGCATTCGAGGCGGTGGCAGGGACCTTCTGGTCCAGGGTGCTGCCGGACGCGACCGTCTGGGGGTTACCGCTCTGCGCTCCGGTTGCGAGTGATCCGTTGCTCGGTCCGGCTCCGCATGCGGCGAGCGCCGCGGTCAGGACGCAGAGCAGGCCCCCCAGCGCGGCTCGGCGGGTTCGACGTGCCGCGTGGTGCATGGAGTCGTTCCTGCTTCCTGGTCGGCAGTGACGTGACGCTCGCGATGCTACGCAGCGGCCCAACGTGCCAGGTCAGACGATGTCGCGAGCCCGAACGGGCGCCACCGCCCCGCGGGCGCCACCGCGTGGTCGTCTACGATCGAAGACCGGCATCCGTCGTCGAAAGGGCCCTGCCGTTGCCGTGTGAGCACCCGACGACCGCCACCGCCGCACTATCCCTCATCCGCGCGCGCCCGGAGGGCAGCCGCCGCGCGACGCCGGGGGTGGCAGCGTCGTGACGGGCCACATGAACTCGACCCTGGCCCCGCTGAGCTGGGCATCGTTCGCCACCCATTGGCACGTGCGGCCGTGGTGGCTGTTGTTCTCTGCGGTCGTTCTCGCCGCCTACCTCGGTGGCGTGCTGGTGGCTCGTCGCGCGGGCGTGCGCGCGGTCCACCCCGCTCGGGTGGGCTCCTTCGTCGCCGGCATCGCGGTCCTGCTGCTCACGGTCAGCTCCGCGATCGACGCCTACGCAATGGCGCTGTTCTGGGACCACATGATCGAGCACCTGTTGCTGATCATGGTCGTCCCGGTGCTGCTCGTCCTGGGGCACCCGCTCACCGTGCTGCGGGCCGCGGCCGCGATGTACGGGAAAGAAGGCGTCGTCGACTCCTTCCTCGGGTCTCGGCCGGTGGCGCTGCTGACCCACCCGGGCGTCGGCCTCGTGCTCTACACCGCCGTCATCGTCGGCACCCACCTCACCGGCTTCATGGACGCCATGGCCAGCCACGGATGGCTGATGTGGGCCGAGCAGTGGCTCTATGTGCTGACCGGTTACGTGTACCTGCTGCCCCTGCTCGGCGCCGAACCGATCCGCTGGCGCCTCCCGTACCTCGCCCGGCCTGCCCTGATCCTGCTCGGCATGACGCCGGACACCGTGGTCGGCATCGTGCTGCTGCAATCCACCCACGACATGTTCCCCGTCATGGAGGGCAGGCATCCATCGTGGGCCCCGGCCCCTCTGGACGACCTGCACATCGGGGGAGCGCTGATGTGGGTGGGCGGAGACGGACTGATGATGTTGTTCGGGGTGGGCGTGATCCTCGCGATCATCACGCACCCCGGGTCCGACCAGATGATCGGCCGCACGCTCGAGAACGTACGACGCCGCACCCTGACCGCGCACGTCACGGCCACCGGGGGCAGGGCGCCCGACGACGACGTCGACATCGACGACGATGCGATGCTCGACGCCTACAACCAGATGCTGGCCCGGATGCACGCGCAGAGCGAGCCGGCCAGCGGTCCCCAGCGCACGGCCGGGAACGAGGGACAGGGCGGCTCGTCGAGCTGACCGCAACGGTGAGCCTCAGGACTCCTCCGACCGAGCGCTCAGCCGTTCGGACAGGTTGCGAATGGTCCGTTCGGCGCTCGACTCGGCCCGTTCATCCGATTCCGCTAACTGTGATAAATGGGAACTATTGGGACATGGGGGCAAAGACCATCAATCCGCGGGTCGAGGAGATTGCACGCGGTCTCCTGATCAACGGTCAGTACCAGATGAGGCTGGAGACGGGGAACCTCCAGGCCGTGGTGGACGCCGGGTGGGCGGCGCGCCAGGCAGGCCAGCTCCTCGGCCGACAGGTCCGGGTCGTGACATCGCGATCCGGTACGTCGGCCGGGGGGTTGGTCGTGACCGCGCAGCTCATCGACTCCTGAGCAGCCGACCCGCCGCACGGGCGTTCGTCCCGGCACGTCCGGGGTACCGACCCGACACGAGCCCAGGAGGTGTGCCGTGTCGAGTGACGTCGAGACCTACTTCGAAGCCGGTTCCTGGCGGAACTGGTCCGCCGGGCAGGACCTCGGCGGAGCCTACGGGAGCCGCGAGGAGGCCGTGGCCGCAGGCAGCAGGGTTGCGTCCGAGCGGCGCGCTCACCACATCGTCCGCGACGAGCATGGGACCGTGATCGAGCGCACGAGCCTGGAGTGACGGACCGCGGTCCCACGTTGTCGGGTCCGGAATGCGCTGGCTGGTCGGGGTGTTGAGCGTCCGTGGAGGAGATCACGGTGGAGGAGTTCGAGCTGAAGGCCCCGGCGGTCGTGTTCCCGGGTCAGCGTGACCTCGGGTCGGCGTACCGGGTGGCCTACGACCTGCTCTCTCGGCGGGCGGCGAGCGAGGCCCTGGAGGTGATCGAGCCCGGACTCGAGGCGGAGCCGGACAACACCGGCCTGCGGATCCTGCGCGCGTGGGCCTACCTCATCCGCGTCCAGCTCGAGCGTGCCGAAGCCGAGCTGAGGCGTCTGGCCGAGGAGCGTCCCGACGACGACTGGGTGCGGTTCGCACTCGGACGCAGCCTCGAGCGCCAGTCCCGGTACGCCGAGGCGCTGCCCCAGCTCCGACTGGCGGCCGCCATGTCCGGCGATCCCGAGCACGAGCTGGCCGTCCTGCGCGTCGAGCGACTCCAGGCCGGTCTCTGAGGTCGGCTGGTTTCGACCGGCCCCACCACCGAGGTGGGCCAACTGCCGAGGTGGCTCAGCGAGCGAGGCTGCTGGTGTCGACCGCCTCGAACGCCGAGGCCGGGATGCGCTTGAGCTCCTCGACGAGCGCCGGCGGCCAGTGCCGGTTCTGCTCGCCGGTGAAGAACCACGGTGACCCGTTGTCGGCGAGCACCAGACCGTAGTCCTTCATCGCGGTGATCACCACCTGGGCTCTCGGGCTGAACCCGCTGGCGTCGAACGACCCCTTCATCCGGAAGCGGGCGCCCATCGGCGGGTAGCTCCAGCTGTCCGTGGACCCGGCGTCGTGGCGAGCCGGCCACAGGTGGTGGCGGCTGGTGACGTCGGTGGTGAACCGGATCGCGTGCCCGACGTAGCCGGCCTTCACCTCGTTCCACCGCAGCAGTCCCGGCAGGATCGGCAGGCCGGCGGCATCGGCGGAGGTCCAGCCGTCGGGGCGCAACCGGTTGCTCCGCAGTGACCAGACGGCACCGGAGCCCGCGTGCCAGCGGCCGCGATGCACCTGCGTGTTCCAGGTCTCGTAGAGCCGGCAGCGCCCCTTGCTCACCACGATCGCGTGCTTGTCCCCGGCGGACCCGCGGCCGCCCTCGATGCGGGTGTCCCGGCCGAACGGGTAGCGCACGCGGTTGCTCTCGGCGGCGTAGTCGAACCGGACCCGCACCTTCGGGTGGTGCCGGCCCACCACGGTGATCGGGATGCCGTAGTCCGGCCCGTCGCCGTACGACGGCCCGAAGTCGGGGTGCAGGTTGCGGCCGGGGGACATGTGCGACAGCCAGGTGGCGCTGCGCGGGTCCACGGGCAGGGATCGGATGTCGGTGTTCCAGTAGTTGTCCGCGGGGAACGGCCGGCACGTGGTGCCGGCGACCGGGGCGACCGATGCGGCACGCGCCGGGGCAGCGTCCTGGGGTGTCGGCCGGGCCACCGCCGTGCCGCCGGCGAGAAGGGCGAGCGCGGCGAACGCTGCGGCCGTGCGGATCGGCAGGCGGCTCATGGCAGGGTCAGGATCTCCGCGCCGGTCTCGGTGACCAGCAGGGTGTGCTCGAACTGCGCCGAGGTCCGCCGGTCACGGGTGACCACGGTCCAGTTGTCGTCCCACATCTCCCACTCGTGCGTGCCGAGGTTGAGCATCGGCTCGATCGTGAACGTCATGCCCGGCTCCATCACGGTGTCGTACGCCGGGTCGTCGAAGTGCGCGATGATCAGCCCGGAGTGGAACGACGTGCCGATGCCGTGGCCGGTGAACTCCCGCACCACGCCGTAGCCGAATCGCTTCGCGTAGGACTCGATCACGCGGCCGATCACGTTGATCTGCCGCCCCGGGCGGACCGCCTTGATCGCCCGCCGCAGCGCCTCCTCGGTGCGCTCGACCAGGTCGCGCACCTCCTCGCTGACCCCCGGGGTCATGAAGGTGGCGTTGGTGTCGCCGTGGACGCCGCCGATGTAGGCGGTGATGTCGATGTTCACGATGTCGCCGTCCTCGACCACCCGGCTGTCGGGGATGCCGTGGCAGATCACCTCGTTGGCGCTCGTGCACAGCGACTTGGGGAACCCGCGGTAGCCCAGGGTCGACGGGTAGGCGTCGTGATCCAGCAGGAACTCGTGCCCGATCCGGTCGAGCTCGTCGTGCGTCACGCCCGGCACGACGTGCTTGCCGACCTCCTGCAGCGCCTGGGCGGCGATCCGGCCCGCCACGCGCATCCGCTCGATGGTCTCGGCGTCCTTGACCTCCGAGCCGGTGAACCGCTCCGGAGCCGGCTTGTCGACGTACTCCGGCCGCGGGATGTGCGCGGGCACGGGGCGGCGCGGCGAGATCGTGCCGGGAACGACGGAAGTCACGGACGCGAGTGTAGTTTCCTGACTATGAGCGGCTTCTGGTACTGCCTGAACCACCACGCGGTCGAGGGCCCCGAG
>DATAKN010000291.1:0-5066 GCA_036261595.1 Marmoricola sp.
CTCCCAGGCACTGCTGCGGTTCAGCCCGCAGTACGGTCTCGACGACCGCCAGTACGCCAAGCTGATGACCACGAGCCTCCGGCTCCTGAACAAGATCGGACGCGCATGATGCTGACCGACGGGGTTTCGACAGGCTCAACCGCCGGGGGAGCGGGCCGGACCGACGGGTTCGACTTCGACGTGATCATCATCGGCTCCGGCTTCGGCGGGTCGGTGAGCGCCCTGCGCCTGACCGAGAAGGGCTACAAGGTCGCGGTGCTGGAGGCCGGTGCCCGCTTCCGCGACGAGGACTTCCCGGACAACTCCTGGGACGTGAAGCGCTACCTCTTCCGCCCCGAGGTCGGGTGCTACGGCATCCAGCGGATCGACGCGCTCAAGGACTGCATGATCGTCTCGGGTGCGGGGGTCGGCGGTGGCTCCCTGGTCTACGCCAACACGCTGTACGAGCCGCTCGACGCGTTCTACCGCGACCCGTCCTGGGCGCACATCACCGACTGGAAGGCCGAGCTGGCGCCGTACTACGACCAGGCCAAGCGGATGCTCGGCGTCGTCGAGAGCCCACTGCGCACGCCCTCGGACGAGGTCATGAAGAAGGTCGCCGAGGACATGGGCGTGGCCGACACCTTCCACCCGACGCCGGTGGGGGTGTTCTTCGGTGGGCCGGGTGAGACCCACCACGACACGATCAAGGACCCGTTCTTCGGCGGGGTGGGACCCGATCGTGTGCCGTGCCAGGCCTGTGGCGAGTGCATGACCGGCTGCCGGCACAACTCCAAGAACACGCTGGTCAAGAACTACCTGTACCTCGCCGAGGCCAAGGGCGCCCGGGTGATGCCGCTGACGACGGTGACCCGGATCAAGCCGCTGCCCGGCGGCGGCTACCAGATCACCGCGAAGTACACCAAGGCCAGGCGTGCCACCAAGCGGTCGAGCCGCACGCTCACGGCCGGGCAGGTCATCGTCGCCGCCGCGTCGCTGGGCACGCAGCGGCTGCTGCACCGGATGAAGGCCGAGGGCCACCTGCCCGGCCTCTCCGACCGACTGGGCTACCTCTCGCGCACGAACTCCGAGTCGATCCTCGGGGCGATCGCCCCGGCAGAGAGCAAGGTCGACTACTCCCGAGGGGTCGCGATCACCTCGTCGTTCCACCCCGACGAGCACACCCACATCGAGCCGGTCCGCTACGGCAAGGGCAGCAACTTCATGTCGATGATGCAGACCGTGCTCACCGATGGTGACGGCCCCGACCCGCGCTGGCGCACGTGGCTGAAGGAGATGTGGAAGCAGCGCCGCAACGTCAAGGACCTGTACGACTTCAAGCACTGGTCCGAGCGCACCGTGATCGCCCTGGTCATGCAGACGGTCGACAACTCGATCACGACCTATCTGAAGAAGGTCCCCGGCACGAACATCAGCTACCTCACGTCGCGACAGGGCCACGGCATCCCGAACCCGACCTGGATCCCGGTGGCGAACCGCGCGGCCCGGAAGATGGCGGAGCTCGTCGGCGGCACGCCCGGCGGCAACATCGGGGAGCCGTTCAACCGGCCGCTCACCGCGCACTTCATCGGCGGCTGCACCATCGGTGACTCGCCGGAGACCGGGGTGATCGACCCCTACCACCGGGTCTACGGCTACCCCGGGCTGCACATCACCGACGGCTCGGCGATCTCGGCGAACCTGGGGGTGAACCCGTCGCTGACGATCACCGCGCAGGCGGAGCGAGCGATGTCGTTCTGGCCGAACAAGGGCGAGGCCGACGCCCGGCCGGCCCTCGGGTCGGCGTACGAGCCCGTGGCGCCGGTCGCGCCGAAGGATCCGGCCGTGCCGCAGGGCGCCCCGGGAGCGCTGCACCTGCCGATCGTCGCCGTCAGCTGACCCGGCACCTCGACACTGCCCACAGGCGCTCGGCTCCGGAGACCCGGACGCCGGGCGCCTGTGTTTCGCTCGCGGTGCGTCATCCCGGCGCGCGCCGACGCACCGGTCCCGGCCGGTCCCGAAAAAAATCCTGAAACTCGCCATAACCCGCATCGGGACCCCTCGTTTACCAGTGCAGATCGGGTGCATCGCTCCCTCCCAGGCCCGATCTCGACACGGTTCACGCCACGTGGACACTCAGGGCCCGACCTCCCTCCCTCCCCGGTCGGGCCCTGAGTCGCGTCTGGCGGCCCCGAGAGCCTCGTGCCTGCCCGCGCGCCGCTCGGCGTACCTGCGGCCCTAGACTTCGGGCATCCGCAACCGCGCCACCGGAAGGCCAGCTGTGACCGAGCACGACCTCGTCCTCGTCGTCGACTTCGGCGCCCAGTACGCCCAGCTGATCGCCCGTCGGGTCCGCGAGGCGAAGGTCTACTCCGAGATCGTGCCGCACACCATGCCGGTCGCGGAGATGCTCGCGAAGAACCCGCGCGCGATCATCCTGTCCGGCGGGCCCTCGAGCGTGTACGAGCCGGGCGCGCCCCGGCTCGACCCCAGCCTGGTCGACGGCCGGGTGCCGGTCTTCGGGATCTGCTACGGCTTCATGGCGATGGCGCAGGCCCTCGGCGGCGAGGTCGCCCACACCGGCCAGCGCGAGTACGGCCGTACCCACGTGTCCGTGCTGGAGCCGGGCACGCTCCTGGCCGGTCTGCCCGACACACTGACCTCCTGGATGTCGCACGGCGACGAGGTCGTGGCGGCGCCCCCGGGCTTCACCGTGAACGCCCGCTCTCCTCGCGCCACGGTCGCGGCGTTCGAGGAGACCGAGCGCCGACTGGCCGGGGTCCAGTGGCACCCGGAGGTGCTGCACAGCGAGCACGGCCAACGCATCCTCGAGCACTTCCTCTGGGAGATCGCGGGCTGCCGGCCGACCTGGACCATGGTGAACATCGTCGACGAGCAGATCGACCGGATCCGCCAGCAGGTCGGCGACGGCCACGCGATCTGCGGGCTCTCCGGCGGTGTCGACTCGGCCGTCGCCGCTGCGCTCGTCCAACGTGCGATCGGTGACCGGCTGACCTGCGTCTTCGTTGACCACGGCCTTCTGCGCAAGGGCGAGGCGGAGCAGGTCGAGCGCGACTTCGTCGCCGCCACCGGGGTCGACCTGCACGTGGTCGACGCCGAGAAGCGCTTCCTCGACGCGCTCGCGGGCGTGACCGACCCCGAGCAGAAGCGCAAGATCATCGGCCGCGAGTTCATCCGCGTCTTCGAGGCCGCCGAGGCGGAGGTGCTGCAGAAGGCGGCGGTCGAGGAGGGCACGAAGGTCGCCTTCCTCGTCCAGGGGACGTTGTACCCCGACGTGGTGGAGTCCGGCGGCGGCGCCGGCACGTCGAACATCAAGTCCCACCACAACGTCGGGGGGCTGCCCGAGGACCTCGAGTTCGAGCTGGTCGAGCCGCTGCGCACCCTGTTCAAGGACGAGGTGCGCCTTGTCGGGGAGCAGCTGGGCCTGCCCGCCGAGATCGTCTGGCGGCATCCCTTCCCCGGGCCGGGTCTGGGCATCCGGATCATCGGTGAGGTCACCCGTGAACGGCTGGACATCCTGCGCGAGGCCGACGCGATCGCGCGCGAGGAGCTGACCAGGGCCGGCCTGGACCGCGACATCTGGCAGTTCCCGGTCGTGCTGCTGGCCGACGTACGCTCCGTCGGCGTCCAGGGCGACGGCCGCACCTACGGCCATCCCGTCGTCCTGCGCCCGGTGACCAGCGAGGACGCCATGACCGCCGACTGGGCCCGGGTCCCGTACGACGTCCTCGAACGGATCTCCACCCGCATCACCAACGAGGTCGCCGAGGTCAACCGGGTGACGCTGGACATCACCAGCAAGCCGCCCGGCACCATCGAGTGGGAGTAATTCGCTTGACGTTCAGCGTCACGACAGGTCCCGCGTTCGAAACTGGAGCGTGACCCAGACCCAGGTGCGGCGTGCCACCCCGCAGCGTCGACGCTCCATGTCGATGAGCAACCCCCTCCTGTCGACACTCACCACACCGGCCTGGATCGCGCGTCTGGTGGGCGCCGTCGGTCTGATGACGATCCTCAGCGCGCTGCTGCCCGCGCTGCACCACCGGGTGGACATGGTCAAGGAGATCCTTCCGGACTTCGCGCCCGCCGCAGCGACCACCGGCGCTCTGGCGACCGGAACCCTCCTCCTGGTGCTGTCCCGGCCGCTGCGCCGGGGCAAGTTCCGGGCGTGGCTGCTCACGGTGGTGCTCGCCGGCGCGACCGTGGGACTGCACCTGGTGAAGGGCCTCGACGTCGAAGAAGCCGTGGTGACCACAGCGGTGTTCGTGCTGCTGGTTCTCGCCCGGCCGAACTTCACCGCGCGCCCTGACCAGCGCTCGCTGTCGAGGGTGCTCGCCGTGCTGGTCGCCGGGCCGGTACTGGCCACGACGCTCGGTTGGCTCTGGCTCGCCCTCGATGCCGACGGACAGGCCCCCGGTACGACGCAGCTGGACCGCATCCGGCACGCCTTCCTCGGCCTGGTCGGGATCACTGGCCCCGTCCAGTTCACGAACCGCGCCCATGCCGACCACGCAGCGATCGCCCTGCTCATCTTCGGCGCGACGCTGGTCGGCCTGCTCGTGCTCGCGCTCACGATGCCCGCCAGCGGGCCTCACCCGCTGACCGAGGAGGAGGACACCCGGATCCGGGACCTGCTGCAGCGGTGGGGCCAGGTCGACTCGCTGTCCTACTTCGCCACCCGTGGCGACAAGTCGGTGATCTTCAGCCGCACCGGCAAGGCGGCGGTGACCTACCGGGTCGTCGGCGCGGTCACCCTGGCTGCCGGTGACCCCGTCGGCGACCCGGAAGCCTGGCCGGGAGCGATCGAGGCCTGGCTGGAGGAGGCCCGGTCGTTCGGCTGGGTGCCCGCGGCCCTCGGCGTCAGTGAGCGTGGCGCGACGGCGTACCACCGCGCCGGCCTCGACGCGCTGGAGCTCGGCGACGAGGCGATCGTCGAGGTCGACGACTTCTCCCTCGAGGGACGCAGCATGCGCGTCGTGCGCCAGGCGGTGTCGCGGTGCGACCGCGCCGGGCTGGTCACGGAGTGCCGGCGGGTCCGCGACCTCGACGACGAGACCCGCGAGGAG
>DATAKN010000294.1:0-20347 GCA_036261595.1 Marmoricola sp.
GCCGCAGCAGCCGCCTCCACGCCCAAGCCGTCACGGATCCCGGCCCAGAACCGGCGATCGAACTCCACAGGGTTCTTCGGACGACCCATCAGACGACAACTCCTCTAATCGAGGCGTTGCGTCACTAGCTAGAACCCGCCCGGGTTTTGATCGAACGTTCCAACAACCAGATCTCGGGTCCGAACGTCCGCTGACCGGGGTGCAGGGTCCTACGCTGCCGCCCATGGACCAGGACTTCGCGAACCGGACCGGTGCGGCGCTCGTCGTCGGCGGCAGCGGCGGCATCGGCCGGGCGATCGTGCGGATGCTGGGCGAGCGCGGCAGCGCCGTGGTGGCGACCTACCGCGGCTCCCGGGAGCGGGCGCAGCTGGCGGTCGACGAGGCCACGGCGTACGGCGTGCGCGGTGCGGCGGTGAAGGTCGACCTGCTCGACGACGCCTCCTGCACGACGGCGGTGGACGGCGTGGTGGCGTCGTACGGCGGCCTGCACACGCTCGTGTACGCCGCCGGCCCGCACGTGCCGATGCGGCACCTGAGCCGGATCACCCCGGCCGACCTGGCCGGACAGCTCGAGGCCGACGCCGCTGCGTTCTTCCGGATCGTGGCGCCCGCGCTGCCTGCGCTGCGGGAAGCCGGTGGGAGCATCGTGGCGGTGACGACGGCCGCGACCAGCCGCTTCCCCGTGCGCGACGGCCTGTCCTCGGTGCCGAAGGCGGCCGTCGAGGCGCTGGTGCGCGGGCTGGCCGCCGAGGAGGGCCGGTTCGGCGTGCGGGTCAACTGCGTCGGCCCCGGCATGCTCACCGACGGCATGGCCGAGCGGCTGATCAGCTCCGGCGACCTCGACCAGCGTGCCCTGGACGTGGCCCGGTCGAACATCCCGCTGCGCCGCTTCGGGCAGGCCGCGGACATCGCCGAAGCGGTCTGCTTCCTGGCCTCCGATCGGGCCGGGTTCATCAGTGGCCAGAAACTGGACGTGGACGGGGGCTACGGGGCCTGAGCGCCGTCAGCCACGGCACCTGGCTGCGTTGTCGTCGGTCGCCGGGCCGCTTCGCTCTGAGCCCGCCTCCCTCCTCCGCCTTGCCAGGCACCGCGTCTGACGACGCTCAGGAGCTGGGCACTCCGCTCACCATGCCCGTACGCCGGCCGGGGCCGCCGGGAGCGGGTGGGCGGCGTCGTGGACCACGTAGGCCGTGCCGCCCGAGCCGCCGATCCAGGCGCGCTCGAACTGCGCGCGGTCGTAGGTGCGCTGGACCGTGGCGTCGTTCGGCGCGGCCGGGTCCATCACGATCGGATTGCCGCTGGCGGTGAGACCGGACAGCACGACGAGGTGGCCGGCGCTGGCCGAGATCGGGGCGCCGGCGAGCTGGCCGCGGCTGAACTGGATCGACACCGCGAGCGGGATGCCTGCGCGCAGGAACGGCTCGGCCATCCGCAGGTCGGTCAGCCGCGTCACGAAGGCGTCACCCACCCGGTTCGCCCCGACGGCGGTGTTGAACGGCCAGTTGCCGGTGCCGCGGTAGCGGTAGTCGTAGGTCATCCGCGCGACCGCGTTGACCCAGCGGTCGGCGTACGACGCCTTCACCCACCGGTACGACGCGGGGCTCGGCAACCGTCCGTAGTAGCCCAGGATCATCGACAGCGACGTGGGGGAGCACCACGCCTCGCCGCCACCGCCGTACTCAGGGTCCTGGCCGCGGTGGATCATCTGCGAGTAGCCGGGGACGGGCAGCGAGACCGGTGTCGACGACACCGGCTGCGACACCGCGGCGGGCGCGCCCGGAGGAACCGACGCGATCGCGGACACGGAGCGCACCGCCGGTCCGGCGTGACCGACCCGGCGCAGCAGCTGCATCCGCAGCTGGTAGCCGTTGAGTCGTACGCCGGGTTGCGCCCGCAGCGTGTCGGTCGAGACCGTGACGAGGGCGTCGGTCTGGCTGCCGGAGCTGCGCCGCTTCAGGAACTTGTCGCCGACCGACCAGCGGCCGAGGTCCTTGAACCGCGAGACCCGGCCCTGGGTGTCGCGCACCCGGACCAGCATCCGCACCCACGACCCCGACGGCGTGCGCGCCGACCATGAGGGCACGAGCTCGGTGAACTCTGCGCCCGCCGTCCACCGCGCGGTCCAGCGGGCGGACTGGTAGCGCACGCCGCCGACCGTCACCGTGGCCATGGGCTGGGTGAGTCGGAGCGCACCGCCGGCCCACCCGGTCCCGCGGAAGACGCCCGCGCCGAAGTCCGCGGAGCTGACCACGCGAGTCAGCGTCCCGCTGCCGACGTCCGCGATCATGCGCACCCGGGGCTGGCCCTCGTTGCGGCCGTGCGACAGCACGCCGAGCGGCAACGCCAGGGCGATCAGCACGACCAGGGAGACCAGCACGCGCGGATGGATCAGAAAGCGCCGCAAAGCCGTCGAATTCACCGCCATACGGTAACCCCAAGAGTCACAGGAGTGCGCGGTTTTCACAGGGCTCGGGGTCGATAGACTCGCCCGGTGACTCTGAGGCTCTATGACACCGCCGCCGGCGAGGTCCGCGACTTCGTGCCGCGGGACGAGGGCAAGGTCGGCGTCTACGTCTGCGGCCTCACCGTCCAGAGCGAGCCGCACGTCGGCCATGTGCGCTCGGCGGTGAACTTCGACGTGCTGCGGCGCTGGCTGCTAGCCAGCGGGTACGACGTCACCTTCATCCGCAACATCACCGACATCGACGACAAGATCCTCGCGAAGTCGGCCGAGCAGGGCCGGCCCTGGTACAACCTCGCCTACGAGATGGCGCGGCAGCTGGACCGGGCGTACGACGACCTGAACGTGCTGCCGCCGACGTACGAGCCCGCGGCGACCGGCCACGTGCCCGAGATGCTCGAGCTGATCGCCCGCCTGGTCGAGCGGGGCCACGCCTACGCGGCCGCGGACGGCTCCGGCGACGTGTACTTCGACGTGCAGTCCTGGCCGGCGTACGGCGAGCTGACCCACCAGTCGATCCACGACATGGCTCCCGCCGAGGACGCCGACCCGCGTGGCAAGCGCGACCCGCGCGACTTCGCGCTGTGGAAGGGCCACAAGGCCGACGAGCCGGAGACCGCGGCCTGGCCCTCGCCGTGGGGCCGGGGCCGTCCGGGCTGGCACATAGAGTGCTCGGCGATGGCCGGGAAGTATCTCGGGCAGGCGTTCGACATCCACGGCGGCGGGGTCGACCTGCGGTTCCCGCACCACGAGAACGAGCAGGCGCAGTCGCGGGCGGCCGGGTACGACTTCGCGGCGTACTGGCTGCACAACGCGTGGATCACCACCTCCGGCGAGAAGATGAGCAAGTCGCTGGGCAACTCCCTGCTGGTGCCCGAGGTGCTCAAGCAGGTGCGCGGGATCGAGCTGCGCTACTACATGGTGGCCGCGCACTACCGCTCCACCGTCGAGTTCTCCTTCGAGGCGCTGCAGGAGGCGGCGGCGGCGTTCCGGCGCATCGAAGGGTTCCTCGATCGCGCCGGGCAGGTCCTGGGCGGTGTTCCCGACTCCGGGATCGCGTGCGCGGATTTCCTCGCGGCGATGGACGACGACCTCGGTACGCCGGCTGCGGTGGCGGCCATCCACGACGTCGTCCGCGAGGGCAACAAGCTGCTGGCCGGTGGCGAGTCCGACGCCCTGCGCGGCAACGCGGCCTCGGTGCGAGCCATGCTCGACGTCCTCGGTCTCGACCCGGCCGATCCCGCCTGGGGCGTCTCGGCCAGCGACGACGAGAAGCTCACCCAGGCGGTCGACGTGCTCGTGCGCGGCCTGCTGGAGCAGCGCGCCCGCGCCCGCGAGACCAAGGACTGGGCCACCGCCGACGCGATCCGTGACCAGATCAAGGCCGCCGGCATCGAGGTCGAGGACACCCCCGACGGACCCAAGTGGAGTATCTGACGTGCCAGGGGTTTCGAGGCTCACTTCGAGACGGTCGCTGCGCGACCTCCTCAGCACAAGCGCTGGCGCTCGCGCCTCAACCACCGAAAGAGGACATTGACGTGCCTGGTAATTCTGCCCGCCGCGGCGCGGTGAAGAAGAGCGGCAAGGGCAACCCGACCGCCGGCTCCGGCGGGCGGGTCCGGCGCGGTCTGGAGGGCAAGGGCCCCACGCCGAAGGCGAAGGACCGGCCCTACCACAAGGCGCACAAGCTGGCGGCCAAGGCCGAGAAGGCGAGCGCGACCCGCGCCAGGCGCCGGCCCCGGACTGGTGACTCGGAGTGGATCGCCGGCCGCAACAGCGTCCTCGAGGCGCTGCGCGCGGAGATGCCGATCACGAGCGTGTACGTCGCCGAGGGCGCCGAGCGGGACAGCCGACTGCGTGAGGTGTTCGCGGTCGCGGCCGACCGCGGCATCTCCCTCCTCGAGGTACCCCGGCCGGAGCTCGACCGGATGACCGCTGGTGCGGTCCACCAGGGGTTGGCGGCGCGCATCCCGGCGTACGAGTACGCCCACCCCGACGACCTGCTCGCCCTCGCCGACGAACGGGGCGAGAAGCCGCTGATCGTGGCGCTCGACTCGGTCACCGACCCGCGCAACCTCGGCGCGGTGGTGCGCTCGGCGGCCGGCTTCGGCGCCCACGGGGTCGTCGTACCGGAGCGGCGTGCCGCCGGGATGACCGCGGCGGCGTGGAAGACCTCGGCCGGCGCGGCTGCGCGCGTGCCGGTCGCTCAGACCGTGAACCTCACGCGGCAGCTCAAGGCCTACCAGCAGGCGGGGTGCATGGTGGTCGGCCTGGCCGCGGACGGTGACGTCTCGCTGCCCGACCTCGACCTGGCCGACGGACCCCTCGTGGTCGTGGTCGGATCCGAGGGCGAGGGACTCTCGCGACTCGTGGCCGAGACCTGCGACCAGCTGGTCTCGATCCCGATGAGCTCCTCGCTGGAGTCGCTCAACGCAGGGGTGGCGGCCTCGGTCGCGCTCTACGCGATCGCCCGGCGCCGCGCGGCGCCGGCCTGACCCGGCCGCAGTCAAAGCCGACCGAGTCGACTGGTCTGGGAGACTGGCCGCATGCGCGTCACCGCCAAGTCCGACTACGCCCTGCGTGCGCTCATCGAGATCGCCCGGCGCAGCGACGGCGGCCCGGTGAGCGCGGAGGAGATCGGCCGGCTGCAGGACATCCCGCACGGCTTCCTGCAGGCGATCCTCGCCGACCTCCGGCGTGCCGGAGTCCTGGTCGCGCAACGCGGCCAGTCCGGTGGCTGGCGGATGAACAGGGATCCCGAGCAGGTCACCGTCGCCGACGTGATCCGCGCGGTCGACGGCCCGCTGGTCTCGATCTACGGCCTGCGCCCGGAATCGGTGGAGTACAACGATGCGGCCGCCGTCCTCCAGCACGTGTGGATCGCGAGCCGCCGTGCGCTGCGCGACGTCCTCGAGTCGGTGACTCTCCGGCAGCTCGCCGACGGCAACCTGCCCCGGTCGGTGAGCAGCCGCACCTCGGACGAGGACGCCTGGCAGCCGCACTGACCGCGCCGTGCCGGCCCGACGTACGCCGGTACGATGGCCCGCGCGCCGCCGATCCCCGGACGGTGGACGCACGCCGGTGTAGCTCAGTTGGTAGAGCGCCTCACTTGTAATGAGGATGTCGCGGGTTCGACTCCTGTCACCGGCTCCGAGGTCAGGCCGCCTTGCTGGTGGTTGAGCAGGTCCGGTACGCAGATCGTCGCGACCGCGTTCGTCCAGCCGACCGGCCGCTTGGTCCGCTCATGGCCGAGTTCCCAGCGGATCTCCCAGACCGCTCGGCTCTTCACCGGCCGGTCACCCCGAGCAGGCAGTTCGGAGCGCCAGCCCCGTGGGCCCCGCCCAACCGTCGCTCGCCGACGGGGAACTACCAGAGGCCGCCCGCAGCGGCCGGCCAGAGGCGTACCCCTTGCATCTGCTGAACAACTGTTTAGTATCCTGATCATGCGATCAGGTGACAGCGCGGACCTCACCGGTCGGGCGGTGATCCGCAACGCTGCGTTGCGGCTGTTCGCCGAGCACGGTGCGGATGCGGTGAGCGTGCGGCAGATCGCCGACACCGCTGGAGTGTCACCGGCGCTGGTGCTGCACCACTACGGCAGCAAGGCGGGGTTGCGCGAGGCCGTGGACCAGTACGCCGCGACGCAGTTCGACGTGCTGTTCGAGGACGCCGCCCAGGTCGGGGAGGTCCTGACCGAGGGGTCGAGCGCGTCGATCGCCGAGCTGTTCGCCCAGGCGCTCCAGACCGACTCGCCGCTGCCGGCGTACTTCCGACGGCTTGTGCTGGACGGGGATCCGGCCGGTACCGCGATGTTCCGGCGGTGGTTCGAGGTCTCGCGAGTCTTGCTCGACCAGCTGACGGCTGCCGGCTTCGCGAACCCGGCGGACGACCCCGAGGTCCGAGCGGCGTTCCTGCTCGCCGCCGACCTGGTGCTCCTGCTCCTGCGGGAACCGCTAACCGACGTGCTGGGCGTCGACCCCTTGTCGCCCGACGGACTGACGCGCTGGGCCGCCGGGGTCACCCAGATCTACCGGGAAGGGGCGCTTGCCGTCCCCCCGGCCGCCACCGACGAGAGCGCCGGCGAATCGCGGCGCGGGAAGCGAGCGAAGCGATGACGCTGTCCAGTGCCGAACCTGTCCTGAGCCGCACGACGTCAGGGGAGGAGGTCGTCGTCAGCGCGTCCGGACTGGTCAAGCGCTTCGGTCCTGTCGCGGCGTTGGACGGACTCGACCTGGAGGTACGCCGGGGTGAGGTGCACGGGTTCCTCGGGCCGAACGGCGCCGGGAAGTCCACCACGATCAGGATCATGCTGGGTCTGGTGCGCAAGTCCGGCGGCGAGGCGAAGCTGTTCGGGAAGGATCCCTGGCACCGGGCGGCACCCCTGCACCGTCGGCTGGGCTACGTGCCCGGTGACGTGACCCTGTGGCCCGGACTCAGCGGCGGGCAGTGCATCGACGTGCTGGCGCAGGTGCACGGCGGCATTCGCCCCGATCGGCGCGAGGAGCTCATCGAACGCTTCGACTTCGACCCGACCAAGCGTGCACGGGACTACTCCAAGGGCAACCGGCAGAAGGTGTCGCTGATCGCCGCGCTCGCGGTGGACGTCGAGCTGCTGATCCTCGACGAACCCACCTCCGGACTCGACCCGCTGATGGAGCAGGCCTTCCAGGAGGTCATCCGCGAGCGCGCCGCCGAGGGCGTCACGGTCCTGCTGTCCAGCCACATCCTGGCCGAGGTGGAGGCGCTCGCCGACCGGGTCACGATCGTCCGCAAGGGAAGGACGGTCACCACCGGCACGCTGGCCGAGCTGCGGCGACACACGCGCACGAGCATCCACGCCGTCACCGAGAGGCCGCCGCGGCTCGACGACGTGCCGGGAGTGGCGAATCTCGCGGTCGATGGCCACGAAGGCGGCACCGAGGTCAGGCTCAGCGCCGATGCGTCCGCGCTCGGCGAGGTGGTGGGCCGGTTGCACGGTGCGGGCGTGGACACGCTCACCGTCACTCCGCCCAGCCTGGACGAGCTCTTCCTCCACGCCTACGCCGAACAGCCCGACGGTGAGGGACCACGGTGATGAGTGGGCCACTGGTGACCATGGCCCGCGTGCACCTGCGCACGGGCTGGTTGGCCCTGACGGCCTGGGTGGTGGGGATCGCGGCGACCATGGCGCTGACCGTGTCGGCGATCCACGGGCTCTACGACACCCCGGCCAAGATCCACACCTACGCCGTCGCCGTCCGGGACAACGCCCTGGTGATGATCAACGGCAGGGTCGCCGGCGTCGACTCCCTCGGTGGCATCGTGGCCAACGAGTTCGGGTTCCTGGCCTCGTTCGCGGTCCCGTTCATGGCGGTCAGCCTCGTCACCCGGATGACCCGCAGGAACGAGGAGCTCGGTCGGCTGGAGGCCCTGGTGGCGGGCCGGATCGGCCGTACGACGCCCCTGCTCGCGGCCATCCTGGTGGCTCTCGGCGCGGAGGCCGTCACCACGCTGGCCATGTTCGCCAGCCTGGCCGGTGCCGGTGTGCCCGTCGTCGACGGCGCTCTCTACGCACTGTCGCTGGGTGCTCTCGGCGTCGTGTTCCTCGGGCTCGCGGCGCTCGGTGCACAGCTGGTGCACCACGCTCGCGGCGTGTACGCGCTCGGCCTGGGCGCGATCATCGCCGCCTACCTGCTGCGCGGGTTCGGCGACGTACGGTGGTCGCCGCTGACCTGGCTGTCCCCGCTGGGGTGGCAGGAGCAGACCCGGGCGTTCGGCGACCAGCGCTGGTGGCCGCTGCTGGTTCCGGTCGTCGTGGCGGCGGGGTTGGCCTCCGCCGCTCTCGCGATCAGCGCGCGACGGGACGTGGGCAGCGCACTCCTCGGGGCAGGGGCGGCCGACCCGGAAGCCTCACGGTTCCTGCGTACGCCGCTCGGCATCGCGCTGCGGGCCCATCGTGGCTCGCTGATCGGGTGGACCGCCGCGACCGCCGCCGTCTCGGCGACGTACGGGTCGGTCGCCCACGCCCTGATCGATGCGATCAACGGCAACCCCGGCATCGCCACGGCGATGGGCGCCTCGGGCAGCACCGGTCTCGACGCCGTCCTGGCGATGACCGCCCTGCTGCTCGCGCTGCTCGGCGCCGGGTATGCGGTGCAGGCGGTCGGAGTGCTCCGTGCCGAGGAGGCGGGCGGCCGTCTCGAGGCTCGGTTGGCGGGCGCCCGGAGCAGGTGGCGTTGGCTGAGTGTCCACCTCCTCGTCGTGGCCACCGGGATCGTGCTGGTGTCGATGACGGGGGCCGCCGTGCTCGCGGCGAGCACCTCGTGGTCGGTGGGCGACAACGTGACGCCTCAGGTGTTCGGGGCCGTCGTCGACTTCCTGCCGGCTGTGGTGTTCTTCGCCGGCCTCGCCGTCCTGGTCTTCGCCGTCGTGCCTCGGTGGGGGCCGGTCGTGTGGCTGGTCTACGCGGCCGGAGTCGTCATCGCGTACCTGTCCGATCCGCTCGACCTGGCGCAGGCGATCCGGGTGCTGTCGCCGTTCCACCTGATCGGCAACCCGCCGGTCGACCCGGTCGATCCGGGTGACGTGATGCTGCTCGGCCTGCTCGCTGTCGCGTCCGTCATCGGCGGTTACGCCGCATTCCGCCGACGTGGCATCCCGCAGGCGTAGCCGCCGAGCCGGCGCGCCACCGTCTCCCGGGTCTACCGGAACGAGGTGAGCGCGGCGCGGTAGTCGAACCAGCCGACCACGCGGTCGTCGCTCGCCGACAGCACGGGGATGGCGCCGGACCCGCTCAGGTCGAGCGCCCGGATGCCGTCGTCCACGTGCTCGTCCTCGCGGAGCGTGCTCGGTATCTCGACGAGCGATCTCACGGTCGTGGTCGTCTCGGCCTCGTTCGGACCTTCGGCGAGCGCATCGCTGACCGCGCGCACGGTGAGCACCCCGAGATAGGTCCCGTCGGCGTCGACCACGGGCAGCACGCCGTACTGGGACTCCCGCAAGGCCTGGGCCGCCACCGACAGCGTGGTCTCGGCCGGGAGCGAGGGCGGGACCGCGGCCATCACCTGGCCGACGCTGGTACGCCGGGCGGCGATGGTCTCGCGGGTGCCGAGGTCGACGCCGCGACGGCGGAGCTTGAGGGTGTAGATGGTGTCCGGGGTGAGCCGGTGGCTGATCCCCGACGCGAGCACGATCGCGGTCATCAGCGGCAGGATGATGGAGTACTGGCCGGTCAGCTCGAACATGATGACCACGGCCGTGATCGGGGCTCGTGCGGCACCGGCGAAGACCGCGCCCATGCCGATGAGCCCGTAGGCGCCGATCGGTCCGGCGAGACCGGGGTCTGCCTGGTGCACGATCTCGCCGAACGCGGAGCCGAGCATGGCGCCGATGAACAGGCTCGGCGCGAACACTCCACCCGAGCCGCCGATGCCGATGGTCAGCGAGGTGGCGACGATCTTGCCGACCAGCAGCAGGATCAGGAAGCCGACGGCGTACTTGTCGAGGATCGCGTTGCTGAGGACCGGATAGCCGACGCCGTACATCTCCGGGAGCAGCAGGAGCACGCCACCCAGGGCCAGGCCGCCGACCGCTGGACGCAGCCATTCCGGGCCGCGCCAGAGGGAGTCGCAGAGATCTTCGATGGCGTAGAGACCACGCGTGAATCCGACGCCGACGGCGCCGGCGAGCAGCCCGAGGAGCGCAAAGAGCAGGTAGAGCTGCGGATGGGCGAGGGTGAACGTCGGCAGCGTCAGGAACGGCTGGTCGCCGAGGACGGCCCGGCCGATCGCGTCCGAGGTGACCGAGGCGATCACCACCATCCCGAAGGCCTCGGCCGCGAAGTCGGACAGGATCAGCTCCATCGCGAAGAACACTCCGGCGAGCGGGGCGTTGAACGTCGCCGCGATCCCGCCGGCGGCCCCGCAGGCGACCAGGACCCGGAGCCGGTGCTCGGGCACGCGGATGACCCGACCGAGGGTCGACCCGAGCGCCGAGCCGATCTGGACGATCGGACCCTCGCGGCCCACGGAGCCGCCGCCGCCGATGCACAGCGCCGAGGCCAGGGCCTTGACCGCGGCCACCTGCGGGGCGATCCGGCCACCCCGGCGGGCGACGGCGTACATCACCTCGGGTACGCCGTGGCCGCGGGCCTCCCGTGCGAAGAAGTGCACCAGAGGCCCGTAGACCAGGCCGGCGACCACCGGGGTGAACAGCACGAACCAGCGTCCCAGGCCCGGCAGGTGGGGATGGGCGGCGCCGGCGACCGCGGCGTAGTCCGGGTGTCCGGACAGCAACAGCGTGAAGACCTTGATCAGCCACCGGAAGAGCACCGCGAACGCCGCGGATCCGGCGCCCACGACCAGAGCGAGCAGCAGCAGACCGCCACTGCCACTGCGCAGCGCCACGAGTGCTCGTCGGGCGTTCAGCGGCGGGCGGGTCAGCCAGCGACCCGCCTCGGGATCCGCAGCAGTGGGTCCGGGCATAGGTTGCATTATGCAATAGTTGCAGCAAGACATGCACGGGAGGTCCAGATGGTGCGCAGGGTCGAACCCCGGTCGACGTCCGGTCGCCAGGAGAGCGAGGACGCTGAGCTCGATGCGCTGGTGACGGCGCTGCTGACCGCCTCACGAACCCTCGTCGGCATCTCGGCGCACTCCCTGGCCGAGCTCGAGGAGGCCGTGACGCTCACCCAGTTCCGCGTCCTCGTGGTGGTCGCGGCGCACGGTCCGACCCGGCTCAACCGCCTCGCTGAGCGGCTCGGGGTGAACTCTTCGACGGCGTTGCGCACCGTGGACAGGCTCATCGCCGCCGGACTGGTCGAACGCCACGAGAACCAACGCGACCGCCGCGAGGTCGTGATCGAGCTGACCGCACGCGGGCGGGACACCGTCGACGACGTGACCGCGCGGCGCAGGAGGGCGATCAAGGAGATCGTCGCCGCGATGCCCGCTCGCTCTCGTCGGCAGCTGGTCGACGCACTGCTCACCTTCGCGGCGGCCGCTGACGAACCGCTCGCCGTGGCTGACGCAGCGACGTCGCTCGGCTGGTGAGCTACGGCCGGAAGCCGGAGGCGCTGCCGCCGAGCCAGGCCAGCGCCTCGGGGAGCAGGCCCAGCCAGACGCTCATCCGGTGACCGGCGTTCTGGAGGACGACGGCCTTGACCGACAGGGGTGCGCGGGCGGCGGTCAGGAACTGCGAGCTGGAGTGGTACGAGACCGCGTCGGCATGCGACGTCTCCATCCACAGCGCGACCGGCGGCGGCTTGGACTTGGCCAGGCTGACCAGGTCGTAGCGGTGCGCCAGCGTGCCCTTGAGCGGGTACGGCTCGTACAGCGGTCCGAACTCCGGTCGGAAGTAGCCGCCGAGCACGATCGCGGCGCCGTACTGCGCGGGATGGAGCATGGCCGCCATGGCCGCGGCCCAGCCTCCTGCCGAGTACCCGATCGTCGCCCAGGAACTGCGCTGGGTCTGGACGCGGAAGGTCTGGGCCACCCAGTTCGGGATGTCCTGGGTCAGCCACGTCTCCACCTGCGGGTGGCCCGGTGATCCGTTCACCCCTTCGGTGTCCACGCCGACGGGGAACTCGATCTGCGGCTGCACCACCAGCGCCTGCCGCATGGTGTGGGCCCGCACCTGCTTGTCGATGGCCCCACCGATGCCGATCACCCGGGTCCACGTCGACGGTGTGCCCGGGTAGCCGCCGAACGCCTCCAGCACCGGGTAGCGCTGTGCGGCGTTCGCCGCCGAGGTGTAGTCCGGCGGCAGCTGGACCACCACGGTGCCCGTGAGCCCGCTCGCCGGACCGGTCACCGTGAACTCGGCGACCCCGCTGGAGCTGATCGGCACCGTGAGCGGCGGGACGGTGGTTGCCGCCACCGCCGCCTGGCCCGTCACGCGCTTGTTGGCCGCTGCCGCGGCGGCGCCGCCGCGGGTGAGCCGGGTCATCGCCAGGTGACCGGTCAGCGCGCCCTGGACGTCGCTCCAGCTGGCGAAGAACAGGTACGTCGCGTTCAACTGGGTCGCCGCCGTGAACAGCACCAGCACGTTCACCAGCAGCACTGCCGCGACCCGGCTGACGACTCGTGACGGGGTGGGCCCGTCGAGCCGGTGCCACCCCAGGATCAGCAGCACGAAGGCGAGCACGGTGACCACGACGACGAGGGTCAGGAACACCGAACCGGTCAGAGACATCTCCATTCCTCCCTGGCCATGCTTCGAGTCTTGTCGCGGCGACGGCCGGGCTCCAGAGTCCAAAGCCCTCAGGGCCGCGCCGGCCCATGGTGGCAGCGCTTGCTGAGGGTTTCCTTGGCGCAGAGGGAGGATCGGCAGTCGTCAGTACCGGAAGCCGCCGACCAGCTCCTGCAGCTCGCGGCTCATCCGGGCGAGGTCGCCGGCGGCCGAGCGGATCTCCGACACCCCGCCGCTCGTGGTGCCCGCGGCGTCGGCCACGGAGTCGATGTGCTCGGCGATCAACGTGGCGCCGCTGGCGGTCTCGCTGACGTTGCGGTTCATCTCCTGGGTGGTCGCCGCCTGCTCCTGGACCGCGGAGGCGATCGTGGTCTGGTAGCCGTCGAGCCGAGACACCACGTCGCCGATCCGGGCGATCGACTCGACGGCGCTGGCGGTGTCCTGCTGGATCGCGCTGACGCGCTGCCGGATGTCCTCGGTGGCCCGCGCGGTCTCCTGCGCCAGGTCCTTGACCTCGCCGGCCACGACCGCGAATCCCTTGCCGGCGTCCCCGGCTCGTGCGGCCTCGATCGTGGCGTTGAGCGCCAGCAAGTTGGTCTGCTCGGCGATGGAGGTGATCACGTCGACCACGCTGACGATCTCGGCGCTGGAGGCGCCGAGCTTGGCCACGGTCGCATTGGTCTCCTCGGCGAGGGCGACCGCCTCGACGCCGACCTGCGAGGCCTCGGTGGTGTTCCGTGCGATCTCCTGGATGGTCGCGCCCATCTGCTCACCGCCGGCTGCGACGGTCTGGATGTTGCCCGACATCTGGCTGGCCGCAGCCGACACCGCGCCGGACTGGGCAGCGGTCTGCTCGGCCGTCGTGGCCAGCGTCGTGGCGACGTCGGACACGCGCTCACTGGCCGTGTCGAGGGAGTCGGCGCTCTGAGCCACCGCCCCCACGGTTCGGCGCAGTGACGCGGTGGCGGTGCGCAGGGAGGCGGCCATCTGCGCGAGCTCGTCGGTGCCCTCGACCTCCGCCTCGTGCTGCAGATCGCCCTTCGCGAGCGCGTCGAGCGCGGTGAGCATCGTGCCGATCCGACGCCGCAGGCTCCGGGCGATCACCAGACCCATGACGATCGCGAGCAGAGCCCCGCCGAGGACCACCAGCAAGGTGGTGCGGCGCCCGCCGGCGGCGGTGGCTGCGACGGCCTTGCGCTGGGTGTGCGCGTCGGCGACCAGGCGCTTGGCCTGCGCGTCGAAGTCGGCGACCAGGTGGTCGAACGCCGCGGCTGCCGTGGCGTTCAGGTCGGCGGCCCGCGGCGTGCTGGCGGCCGCGACGTAGGCCTGGTCCGCGGCCACGAAGGTGGTCCAGTCCTCGATCAGGCCGTCGGCGTACGTCCGCAGCTCGGCCGGGGTGCTGTCGCGCATCTCCTTCAGCTGCGGGCCCATCTGGGCGAGCATCCCCTGACGCTTCTCGGTCATCCGGCGTACGACGACCGGGTCCTTGCTCGAGCCCGCCACGAGCCCCACGATCGTGATGTTGAAGCCGCTCTGCTGGGCCGTCCGGAGCTTGGCCAACGGCTCCAGGTCGCGGGTGGTGACGGCGGCCGTGCGCGCCTCGATGACGCTCTGCTGGTGCATGCTGTAGAGCCCCAGCCCCAGGAGCACGGCCGCCATCATCAGCCCGGCCATCACCATCCGGGTCTGCAGGCGGCCGCGGGACAGCAGCCCGCCGCGGTTGGTGATCTGGAGGGAGGTGTCGGCGCTCACGATCGCCCTTTCCGGTCCGGGAGCCGGGTGTGCTCCTGCCTGGCCTCTATCGGTCTGCGCGCCACCCACCTGAGCCACTCGGCGAGACCCGGCTTCCTCGAGATCGGCGCAGGAGGGACCCACCGAGTGGCTCAGCCCGGCGGCCGGCCTGCCGATGGGCGTGGTGTCAGCCTCCCTTCGACCCGCACTCGCCCCGGAGTTCCCGATGCAACCGCCCACCTCTCGCCGGATCTCGGACCCTCCCGACATGGTCTGCACCGTTCAGCCGCATCCGACCGGCGGATTCACCCCGATCGCGCACCTGGACGGCGCGCCCGTCCCCGCGCCGGGCGGCTGGGCGGTGACGTTCCCGACCGCAGCCGAGGCCGTCCGGTGGGCGAAGAACCACTACGGCGTGCAGCAGGTCACCGTGGTCACCTCGTCGAAGCCAGCCGCCTGACCTTCGGCTGCCGGCTCCAGGTCGATCCCCGCTACGGTTCACGGGTGAGTGAGGACCAGCGCGTGAACACCGGCTCCAGCGAGCCGGACAAGCACGGCGCGGACGGTGCCGAGCGGTGGGCGGACTACCTCGCATGGCTGCGCGAGGACTTGATCGCGGCGGTCCTGGCGCTCCCGCCGGCGCAGCAGCGCGAGCTCCGTACGCCGAGCGGCTGGTCGCCCCTGGAGCTGCTCAACCACGTGCTGCACATGGAGCAGAGATGGTTCGTGTGGGGCTTCCTCGGCGAGTCGCTGGACGACCCGTGGGGCGACTGGAACGTGCCCGAGCCATGGACGTCCGACGACAGCGACGAGGTCAGACCGGCGGCGCGCTGGGAGGTGTCGGACGACGTCACCGCCGAGGTGGTCGCAGACCGGCTCCGGGCCCTGGGCGCGCGCACCCGCAGCATCCTGCTCTCGCACCCGCTCGACACTCCAGGAGCGCCGGGCGGCCGCTTCGGCGACGAGGACCAACCGACGCTGGAGTGGATCTGCTTCCACGTGCTGGCCGAGTACGCCCGGCACGCGGGTCATCTCGACGTCAGCACCGAGATCCTCGGCGGCTGAGCGAAGGGTCAGGCCCGGCCAGCCGGCGAAGGTCGCCGGGCGTGCGGACACCCTGACCGCCGCCGCCTTCCCGGTTTCCGGTGCGCGCCCTGCGTTCCCGGGGAAGACTCGTGCCGGGAAGGAGCGGTACGGATGGCGTCGGGAGAGCTGGCAAGGACATTCCTGGTGGCGGTGGTCGTCGGGGTCGGTCTGATGGTCATGGTGTTCCGCGTGCGTCGCGACGCGGCCCGCGAGGTGCAACGACCCATGCCGAACCCGCTCGCCGACAGCCCTGCCGTCTCCGCGACCCTCGCGGCGCTCGGACCGCAGCTGGTGCCGGGCGGCACGGCGGGATGGCTGGTCGCCGTGCTGGGCAGCGAGCGGGCGGCCGCCGAGGCGATCGTCGCGAGCCTGCAGCCCGGACTGCCGGCGGAGGGCGCGTTCGAGGTGAACCGGCTGGTCGGCCGGGCGCCGGTCCGACTGGGTGGGCAGGTGCACGGGGGAGTCGCCGTGGTGACCTCGGTCGAGCGGCTGGCCGAGCCCGACCTCTCGTGACGCGGGTCCGGGATACGCGCACCATGACGAGCCCGGCAGGGGATCGGCGGGTCGCCCGGTCGATCGGCGTCGCGGGACTGGTCCTCGTGGGCTGCTGGGCCGTGGGCGGTGGTGTGCTGATCCTGGGCCGAGTGCTCCTCGCGACGGTCGCGACCCCTCCCGTGGAGGATCCGCTCGCGCCGGTGGTGGTCTCCGCGGCGGTGGGGTCGCTGGTGCTCTGGGTCGGATCGCTGGGCGCTCTCGGGCTCGGTGTGGCGGTGTCGGTGGCGGCGCTCCTCGTCGTGGACCGGATCCGCCGAGCGGCCGCGCTCTTCGTGCTGCTGGCGCTGTGCGCGGCGGCGCAGTACGCCCTGGAGACCCTGCGCAGCACGACCACGTGGGACCTGCACCCTGACCCGGTCGCGCAGACTGTCGCCACCATAGGGGTCTTCGTCGCGCCGGTGGCGGGACTGGCGATCGCCCTCGTGCTGCTGGGGCCCGTGCTCAGAAGGCCGCGATCGACGCAGGACCCCGCTGCGGTCGGCTGAGCGCCCGCACGAGCGCGTCCTGCCCGTGCCGTACGACGGCCAGCGCGGTCAGCAGTCCGAGCACCGGCTCGAGCACGGCGGACCCGAAGTCCGGCACGGGCAGATCCACGCTCACGGCGAGGTCGTCGGAGTGGACGACCATCTCCATCAGGCGGGTGACCAGGAAGTCGTCGGTGGGCAACCGCCAGCCCTGCCACGGGATCAGCGTCGTGTCCGGCGGATCCGCCAGCACCGCCGGCAGCTGCGCGACGGCGTCGGCCTGCAGAGCCACCGCGACGTCATGGCCCTCAGCGGCCTGCGCCTCGGACTTCTCGCGGACGAACAGGTTCGAGCCGCTGTCCAGGTCGTCGCGCACCCACGCCGCCTGCGCGTAGTGCTCGAGCAGGCTCTCCACTGGTGCGTCCGCCCCCTGCGCCGCGTCGGCTGAGAGCAGGCTGACGACGTACACCGACTGCCCCACCAGGTGCCGGGCCAGCCCGCCGACGGTCATCCCCGCGCAGCTGGACTCAACGGTCCACGCGGACGCGATCTCGGGCCGGGTGACGAGCGCGTGCACGAGCTCCGCGGCGTGGACGACGGCGGAGCGGTCGAGCGTGCCCGAGTAGGTCAGCGTCACGGCGCGAGTCTGACACGGCCGGCGTACGGGACCGACGCCCCGGGTGGGGAGTCTTTGGGCCCTGTTGGGTCCCGCTGCGGGCGTCAAGACTCGAGACGACGGGAGACCGGGCAGAGGAGGCGCCGTGGAGATCCTGGTACGGACCGACCACCCGATCCCGGAGGACGACGCGCTGACCTCGTCCGTGGGCTTCGAGCTCCTCGCCGGCCTGGGTCCCTGCGCGGCGCGGGTGGTGAAGGCGCAGGTCAACCTGACCACCGAGGCCGACTGCTGGGGCGGTCCGGTCGTCCTCCACTGCCGGCTCGAGGTCCTTCCCTGCGGGCACGCTCCGCTCGCGGTGATGCACCGGGGTACGACCGACGACGAGGCCGTCCGCGGCGCCGTCGTCGACATGCGCGGCGTGCTCGAGCGGATGTTCCGCCGGATCGACGCACACCGCACCGCTGAGACCGTCTCGCCGTTCGGCGCGACGGCGACGACCGAAGGAGGAGAACCATGGACGTCCAGGTTCGGACCGACTACCACGTCGCAGGTGACGAGGGCCTGATCGGCTACGTGACACAGGAAGTCAGCAGTGGTCTCGCGAGCTTCGAGCGGAAGATCACGAGCGTGCAGGTCCACCTCTCCGAGGAGAGCGGCGCCCGCAAGGGACCGCACGAGCTGCGCTGCGTGATCGAGGTCCGGCTGACCCGGCACGCCCCGGTCGCGGTGACCCACAAGGCGAGCACGAAGGACCTGGTCGTCCGAGGAGCGGTCACCGACATGCGCAACCTCCTCGACCGCCTCTACGACCGCCTCGACACCCGTCAGGCGGGTGCGGACACGATCCGGCACCCCGCGTCACCGCGACGCTGAGAGGTCCCGACCGGCGCGGAGATCAGCGACCCGGAGGGCGACGTACGCCGCGCCGCCCACCGGGATCGGGAGCCAGAACTGCAGCACCCGCCAGGCCAGCACGCCCAGGACGGCGACGGCTCCGCCGACGCCGAAGGCCACCAGTGCGGGCATGAGCACACCCTCGACGACACCCAGGCCGCCCGGGGTGATCGGGAGCAGCCCGAGCAGGTTCGCCGCGCCGTACGCCGTGAGCACGAGCCCGGGCTGCACGACCGCGCCGAACGCGGCCAGGCAGACCCACAGGCAGGCCGCGTCGAGCAACCAGTTGCCGAGCGCGAAGACGAGGGCGACGTTGCGCCGTTCGTGGTCGTCGAGGAACGAGCGGACCTCGCCGACCAGACGGCGCCACTGCCGGGCCCACTGCTGCAGGCGCACGGACCGCAGCGGCTCCACCAGCGGAGCGACGTGGCTGCCGGGCCGGCTGCGGGCCAATGCCCAGAAGCCCGCCGAGCTGGCGCCGATGAGACCCAGCCCGGCCACGGCGCCGACCACGTAGTACGGGTGGTCGTTCAGCTCCGGGAGCGCGAGGGCCACACCGACGCAGTAGGTGGCGAGCAGCGCGACGTAGGAGAAGGTCGCCTCGACGGCCGCCGTCGACAGTGCGACCGGCCGGGGAATGCGGCGGGTGGTCATCAGCCGGTAGCGCAGCGCCGAGGAGGCCGTGCCGCCCCCGGGCAGGACGTGCGCGGCGGCGAAGCCGGTGAGGTCCATCGCCAGCTGCGTGGGCCAGCTGACCCGGTGCCGGACCGGCACCGTGGACTGGGTCAGCCAGGTGTAGCAGGCCAGGGAGGCGGCCTGGAGGCAGAGCGCCACCGGGAGCAGCCACGTCGATGCACCGGAGACGTCGTCGATCGCCGAGCGCGCCTTGACCAGCTGGGGTACGACGGCGTACTCGACGATCGCTGCGGTGAGCACCACGGACGTGACGGCCCGGGCCCAGCGTCGTCTTCGGACTCTGGACCCGGGCCCCATCACATCGGCTCCCTAGATGAACAGCATCTGCGCGCCCGCGGTGAGCTCGATGAAGTCCGACGCGCTGATGATCCCCTCGACCCCGTCGTAGAGGTCCTCCTCGGTGAGGTGGTTCATGTCGGCGGACATCCGGCACGCCCACAGGTGACCGCCGGAGTCGACGATCTGCTCCAAGAAGTCGGGCACCTCCGGTACGCCGAGCTCGGCGATCGACTTCTTCATCATGTGCGTGGCCATCGCGGTCATGCCGGGCATCGGCGTCAGGCCCTGCGGCATGTGTGCGGCCGTGTTCCCGACGGGCGTGAACTTCAGATCACCCATCGTCTTCTTCGTGATCATGTCGAAGCCCCAGAACGTGAAGAACAGGTGCGTCTCCACGCCTTCGCCCAGGGCCGCGTTCCCCAGGATCAGGCCCGGGTAGGCCATGTCGAGGTTGCCCTTGGAGCAGATGATCGCGAGCTTGCGGTCGGTCTCGGCGCCGCCGAAGTCGGGGACGACCGGGGCCGGTTCGGTGGTGGTCATGGTGATTCTCCTCGTCGCTCTCGGCTCAGACGCAGCCGTGGGGCTTGGGCAGGCCGGACACGTAGGACAGCTTCTTGGCGGGCTTCTGCGGGAAGAGCCGGAACAGGTCCTTGGTCGGGATCCCGCCGACCGTGCTGATCCGCCGCAGGGTGGCAGTCTCGCCCTGGCTGGCGAAGTCCTCGCGCAGGAACCGGATCGCCTTCCAGTGCTCCTCGGTCAGATCGATGCCGATCTGCGCGGCGAGCGACTTCGCCAGATCCTCGTCCCACTCGGAGGGGTCGGTCAGGAACCCTTCCTCGTTCACGTGGACGGTGTGGCCGTCGATGGTGGTCGTGGTCATGGCGTCATGCCTCCTGCTTGGTTGAGGTGGTGGTGTCGGCGGGAACTTCCTTGCCTGCCATCGACATCAGGGCGGGCAGCGGGATCGGGAGCCCCGGAAGCAGGACGTTCCAGTAGATGTGCCGGAACGCGAGCTTGCCGAGGTGGTTGGCGCGGGTCTCCTTGAGCAGGCTCATCGGGCCCACGCGCGGGATCGGGTACTTGCCGGGCAGCGGCTCGGTGTCGTAGTTGAAGTCGATCAGCAGCGCCTTGTCCTCGCCGGACTCCACGAAGCAGTTCGCGTGTCCGTCGAAGGACCCGCTCATCGGCAGGCCGGCGACGTGCTCGACGAAGTTGTCGGCGAAGATCTCGACCGCGAAGTGGGCCACCGAGCCGGCCTTGGACGCCGGGATGTTGCTGGCGTCGCCGACGGCGAAGATGTTGTCGTACTCCGTGGAGAGCAGCGTGTGCTTGTCGACCGGCACGTAGTTGAGCTCGTCGCCCAGACCCGACCGGGCGACGAAGTCGGCGCCCATG